>NZ_JABFNH010000024.1:93341-117471 GCF_017168435.1 Micrococcus sp. KRD070
GCCGTACGGGGCCGGCTGCTGCGCGGCGGTGTGCTGGGGGGTGGACTGCTGCGGAGTGGACTGGGTCATGGGGGCGGCTCCTTCTGTTCCTTCTGTGCGTCGGTGGTGCATGGGGGCGCGAGCGGGCGAGGAGTCGGCGGGCCGACGTCGACCGCCCCGCTCATCCCTGGACAACCGGTGATCCGGGGTCTTTATTCCGCGCGGCCGCCCGAGGCGTCCGCCCTCGGGCCCGGCGCGCGCTCAGTCGCCGCGGATGATCCGGCGCAGCGCGGCCACCTGCTCGGTGAGCCGCTTCTCGTGTCCGATGGGCTTGGGCCGGTAATAGTCCCTCCCGACCAGGGGGTCCGGCGCGTACTGCTGACGGGCGACGGCGTGCGGCTCGTCGTGGCTGTAGACGTAGCCCTGGCCGTGGCCGAGGGCCGCCGCGCCGGGGTAGTGCGCGTCCCGCAGGTGCGCCGGCACCGCGCCCGTGTGGCCGGCCCGCACGTCCGCGATCGCCTCGTTCACGGCGGTGTAGCTCGCGTTGGACTTCGGCGCGGTGGCCAGATGCGTCACGGCCTGCGCCAGGATGATGCGTCCCTCCGGCATGCCGATCAGCTGCACGGCCTGGGCGGCGGCCACGGCGGTCTGCAGCGCGGTCGGGTCGGCCATGCCCACGTCCTCGGACGCGGAGATGATCAGCCGCCGGGCGATGAACCGGGGGTCCTCCCCCGCCTCCAGCATCCGGGCGAGGTAGTGCATCGACGCGTCCACGTCCGAGCCGCGGATGGACTTGATGAAGGCACTGATCACGTCGTAGTGCTGGTCGCCGTCCTTGTCGTAGCGCTGGACGTGGTGGTCCATCGCCTGCGCGGCGTCCTCGTCCGTGACCGCGACGGCGCCCTCCCCCGCCCGGCCGGCCTCGCGCGCCTTGTCCAGGGCGACGCCGGCCGCGGCCTCCAGCACCGTGAGCGCCCGCCTCGCGTCGCCGCCGGCCATCCGCACCAGGTAGTCCCGCGCGTCGTCCTGGAGCACCACGGCGCCGTTGAGCCCGCGCTCCTGGGTCACGGCACGGTCCAGCAGCCCGACGATGTCGTCGTCCGTGAGGGGACGCAGCGTGAGCAGCAGCGACCGGGAGAGCAGGGGTGCGATCACGGAGAAGGACGGGTTCTCCGTGGTCGCGGCCACCAGCACGACCCAGCGGTTCTCGACGCCCGGCAGCAGCGCGTCCTGCTGCGCCTTGGAGAAGCGGTGGATCTCATCGAGGAACAGGACGGTGGTGCGCCCGTAGAGGTCCCGTTCGCGCTGGGCCTGCTCCATCACCTGCCGCACGTCCTTCACACCGGCCGTGATCGCGGACAGCTCCGTGAACGTGCGCCCGGGGGCGCGGGCGATCACGTGGGCCAGCGTCGTCTTGCCGATGCCCGGAGGCCCGTAGAGGATGACCGAGCTCGGTCCCGCGGCGGAGTCCGGATCGGGCTCGGCGAGCTTGCGCAGCGGGGAGCCCGGCCGCATGAGGTGCCGCTGGCCCAGCACGTCATCCAGCGTGCGCGGGCGCATGCGCACGGCCAGCGGTGCGCCGGGGTGCGGGGCGGCCACGGTGCCGGCCGGGCCGTCGTCGTCGGCCCCGTTGTGGGCGGCGCTGAAGAGGTCGTCCATCGGGTCCAGGGTAGTCCTCGGCCCGCGGGGGCGTGGGTGGCATCATGGCCGCATGAGCCCCGCCGCCCCGCGCACCGACCACACCCACGTCCTGCTGCTGCGCGGGATCAACGTGGGGCGGAGCAACCGTGTCGGCAAGGACACGCTGATCCGCTGGGCCCAGGCCGCCGGCGGGGAGGCGGTCACCACCCACCTGGCCAGCGGCAACGTCCTGTTCCGGGCGTCCTCCGACGCAGCCGCGGAGGGCGTGCGGCAGGGGTTCGCGCGACGGGCGCGTGAGGAGGGCGGCCTCGACGTCCCCGTGGTCCTCGTGGACGTGGGCACGCTCCGGCGCGCCCTGGAGCTGCACGACGCGCTCCCCTGGGCCGGCGGCGAGCCGAAACGCACGCAGCTCACCGTGCTCGAGGACGACCCCGCACCCGAGGCGGCCGCCGCCCTGGCCGCGCTCGACCACGGGGACGACCGACCCGCGGGGCCGGATCGCACGGCCCTGGAGGGACGGCTGCTGTGGATGCGCTGCGCCGCGGGGGTCGCCGACTCCCCGCTCACTCCGGCCCGCCTCGACCGGGCGCTCGGGGTGCGCGGCACGGCCCGGAACCTCACGACGGTGCGGGTGCTCGCGGGGCTGCCGAGCGAGGACTGACCTCGGCGGACGGCACGCGGGGCGTCCGGGGCGTCGACACCCGCGGGACACCGCGCGCTGGCCGGGACGTCACGGACCGTTCACATCCGTGCGATGGGGTGACCCCGTCCTCCGCCTCCCTGCCCTGACTGGAGCATCCATGCCTCGCCTCGCACGCCTCGCCACGGCCGTCACCGCCGCGACCCTGTCCACGGCCTTCCTCGCCCCGGCCTCCCTCAGCGCGCCCGCCCCGCACTCGGCCACGGCCCAGCGCGCCGCCATCGCCGCCAACCCGTCCGGCAAGAGCATCGAGCTCACCCGCGCCGGCACCCACGAGACCGGCGTGTTCGGCGAGTCCGCCGCCGAGATCCCGGCCTTCGACGCGGTCTCCGGCCGCCTGTTCGTGGTGAATGCGCAGCGCGGCGCCGTCGACGTCATGCGCCTGGGCGCCGACGCCGCCCCCGTGGCCGAGCGGACCCTCTCCGCCGAGGGCCTGCGCACCGCGGACGGCTCCGTCACGGACAAGGGCGCCACGGTGAACTCCGTCGCTGTCTCCGGCGGTGTGATGGCCGTCGCCGTCGAGGCCGCCGAGAAGACCGACCACGGCTGGGTCGTGTTCTTCGACACCACCACCCTGCGCTACCTCGGCGGCGTGCGGGTGGGTGCCCTGCCGGACTCGCTGGCCTTCTCCCCGAACGGGGCGTACGTGGTGGTCGCCAACGAGGGCGAACCGGCCGACGACTTCTCCGTCGACCCGGAGGGCACGATCTCCGTGGTCTCCGTACCGAAGAACGCCCGGCAGTTCTCCCGCCTGACCCAGGACGCGGTGCGCACCGTGGACTTCCGTGCCTACGACGCCGGCACCGCCCTGCCCGCCGGCGTGCGCGTCTCCGGCCCCGATATGGCGGTGCCCGCCGGTCACGAGCCCGCCGGTCGGGTGGCTCGCAACCTCGAGCCGGAGTACGTCACCGTCGACCCGACCGGACGCACCGCCTACGTGTCCGTGCAGGAGGCCAACGCCGTCGCCGTCGTGGACCTGAAGTCCGCCACGCTGGAGGACCTCTGGGCGCTGACGCCCACCGATTGGTCCACCGAGGGCGTGCTGGACGCCTCGGACAAGGACGGCGGCATCGAGCTGGGCCACTGGCCGGTCGACGGCCTGCCCATGCCCGACGGCATCGACACGTACCGCTGGCGCGGTCAGAACCTGGTCGTCACCGCCAACGAGGGTGACGGGCGGGAGTGGGGCGACTTCAACGACTCCGAGCGCGTCAGCGACCTGGACCTGTGCGCCGCCGAGTTCCCGGGGGCCAAGGCCCTGCAGAAGAAGGATGCCCTGGGCCGCCTGAAGGTGCTCACCGACCTCGGCTACGACTCTGAGCGCGAGTGCCACTCCTCCCTGACCACACTGGGCGGCCGGTCCTTCTCCATCTACACCGCGGACGGCACCCGCCTGTTCGACTCCGCCGGCATGATCGAGGAGCAGATCGCCCGGCTCGTGGCCGCCGGCGAGCTGCCGGAGCACGCGTTCAACGCGAACAACGACGAGACCCCGTCCGGGGACTCCCGTTCGGATGACAAGGGCCCCGAGCCCGAGTCCGTAGTGGTGGGCACGATCCAGGGCCGCACCTACGCGTTCGTGGGCCTCGAGCGCATCGGCGGCGTGGTGGTCTTCGACATCACCGACCCGCGGAACGCCACCTACGTGGACTACGTCAACGACCGTGACTGGGATGCCGCGGGCGACGACGCCACGGCCGGCCTGGGTGACATGGGCGCCGAGGGCCTGACCTTCGTGCCGGCCGACGAGTCCCCCTCCGGCACCGCCCTGCTGATCGTCGCCAACGAGGTCTCCGGCTCGACCACCGTGTACGAGGTGAATCCGACCCGTCGTCAGTGATCCGCTGACGCGGACCGGTTCCGGGCGCGTTGCAGAATGGCTGCATGAGAGCCGTTCTGCAACGCGCCCGTTCCGCGTCCGTGACCGTCGACGGCAAAGTCGTCGGCTCCTTCGAGGGCGAGGGGCTGGTGATCCTGCTCGGCGTGACCGTCGACGACACCGAGGCCGAGGCCGTCCAGGTGGCCCGCAAGGTGGCCGGGCTCCGCATGCTCGACGGCGAGCGGTCCCTCACCGACGCCGGTGCCCCGGCGCTCGTCGTCAGCCAGTTCACGCTGTACGGCGACGTGCGGAAGGGCCGGCGGCCGTCCTGGACGCGCGCGGCGAAGGGCAACCAGGCCGAGCCGCTCTACGAGCGGTTCACGGCCGAGCTCGAGGCCGCCGGCGTGCGCGTGGAGCGCGGGGTGTTCGGCGCGAAGATGGACGTCTCCCTCACCAACTCCGGGCCGTTCACGCTGATCGTGGACTCGGACGAGCTGGCCGGTCCGCGGCGCGGCTGAGGCGGGCCCGCCGCGGGCCCGGATCAGGCTCCCGGCTCGGCCTCGGCCTGCTTCGGCTCCGGCTGCGCGTCGACGCCGGCCTCCTTGCGCTGCTGGGCGGTGATGGGCGCCGGTGCGGCCGTCAGCGGGTCGAAGCCGCCGCCGGTCTTCGGGAACGCGATGACCTCGCGGATCGAGTCGGTGCCGGCCAGCAGGGCGACCACGCGGTCCCAGCCGAACGCGATGCCGCCGTGCGGCGGGGCGCCGTACTTGAAGCCCTCGAGCAGGAAGCCGAACTTCTCGTTCGCCTCCTCCGGGGACAGGCCCATGACCTCGAACACGCGCTCCTGCACGTCCTGACGGTGGATGCGGATGGAACCGCCGCCGATCTCGTTGCCGTTGCACACGATGTCGTAGGCGTAGGCCAGGGCCGAGCCCGGGTCGGTGTCGAAGGTGTCCGCGAACTCCGGCTTGGGCGAGGTGAACGCGTGGTGCACGGCGGTCCAGGCGCCCGCGCCCACGGCGACGTCGCCCGAGGCCACGGCGTCGGCCGCCGGCTCGAACATCGGCGCGTCCACGACCCACACGAACGCCCAGTCGGCGTCCTTCGCGGCCACGCCGTCACCGGCGTCGGTGAACAGCCCGCAGCGACGGCCGATCTCCACGCGGGCCGCACCCAGCAGCGCGCGGGACTCCTTCGGCTTGCCGGCGGCGAAGAACACGCAGTCGCCCGGGTTCGCGCCCACGGCGGCGGCCAGCCCGGCCTTCTCCTCCTCGGAGATGTTCTTGGACACCGGACCGGTCAGCTCGCCGTCCTCCTGGATGAGCACGTAGGCCAGGCCCTTGGCGCCGCGCTGCTTGGCCCACTCCTGCCACGCGTCGAGGGTGCGGCGGGCCTGGGAGGCGCCGCCCGGCATCACGACGGCGCCCACGTACTCGTTCTGGAACACGCGGAACGGGGTGTCCTTGAAGTACTCGGTCAGGTCCGTCAGCTCGAGGCCGAAGCGCAGGTCCGGCTTGTCCGAGCCGTACTTCTCCATGGCCTCGGCGTAGGTCATGCGGCGGATCGGCGTCGGCACGTCCACGCCCACGAGGGCCCACAGGGCCTTGACGATCTTCTCGCCGAGGGCGATCACGTCATCCTGCTCCACGAAGGAGGCCTCGATGTCCAGCTGGGTGAACTCGGGCTGACGGTCCGCGCGGAAGTCCTCGTCCCGGTAGCAGCGGGCGATCTGGTAGTACTTCTCGATCCCGCCCACCTGCAGCAGCTGCTTGAACAGCTGCGGCGACTGCGGCAGGGCGTACCAGGAGCCGGGAGCCAGGCGGGCCGGGACGAGGAAGTCGCGGGCGCCCTCCGGCGTCGAGCGCGTGAGGGTCGGGGTCTCGACCTCCACGAAGCCCTCGCCGTGCAGCAGCTCGCGCGCCGTCCGGTTGACCTCGGAGCGCAGGCGCATGATGCGCGAGGGCTGCGGGCGGCGCAGGTCGAGGTAGCGGTGGCGCAGCCGGGCCTCCTCGCCGACCTCCACGTGCTCGTCCACCTGGAACGGCAGCGCGGCGGCGGTGTTGAGCACCGTCACGGTCTCCGCGATCAGCTCGATCTCACCGGAGGGAAGGTTCGGGTTCTCGTTGCCCTCGGGGCGGCGCTCGACCGTGCCGGTGACCTGCAGAACCCACTCGTTGCGCAGCGGGTCGAAGTCCGCCTCGTCCCGCACCACAACCTGGGCGAAGCCCGAGGCGTCGCGCAGGTCCACGAAGGCCACGCCGCCGTGGTCTCGCCGCCGCGCCACCCAGCCGGTGACGGTGACGGTCTGGCCGATGAGCGAGGCGTTGAGCTCGCCGAGGGAGTGGGTGCGCAGCACGAGGATCCTCTCCGTCCGGTCGCCGGACGATGTGCGGGGTTCATGTGATGGTCGACGCCGTGTGATACGCCTGCGGGGCGGGCGCGCGCCGTTCCCGTCAGTCTAGTGCCCCGTCCACACTGCCCCAGCCCAGGAGGACCCCGTCATGACCGCCGCCCTGCAGCGCCGCCTGACCCTGCTCCACGCCGTCGCGATCGGCCTCGGCTCGATGATCGGCGCGGGCGTGTTCACCGCGATCGGCCTGGCGGCCGCGCTCACCGGCGGCCACCCCGGCCTGCTGTACGGGGCCCTGGCGGTCGCGGCCGTCGCGGCCCTGTGCAACGCCCTGTCCACGGCGCAGCTGGCCACCGTCCACCCCGAGTCCGGCGGCGCCTACGTCTACGGCCGGCGGCAGCTGCACCCGTGGGCCGGCTTCGTCGCCGGCTGGGGCTTCGTCACGGGCAAGACCGCGTCGGTGGCCGCGATGGCGGCCACCCTCGGCCTGTACCTCTTCCCCGACGACGCCGCCGCGGCCCGGTGGACGGGCGTGGCCGCCGTCGTCGTGCTCACCGGGGTGGCGATGGCGGGCGTGACGCGGACCGCGCAGGCGACGTTGGCGATCCTCGTGCCCGTGCTCGCCGTGCTCGTGTTGGCCATCGGCGCAGGCCTGGCGCGCGAGGCCCCCGGGGGCTCGGCCGCGGCGCTCGGCGTCGACTCCCCCGTGCAGGGCGTGCTCATGGGCGCGGGCGTCCTGTTCTTCGCGTTCGCCGGCTACGCGCGCGTGGCCACCATGGGTGAGGAGGTCATCGACCCCGCACGCACGATCCCGCGCGCCATCCTGATCGCCCTCGCCGTGACCGTGGCGTTGTACCTGCTGCTCGCCACGGCGCTGATCTCGGGCCTCGGGACCTCCGGGCTGGCCCGGTCCCCGGCGCCCGTGCGCGACCTGCTCGAGACCGCCCTGGGCTCCGGCTGGGGCTGGGTGGCGGTGGCCGGCGCCGCCCTCGCCGCGGCCGGGGCCATGCTCAACCTGCTGACGGGCATCTCCCGCACCGCCCTGGCCATGGCCCGCGAGTCCGACCTGCCCCGCCCCCTGGCACGGGTCCATGCGGGGACCGGCACGCCGTGGACGGCTCAGCTGACGGTGGCCGCGGCCGTGATCCTGCTCCTGCTCACCACGGACATCCTCACCGTGGTGGGCTTCAGCTCGTTCGGCGTGCTCGTCTACTACGCGGTGGCGAACCTGTCCGCCCTGACCCTGCGCGGGGACGACGACGGCCGCCGCCCGGCCCGGCCGCGCCCGCTGCGCGTGCCCCGCGCCGTCAACGTCCTCGGCCTGGCCCTGTGCCTGCTGCTCGCCCTCAGCCTGCCGCCGATGTCCGTGGCCGCGATGGCGGGCGTGTTCCTGATCGGGGTGGGCGGGCGCGCGTTCGTGCGGGCCGGGCGCCGGGGCCGGTGACCCGACGCGCAGACACCCACCGCCGCCGCACACCGGGGCCGGCATAGCGGCCGCGTCCGCTCAGTCCTGCGCGCGGGCGACCTGCGGCAGCAGGTCCTCGGCCGGCGGGGTCCAGTCGGCCGGGTCCGCGGCGTGCTGCTCGCCGGAGCGGATGTCCTTCACCTCGTGGACCCGCGCGCCGGCGTCGTCCCGACCCATGAACCAGACGAACGGGATGCCGCGGCGGTCCGCATACTTGATCTGCTTGCCGAACTTCTCCGCGGACACCGCGACCTCCGCGGGGATGCCGCGCTCCCGCAGCAGGGCCGCGACGTCCTGGGCCTCGGACCAGTCCTCGTCCGCCGTCAGCGCCACGTACACCGCGGTCGGCACGGAGCGGGAGGCCACGGCCATCTGCTGGGACAGCATGCGCATCACCAGCCGCGTCACGCCGATGGACAGTCCGACACCGGGGAACACGCGGTTCCCCTTGGACGCGAGCGCGTCGTAGCGGCCGCCCGAGCAGATCGAGCCGAGCTGCTCGTGGCCCACCAGGACGGTCTCGTAGACGGTGCCCGTGTAGTAGTCCAGGCCGCGCGCGATGGACAGGTCCGCCACGGCGCGCCCGGGGGCGCGGCGGTGCAGGGTGGCGACGACGTCGGCCAGCTCGGTCAGCCCCTCCTCGAGCAGCTCGTGGGTCACCCCCAGGGCGCGGACCCGCTCGACGAACGAGGTGTCCGACGTGCGGATGTCCGCCAGGGCCAGCGCCTGCGCAGCCTGCTCGGGGCTCGCGCCGACCTCCTCCTGGAGCAGCCGCGCGACCTCCTCCGGGCCGACCTTCTCCAGCTTGTCGATGCTGCGCAGCACGCCGGCGGTGTCCTCCAGGCCGATGCCCCGGTAGAAGCCCTCGGCGAGCTTGCGGTTGTTCACGCGGATGAGGAAGTCGCCGATCGGCAGGGCGCCGAGCGCCTCGGCCATCACCAGTGCGACGTCGGCGTCGTACCGGGGCGAGAGGGCGCCGTCGCCGACGACGTCGATGTCCGCCTGGGTGAACTCGCGGGCGCGGCCCTCCTGAGGGCGCTCCCCGCGCCAGACCTTCTGCATCTGGTAGCGACGGAAGGGGAAGGCGAGGTGGCCGGCGTTCTCCACGACGTAGCGGGCGAACGGCACGGTGAGGTCGAAGTGCAGGGCCAGGCGCTTGGGGTCGGCCGGGTCCTTGGGATCGCGCAGGCCCGCGGCGACCTCCTCGTCCTCGGCCAGGCGCGAGACCGCGTAGACCTCCTTGTCCACCTCGCCCTTGCGCAGCAGCTGGCCCAGGGTCTCCACGGCACGGGTCTCGATGCCGGCGAACCCGTGCAGCTCGAAGGTCCGCCGCAGCGTGTCGAGCACGTGCTGCTCCACGAGCCGCTCGGCGGGCAGCCACTCGTGGAAACCGGACAGGGAGGCCTTGCGGGACATGGCGATCCTTCGAGACGACGACGGCGGGGACGCGCGACGGTCCCCCGCCGGCGCACCGGCCCATTCTAGGCGCGGGCGCTGTCCGGCCCGGTACGCTGGCCCTGTTCGTGTCCATCCCGACCGGCCGCATCCCTCGACGACTGCGTGCCGGCGCAGTCAGGGAGAGTTCCAGCGGTGACCAATCACATGCAGCCCGACGACCAGCAGTCCCCCGCCACCGAGTCCACCCCCGCGTCGGCCGAGGCCGCCGATACGACCGTGCCCGCCGAGGCCCGGCCCGTCCCCGAGGTCGTGGCCCCGACCGTGCCGCCCACCCCGGTGGAGGAGGCCGCCAGGTTCGCCCGGGTGAGCGAGGACGGCCACGTCACGCTGCTGGACGGGCAGGAGGAGCACGCGGTCGGCCAGGTGCCGGACGCGAGCACCGAGGACGCGCTGGCGTACTTCGTGCGCAAGTACGACGACGTGCGCGCCCAGATGGCCCTGTTCGAGCAGCGCATCGCCGCCGGCGCCCCCTCGGGTGAGCTGGGCCGGGCGCTGGGTCAGATGACGACCGCGGTGAACGAGCGCCACATGGTCGGCGACATGGACGCCCTCCGCACCCGCCTGGCGGCCCTGGAGACCCTCCTGGGCGACTACCGCGCCGCGGAACAGGAGGCCCGGCAGGCCGCCCAGGCCGAGCAGCTGGCCACCCGCGAGGCCATCGTCGCCGAGGCCGAGACCTTCGCCCAGACCCCGGCCGAGCGGATGCCCTGGAAGACCGCGTCCAAGCGCATGACGGAGCTGTTCGAGGAGTGGAAGGCCGCCCAGAAGGCCGGTCCGCGTCTGGCCAAGTCGGTCGAGGACGACCTGTGGAAGCGCTTCCGCGGCGCCCGCACCGCGTTCGACAAGACCCGCCGCGCCCACTTCTCCCGGCTGGACGCCGCCTCGGCCGAGGCCAAGCAGGTCAAGGAGCGTCTCATCGCCCGTGCCGAGGAGCTGTCCACCTCCACCGACTGGGGCGTGACCGCCGGCAAGTACCGCGACCTGATGGACGAGTGGAAGCGCGCCCCCCGGGCCTCCCGCAAGGAGGACGACGCCCTCTGGGCCCGCTTCCGCGCCGCCCAGGACGTCTTCTTCGCCGCCCGCAAGGCCGCGAACCAGGAGATCGACCGCGAGTACGGGGCCAACCTGAAGGTGAAGGAGCAGATCCTCGCCGACGGCCAGAAGCTGCTCCCGTTCACGGACGTCAAGGCCGGACGGCGCGCGCTCAACGAGCTGCGCGGGCGGTGGGAGGATGCCGGCCGCGTGCCCCGCGGGGACGTCCGCCGGATGGAGGAGGGCTTCCGCAAGCTCGAGGACGCCCTCAAGCAGGCGGAGAACGAGCACTGGCGCCGCACCGACCCGGAGACCAAGGCCCGCACGAACTCCGCCCTCACGCAGCTCGAGGAGACCATCGCGGGGCTCGAGGCGGATCTCGCCCGGGCCCAGGCCCGGGGCGACCAGCGCGCCGTCAAGAAGGCCCAGGAGGCGCTCGACGCGCGCCTGCAGTGGAAGCAGGCCCTCGAGGCCTCGGCCTCCGAGCTCCGCTGAGCCCCACCCGTCTCGAGCACGCCCCCGCGGCCCGCCTGTCCACAGGCGGCCGCGGGGGCGTCCCCGTCTCTGGCAGGATCCGGGCATGACGACCGTGACGATCGAGGAGACCGCCCCGACCGGGGCACTCGTGCTGGCGGGCGACCCCTTCACGGAGCCGGAGCTGCAGGCGCTCGGCGCGCGGGGCGCCGTGCGGCCGCTGCTGCCCGGGGTGTGGGCGCGGCCGGACGCCGCGGACGATCCCGCGGTCCGGGCCGCTGCCCTGTGGACCCTCGGCGGCCCGCTCCTGGCCGCCGGCTGGACCGCGATCGGCCCGTCGGCGGCCTGGATCCTGGCCGGCGGCGCGGCGCCCGGGCGGCTGCACGCGGCCGTGCCGCACTTCCACCGGCGCCCCGCCGGCGGGGGCCTGCTGCCCTGGACGCTCACGCAGTCGGACGTCGCGGCCGATGCCACGGGCGTCGCCCCCGCCGAGCACGACGTGCTCCGCTTCGGCCCCGTGCGGGTCACGACGCCCGCCCGGACAGTCGAAGACCTGCTGCTCAGCGCCGACCCGGATGCGGCGCGGCGCGCGGCCGCCGTGATCGGCGCCCACGGCGCCGCCGGGCTGCGGGAGCGGCTGGCCCGCCGGACCCGCCGTGCCGGCGTCGTGGCGGCCCGGCGCCGGCTGGGCGCGCTGCTGGCGGCGCTGGACGTCCCCGACTGAGGCCGGGAGGCTCAGGTGCGGTGCACGTCGAAGACGCCGTCGATGCGGCGCACCGCGTCGATCACGTGGCCGAGGAACCGGGGGTCGCCCATCTCGAAGACGAACCGGCTCATCGCCACGCGGTCGCGGGTGGTGTTCACGGAGGCCGAGAGGATGTTCACGTGGTTCTCGGAGAGGACCCGGGTGACGTCGGAGAGCAGCGACTTGCGGTCCAGCGCCTCGATCTGGATCTCCACCAGGTAGACGGTGTCCCGCGACGGCGCCCAGCTGACCGGGGTGCGGCGCTCCGGCTCCTGCGCGAGCAGGGTCGCCAGGTTGGGACAGTCGACCCGGTGCACGGAGACCCCGGAGCCGCGGGTGACGAACCCGTCGATGGCGTCCGGCGGCACCGGGTTGCAGCACCGTGCCAGCTTGGCCATGACGCCGCCGTCGCCGTCCACGAGCACGCCGGCGTCGTTGGTGGCCCGCGCGGGGGCGCGCCGCGACTGGGCCGGGACCAGCTCCTGCAGGTCCACCTCGCCGACGGTCAGCTCGCCCTCCGGCTCGGCCTGCGTCGACGTCGGCGGAGCGAGGCGCTCCGCGACGCGTTCCTGCACGGACTGGGCGGACACGTGGCCGTCGCCGAGGGCCACGAACAGCCCGTCGAGGTCCGCGTAGCCGAGATCCGTGGCCACCTGCACCAGCTCCTCGCCGCCGAGCACCTGCTGCACGGCCATGCCGGCCTTGCGCAGCTGACGGGTCAGCGACTCGCGTCCCCGGTCGGCCTGCTCGTCGCGGCGCTGCGTGGCGAAGTGGTGACGGATCTTGGACCGGGCCCGCGGCGAGACCACGAAGCCCAGCCAATCCCGGCTCGGCCCCGCGTCCTCGGCGCGCGAGGTGAAGACCTCCACGGTGTCGCCGTGGCTGAGCGGCGTGGACAGCGGGACGAGCTTGTCGTTGACCCGGGCGCCGATGGTGCGGTGGCCGACGTCGGTGTGGATGGCGTAGGCGAAGTCCACGGGCGTGGAGCCGGCCGGCAGGGTGCGGATCTCCCCCTTCGGCGTGAAGACGTACACCTCGTCCGCCCCGATCTGGGTGCGCAGCGAGGCGAGGAACTCGTCCGGGTCCCGGGTGTCCGCCTGCCAGTCCATCACCGAGCGCAGCCAGGCCGGCGTGGCCTGCACCGGCGCCTGGCCGGCGACCTGGGCCTTGTACCGCCAGTGCGCGGCGACGCCGTACTCGGCCTGGCGGTGCATCTCCTGCGTGCGGATCTGGATCTCCACCGGCTTGCCGCCCGGCACCATCACCGTGGTGTGCAGGGAGCGGTACATGTTGAGCTTCGGGACCGCGATGTAGTCCTTGAACCGGCCCGGGACCGGGTTCCAGCGCGCGTGGATGACGCCGAGCACGGCGTAGCAGTCACGCACGGAGTCCACGAGCACCCGGATGCCCGTGAGGTCGTGGATGTCGTCGAAGTCCTTCCCGCGCGTCACCATCTTCTGGTAGATCGAGTAGTAGTGCTTCGGCCGTCCGGTGACGGTCGCCCGGATCCGGTGCTCGCGCAGGTGCTCCTCGATCACGGTGCGCAGCGCCGCGATGTGCTTCTCCCGCTCCGGGTTGCGCTCCCCCACGAGGCGCACGATCTCCGCGTACATCTTGGGCTTGAGGGCGGCGAAGGAGAGGTCCTCGAGCTCCCACTTGACGGTGTTCATGCCGAGCCGGTGGGCCAGCGGGGCGTAGATGTCCAAGGTCTCCTGGGCCTTGCGGGCGCTGGACTCCGGGGAGACGTACCGCCACGTCCGCGCGTTGTGCAGCCGGTCGGCGAGCTTGATGAGCAGGACGTTCACGTCCTGGGCCATCGCGATGACCATCTTGCGCACGGTCTCGGCCTGCGCCGCGGCGCCGTAGGTCACCTTGTCCAGCTTGGTCACGCCGTCCACGAGGAGGGCGACCTCGGAGCCGAAGTCGGCGCGGAGGCGCTCCAGGGAGTAGTCCGTGTCCTCGACGGTGTCGTGCAGCAGGGCCGCCAGGAGCGTCGGGCCCGTCACGCCGATCTCGGCGAGGATCGTGGCGACCGCGACGGGGTGGGTGATGTACGGGTCCCCGGAGCGCCGCATCTGCCCCTCGTGTGCCGCGCGGGCGACCTCGAAGGCGCGGACGATCTCGGCCAGCTCGGTCTTGGTGGCTCGCTGCCGCACGGTGCGCATCAGCGGCTCGAGCAGGGGCGAGTACTCGGTGGCGTGCCGGCCGGTCAGGCGTGCGATCCGGCTGCGGGGCCGGACCGGGGCGGGACGCCACCGTCCCACCCCGCCCCAGGAAGACCACCGGGGCCGCAGCGGCTCCGTCAGAGTCGCGCGCCGTCGTCCCAGGGGGCGACGTCGGGATCGGTGACCGCCTCTGAGGCACGCTCCCGGGCGGCGCGGGCCGCGGCCCGGGCGTCGTGGTCGCGCACGTCCGGGTCGTTGCGGCGCAGCAGGGCGTACAGCGGCGCCTGGAGGAACAGGGTGGACAGGGTGCCCACGATGATGCCCACGAACAGCGCGAGCGCGATGTCCCGCAGCGTGCCGGCACCGAGCAGCCCCGCGCCGATGAACAGGATCGAGCCGACCGGCAGGATGCCGACGACGGAGGTCGTGATGGACCGGACGAGCGTCTGGTTCACCGCGAGGTTCACGTTCTCGACGAAGGAGCGCTCCGGGTCCTCCTCGGCCCCGATCGTGTTCTCGCGGATCTTGTCGAAGACCACCACGGTGTCGTAGAGCGCGTACGACAGGATCGTGAGGAAGCCGATGATGGCCGACGGCGTGATCTCGAAGCCGGTGGCGCCGTAGATGCCGGCGGTCAGCGCGACCACGTAGAGCATGCCGAGCACGGCGGCCAGGGACATCTTCCAGGTGCGGAAGTACACGGCCATGAACAGGGTCACGAGCACCACGAAGATCACCAGGCCGATCAGGGCCTGCTGCGACACCGCGGCGCCCCAGGTCGGCCCCACGAAGGTCGAGGTCACCTGGTCCTGGCCGACGCCGTAGGCCTCCTGCAGGTTCGCGGCCACGGCTCGGGTCTGGGCGTCGTCGAGCTGCTCGGTCTGGACGCGCACGGTGCCCGGGGCGACGTTCGTGACGGTGGCGTGGCCGTCGGCCAGCACGTCGGTCACGGCGCGCTCGCCCGCGGCCACGTCGGTGGAGGCCGTCTGCGAGACGGTGAACTCGGAGCCGCCCCGGAACTCGATGCCGAGGTTGAAGCCACCGCGGAGGGCGGTCAGGCCGCCGGCGAGGACGAGCAGCAGGGCGGCGAGGGCGAACCACCGCCGCCAGCGCTGGATGAACGGGTAGGAGATGCGGCCCGAGTAGAGGGCGTTGCCCCAGTCGGCGAAGCGGTTCACTGGTCCTCCTCCTGGCGGCGTCGCTCGGCGCGGCGTCGCTCGGCGATCGTCATGGGCGGCGCGGTGCGCGAGCGGCGGCCGCCCCCCCGGGCGGACGAGCCCGCGCGGGGGGCGCCCGTCGCGACGAGCGGGCGCGGGGCGTCGGCGGCCGCCGCGTCAGCCGGCTCGTCGGAGTCCTCCGCCGGGAGCCCGGTGCGGGGGGCGTGGGCGGGCTCGCGGAAGCGGCCGGCGCCCTGATACAGGGACGGCCCGCCCAGCAGCGACGGGTCCAGTCCGGACATCGGGTGTCCCTCGCCCACGAAGCGGGTCTGGGCCAACAGCACCATGAGCGGGTGGGTGAACATGAACACCACGATCAGGTCGGCGATCGCGGTGAGGCCGAGGGTGAACGCGAAGCCGCGCACGTTGCCGACGGCCACGAAGTACAGCACGACGGCGGCCAGCAGGTTCACGGCCTTGGACGCGGTGATCGTCCGCCGGGCGCGCTTCCAGCCCTCGTGCACGGCGACGGGCACGGTGTGGCCCGCGCGCAGCTCGTCCTTGATGCGTTCGAAGTAGACGATGAACGAGTCCGCCGTCAGACCGATCGCCACGATGAGCCCGGCGATGCCCGCGAGGGACAGGCGGTAGTTGTCCGTCCAGCCCAGGATCGCGATGGTCAGCCACGTCAGCACGCCCGCCACGATGATCGAGGCGAAGGTCAGCAGGCCCAGGGCCCGATACTGGAAGAACTGGTACACGGCCACGAGGCCGAGGCCGATCAGGCCGGCGATCAGGCCCCAGAAGAGCTGGTCCCGGCCGAGCGTGGCGGAGATCTGCTGCTCGGACTCGATCGAGAAGGAGATCGGCAGGGAGCCGTAGTTGAGCTGCTCGGCCAACTGCGCCGTCGTCTGCTCGTTCAGGGTGGGGCCGCTGATCTGCGCGCTGCCGTTGGTGATGACCACGTTGGACTGCGGCGCGGAGATCACGTCCCCGTCCAGCAGGATCGCGAACTGCTTGCGCGGGTCGCCCTCGGGGTACGGGGTGAGCTTCTGGGTGACCTCCGTGAAGGCCTTGGTGCCCTCCTCGTCGAACTCGATGTTGACGACCCACTGGTTGGTGGAGACGCCGCCCTGGGCCTGGGCCATGCCGTTGGACGCGCCCTTGATCTGGGTGCCCGGGATGACCACGGGGCCCAGGATGTACTTCTGGGCCGGCGTGACGGCGCCGTCGGCGAGCTCCTCGGAGGGCTGGCAGGCGACGATCGCCCGGTCGGACGGCGGCGGGGGCGCGGCCGGGTCCCGCGGGGCGGTGCAGTCCGTGGCCTGGAACTCGGCCAGCAGGGCCGGGGTGACCCAGTTCGGGTCGTAGGCGTCCGCCGGCTCCCCGTCGGGCTTCGGCAGCTGGTCTTCTGGCAGGCGCTGGTCCTCGGGGGTGGCCTCCCCCGGGCCGGACTGCAGCACGGGGCGGAACTGCATGTCCGCGGACGCCTGGATCAGGCGGCGGGTCTCCTCGTCCGGGACCCCGGGCAGGGAGACGACCACGTTCTGGGAGCCCTGCGTGGCGACCTCCGCCTCGGCCACGCCGGAGCCGTCCACACGCTGGCGGATGATCTCCACGGCCTGGTCCAGCTGCTCGGGGGTGACGGACTCGCCCGTCGAGGTCTGGGGGGCCAGCACCATCTGCGTGCCGCCCTCGAGGTCGAGGGCGAGCTTGGGAGCCCAGGAGGCCGCGCCGGAGGCCACGCCCCCGCCGAGGATCGCGGCCAGGACCACGAGGAGGGCGGCCAGCCAGGCCAGGGTGCGCCCGGCGGAGCCGGTGGGTGTTCTCTTCGCCATTGCTCAGGTGCTTCCGTCACATTCGAGCGGCCCCGCCAGGCGGGGCCGCGTGTGCAGGGGTGGGTGGGCCTCAGGCCAGGTCGTCGCGGCGCGGACGCGGGTCGTCGGCGTCGTCGGCGCGGTACTCGGTGCCGGGGGCGTCATCCAGACGCGACGGGTCCGTGGTGGGCGCGGCGGCCGTCTCCGGCTCCACGACGGTGGTGACGCCCTGCAGGTGCACGTCCATGCGGGTGCCCGGGGCGGTCTCCAGCGTCACCCGCTGGCCCTCGGTGTCCACGGCCACGACGGTGCCGAAGATGCCGGCGCCCGTCATGACCTCGACGCCTGGGGCGAGGGTGCTGCGCATCTGCGCCTGCTGCTGCTGCATCTTCTTGCCCTTGCGGAAGGAGAGGAAGAGCATCACCGCGAGCAGGGCGAAGGCGATGAGCATGAGCAGGCTGCCGCCACCCCCCTGGGCCTGCTGGGCGATCACGGGCAGGGTCGCGGCGGTGGCGACGGGCATGGGGGACTCCTGATGCTCGGGGTGGGCGGGCCTGTCCAGTGTAGGGGCCCGCCCTGGGCGTCACGGCCCCGGCGTGGCCTCCGGAGCGGCGAGGCCCAGGTGCTCCCAGGCCCCCGGCAGCGCGACGCGGCCACGGGGGGTCCGCGCCACCATGCCCTCGCGGATGAGGAAGGGCTCGGCCACGGTCTCCACGGTCTCGGCCTCCTCCCCCACGGCGGTGGCCAGCGTGCTGAGCCCCACGGGCCCGCCGCCGAACGTGGTGCACAGGGCCGTGAGCACGGACCGGTCGAGCCGGTCCAGGCCGCGCCCGTCGACCTCGTACATGTCCAGGGCGGCGGCGGCGTCGTGCGCGCCGACCTCGGCCAGCCCCTTCACGAGCGCCCAGTCCCGCACGCGGCGCAGCAAGCGGTTGGCGATGCGCGGGGTGCCGCGCGAGCGCCGGGCGATCTGCCGGTACCCCTCCGTGGCCAGCCGCATGTCCAGCAGCAGGGCGGAGCGGCGCAGGACGCGCTCGAGCTCCACCTCGGTGTAGAAGTCCAGATGGCCCGTGAAGCCGAAGCGGTCGCGCAGCGGCCCCGGCAGGAGGCCGGCCCGCGTGGTGGCGCCGACGAGCGTGAAGGGCGGCAGCTCGAGCGGGATCGAGGTGGCGCCGGCGCCCTTGCCCACCACGATGTCCACCCGGAAGTCCTCCATGGCCATGTAGAGCATCTCCTCGGCCGGGCGGGACATCCGGTGGATCTCGTCGAGGAAGAGCACCTCGCCCTCGGTGAGCGAGGACAGGATGGCCGCGAGGTCGCCCGCATGCTGGATCGCGGGGCCGGAGGACAGCCGCAGGGGGGCGTTCATCTCCGCGGCCACGATCATCGCCAGCGTGGTCTTGCCGAGCCCGGGCGGACCGGAGAGCAGGACGTGGTCCGCGGCGCGGTCGCGCAGCCGGGCGGAGGCGAGCATGAGGTCCAGCTGCTCGCGCACGCGCATCTGGCCCACGAACTCGTCCAGGTGCTTGGGGCGCAGCGCGGCCTCGAGCCGACGCTCCTCCGGGTCGACGGCCGCCGCGGACAGCGGCGAGGACTCCGCGCTCATCGCCCGCCTCGCACAGAGCCGGCCATGCCGACGTCGCGCAGGGTGGCACGCAGCAGCGCGGCGACGTCGCGGCCCTCGTCCAGCTCCGGGCGGGCCGCCACGGTGGCCTCGACGGCCTTGAGCGCCTCCTTCTCGGACCAGCCCAGGCCGGCCATCGCCTGCACGACGTCGGCGTGCCAGAGCGCCTCGACGGTCGGCTCGGCGCTCGCCTCGGCCTCCGCCTCGGGCACCGGCTCCCCGGTGGGCGCGAGGCGGCCGGAGAGCTCGACGATGATCTTGCGCGCCATCTTCGGCCCGATGCCGGGCACGCGGGTGAGGGTCTTCTCGTCCTCCTCGGTGACCGCCCGGCGCACGGTCTCGGGGTGGTGGACGGAGAGGATCGCCAGGGCGAGGCGGGGACCCACGCCGTTGGCCGTGATGAGCACCTCGAACACCTCGCGCTCGTCGCGGTCCGCGAAGCCGTAGAGGGTCAGGGCGTCCTCCTTGACCACGAGGTGGGTCTGCACCGCCCCCGGCCGGCCCTCGTGCAGGGTGGCCAGCGTCTGCGGGGTGGCGGAGAACTGCACACCCAGGCCGCCGACGGCGATGACCGCCCGGTCGAGGGCCACGTGCTCGACGGTGCCGCTGAGCGAGGCGATCATGAGGGGCCCTCCTGTCGGGACGGACGGACGCCGGTCGGCGCGGATTCGAACATATCATCGAACGCCGGCCCGGCAGCGGCCTACCGGCGTCGCCCGCCGCCCGCCGAGCGCTCGGCGTCGAGCCAGGCCCGCTGCGCGGCGGTGAGCTGGCCCCGCGGGCGGGCGCGCGCGGGCGCCTTGGCGGCGAACTGCGAGCGCCCCGCCCGGGAGGCGAGGTCCGCGGTGTCGAGGCCGGTCTGGCCGGCGGCCGCGCCGAGGGCGGTGCCGCGCCAGCCGTGGGCGATGGCCAAGGCGAGGGCGTCGGCCGCGTCGGCCGGGCGCGGCGGGGCGTCGAGGCGGAGGATCCGGGTGACCATCGTGGTGACCTGCTCCTTGCCCGCATCGCCGTGTCCGGTGACGGCGGCCTTGACCTCGGAGGGGGTGTGCAGGCCCACGGGGACGCCGGCGCGCGCGGCCGCGGCGATCGCCACGCCCGCGGCCTGGGCCGTGCCCAGCACGGTCGGCGTGTTCGTGTTCGCGAACATGCGCTCGACGGCGGCGCGATCGGGCCGGTGCGCGGCGAGGACCGCGGAGACGGCCTCGTCGATGCGCAGGAGGCGCTGGTCCAGGGGGGCGGTGGGCGGGGTGCCCGTGACCTCGACGTGGACGAGCGCGGCCCGCCGTCGCGCGTCCACGTCCACCACGGCGATCCCGCAGCGGGTGAGCCCCGGGTCCACCCCGAGGATCCGGACGACGTCGGCGGGCCGGCGCGCGCTCAGCGCGATCAGTCCTCGTCGAGCTCGGCGAGGACCTCGGGGGCGATGTCCACGTTCGAGAAGACGTTCTGGACGTCGTCGAGGTCCTCGAGGGCATCGGCCAGCTTGAGGAAGGTGCGGGCGCCCGACGCGTCCAGGTCCACCTTCATGGTGGGGACGAACTCGAGCTCGTCGGACTCGTACTCCACGCCCGCCTCGTCGAGGGCCTTGGCCACGGACTGCAGGTCGGAGGGGTCCGAGAGGATCTCGAAGGAGTCGCCGGAGACGACGACCTCCTCGGCGTCGGCGCCGCCCTCGAGCACGGCCTCGAGCAGGCCGTCCTCGGTGTTGCCCTCGGCGGGCAGGCGCACGAGGCCCTTGCGCTCGAAGAGGAAGGAGACGGAGCCGGAGTCGGCCATGGTGCCGCCGTTGCGGGTGACGGCCGCGCGCACGTCCGCGGCGGCGCGGTTCTTGTTGTCGGTCAGGCACTCGACCAGCAGCGCCGAGCCCTGGGGGCCGCGGACCTCGTACATGATCTCGGCGTAGTCGATGACCTCGCCGGTGAGGCCGGCGCCGCGCTTGACGGCGCGGTCGATGTTGTCGTTGGGCACCGAGGCCTTCTTGGCCTTGGACACGGCCAGGTCGAGGGCGGGGTTGCCGGCGACGTCGGGTCCGCCGGCACGTGCCGCGACCTCGATGTTCTTGATGTACTTCGCGAACGCCTTGGCGCGCCGCGCGTCGATGACGGCCTTCTTGTGCTTGGTGGTCGCCCACTTGGAATGTCCTGCCATCACGCCTCCTCAGGTCTGGATCTCGTCTGCTGGCTCGACCGCCCAGTCTAGCGACGCCCGGTGGGGTGGCGCGGATCACGGCTGACTACACTCGCGCCCATGACCCACACCTCCGCGCCCTCCGTCCTGCCCGCCGACCACCCGCTGGCGACCCCCTCCGACCTGCCCTACGGGCTGCCCGACTTCTCCGCCGTCTCCGACGCGCAGCTGGCCGAGGCCGTGCGCGCGGGGATGGCGGCCCAGCGCGCCGAGGTCGACCAGATCCTCGGGGCGGCCACGGCGCCGACCTTCGAGAACACCGTCCGTGCGCTCGAGCTGTCCGGCCAGCTGCTGCGCCGCTCCGCCGCGATGTTCTTCACGCTCGTCGGCTCGGACGGCACGGATGCGCGGCAGGCCCTGGCCGAGGAGCTCTCCCCCGAGCTCGCGGCCCACGAGGACGCGATCCTGCTGGACCCGCGGCTGGCGGCGCGCGCCGCTTCGATCGACGACGGCGGCCTCACGGGCGAGGACGCCCGCCTGCTGGAGACGCTGCGCCTGCGCCTCTCCCTGGCGGGGGCGGACCTGGACGAGGCCGCGCGCGAGGAGCTGCGCGGGATCAACACGGAGCTGGCGTCCCTCTCGGCCGCCTACACGCGCCGCCTCGTCGCGGACACCGCCGCCCGCGCCGTGCTCGTCACGGACCGCGAGCGCCTGGCCGGTCTGAGCGAGGACGACCTGGCCGCGGCGGCGGGGGCGGCCGCCGAGGCGGGGCACGGGGACGGGGACGCGGCGGCGGGCCCGTGGCTGCTGACGCTGTCCCTGTTCACGTCGCAGCCGTGGCTGGCGTCCCTGCAGGACGAGGGGATGCGGCGCGAGGTGTTCGAGGCGTCGACGGGCCGGGGCGGGTCCGGGGAGCACGAGACGCTGACGACGGCGATGGCGATGGTGCGGCTGCGGCTGCGCAAGGCGCGGCTGCTGGGGGCGCAGAGCTGGGCCGAGCAGGCGCTGAAGGACCGGGCGGCGCCGTCGACGGCGGCCGTGGAGGAGCTGCTGGCCGCGATGGCGCCGCGGGCGATGGCCAACGCGCGGGCGGACGCGGCGACGGCGGCGGCGCACGCGGGCCGGACGGACGCCGAGGTGGCCCCATGGGACTGGCCGGCGCTGTCCGCGGCGTACGCGCGGGAGGAGTTCGCGGTGGACGCGGACGCCCTGCGCCCGTACTTCGAGCTGGACCGGGTGCTGACCGAGGGCGTGTTCGCGGCGGCGACGGCGCTGTACGGGCTCACGTTCGCCGAGCGCCCGGAGCTGGCGCGGCACCTGTACCGCCCCGGGATCCGGGTGTTCGAGGTGACGGGTGAGGACGGTGCCGGGGTGGGTCTGTTCGTCGCGGACCTGTTCGCGCGGCCGACCAAGTCGGGCGGTGCCTGGATGCACACGGTGCGGGACATGGCGGACGCCCTGGGCGAGCGCCCGGTGGTGTTCACCACGATGAATGTGCCGGCCCCGGCGGCGGGGCGTCCGGCCCTGCTGACGCTGGATGAGGCCACGACGCTGTTCCACGAGTTCGGCCACGCCCTGCACGGGCTGCTGGCCCGGGGCGAGTACGCCTCGCTCACCGGGACGAACGTGCCGCGCGACGTCGTCGAGTTCCCGTCGCAGGTCAACGAGGTGTGGCTGCGCGAGCCGTCCCTGCTGGCCGCGTACGCGCGGCACGTGGAGTCGGGCGAGCCGCTGCCGGCGGGGACGCTGGAGCGGCTCGAGGCGGCGGACCTGTGGGGCGAGGGGCACCGCACGGTCGAGTATTTGGGCGCGGCGCTCGTGGACTGGGCCTGGCACTCGCTGACGGAGGAGACGGTGGACGCCGCCACGGCCGACCCGGCCGCGTTCGAGCGCCGGGTGCTGACCGAGGCGGGCATCGACCCGGACCTGGTGCCTCCGCGCTACGGCACCGGCTACTTCAAGCACATCTTCGGCGGCGGCTACGCGGCCGGGTACTACTCCTACGTGTGGGCCGAGGTGCTGGACGCGGACGCCGTGGAGTGGTTCCGCGAGCACGGCGGGATGACGCGGGAGAACGGCCGCCGGTTCGCGGACGAGCTGCTCTCGCGGGGCGATACGCGTGACCTGCTGGAGTCCTACCGCGCGTTCCGTGGCCGGGACGCCGAGCTCGAGCCGCTGCTGCGCCGTCGGGGGCTGGCGGACGCCGCGGCCTGAGCGCGGTCAGCGCCCCCGGCCGCCGGGGCGGGGGGCGCTGAGCACGGCGCGCAGCCAGCCGCGCACGGTGGTGTCCCACTTGCGCGGGTCCACGTTCTGCTCGCGGGTGTGGCGGGCCTGGTGGAAGCGGACGAACCGCACGAGGTCCGGGTTGCGCTCGGCCAGGTCCTGCGAGGGGCCGACGGGCACGTACTCGTCGTCCTCGGAGTGCAGGATCAGCGTGGGCACACGCACGTGGTCGGCGCGGGTCACCCAGTCCAGGGCCTTGAGGTCCACGGGGGCGGCCAGGCCCGTGATGAACCGGCCGGCCCGGTTGGCCAGCAGCCACTGGCCGAGCAGGCCCACGGCTTCGGGGATCCGGTTGAGCCGGGCCTGGTGGCGCAGCACGTCCACCCAGTCGATGACGGGGCCCGTCAGGACCACGCCGCGCACGTGCGGGGCCAGCGGGGAGCGGTCCACGGTCTGCAGCACCACGGCCCCGCCCATGGACCAGCCGAAGAGGACGACGTCCCGGGCGCCGTGGTCGAGGGCGTAGCGGATGGCCGCCTCGACGTCCTCCCATTCGGTGGTGCCGAGCCCGTAGCGGGCGTCGGCGGCGTCCGGGGCGTCGCCGTCGTTGCGGTAGGAGATCAGCAGCGACGTCATGCCCAGGCGGCGGGCGGTCGGCACGGCGCGGATGCCCTCGTTGCGGCGCGCGCCGCGGCCGTGGACCATCACCGCCCACAGCCCCTCCGCGGGACGGGGTTCGCCGTCCTCGCTGGGGTCCGGCTCGATGCGCCATGCGCGGGCGTGGCCGCCGGGCACCGGCACCTGCACGTCCTCGGCGTCGAGCCCGGCGTCGGCGGGGGTCGGGTAGACGAAGCCGGTGAACCGGCCCCGGGTCGCCGTCGTCAGATCGCCGGAGAAGACCTCCTCGACCGCGCGCTGCACCGTGCCGTCCCGGGGGTCGAAGGAGGTGATCTCCCCGATGCGGGCGCATCCGGCGCCGTCGTCGAACGTGAGGGAGTACTGGCCGGGCACGGTGGTGTACTCGTCGGCCTGCAGGATCACGTCCTGCCCGGCGGGCGTGTCGACGACGGCGAGGATCGGCGTGGACTCGGCGTGGCGGCGCACGGGGGTCACCACGGTGCGGGCGAACACGCCTGCGAGCGCCGAGCTCGCCCCGGCCAGCACGAAGGCGGAGGCCGCGGCGACGCTGAGCACGGGCGGGGCCCAGCGGGCCACCGGGGAGGCCACGGCCACGCCGCCGCGCACCGATCCGGTGACTCCGCGGCGGACCAGGCGGCCCGCTCGGCGGACGCGGGAGTCGCGACCCCCGGCCCGCCGGGCTGCCACGGTGACGGCGGCGGCCAGGGCGGGCGGC
>NZ_JABFNH010000024.1:117571-119917 GCF_017168435.1 Micrococcus sp. KRD070
ACCCCCGACCCCGCGCGGGACGTCCCCGCTCCCGAGCAGACCCTGGCCGCCCCGGGCGGCGCCCGCCTGACGGACGAGGAGTGGGCCCGACGGCTCACGCCCGAGGAGTTCCAGGTGCTGCGCCGGGCCGGCACGGAACGGCCCTTCACGGGCGAGTACTGGGACTCGCACGTGAAGGGCGTGTACGCGTGCCGGGCGTGCGGATCCGAGCTGTTCCGCTCGGACGAGAAGTTCGACGCGCACTGCGGCTGGCCCTCGTTCTTCGCACCGCTCGCGGAGGACCGGGTGGAGTACCTGAAGGACACCACCCTGGGCATGGAGCGGATCGAGGTGCGGTGCGCGGCGTGCGGCTCCCACATGGGTCACGTCTTCGCGGGCGAGGGCTATGACACCCCCACGGACCTGCGCTACTGCATCAACTCGATCTCGCTGCGCCTGGCCCCCGCCGACGACGCGGCGGCCCCGGACGGGGCGCGCTGATCCGGTGCGGGAGCGCCGTGGCGTCCACGGCGCGCCCCCGCGGCCCGCTGGGCCCCGCAGCCTAGGCTGACGGGCATGAGCGTGATCGGGCCCCGTCGCCTCTCCGCCGCCCCCGGGGCGGTCGAGGCGCCCGTGCCGCCGGGGGTGTTCCGGCGTGCCCTGGCGGACCTGCGCGATGCGCGGCCACGGACCGAGGTGCGGCTGCGGGAGATCCCGGCACCCGAGGGGCAGGCGCCCTTCGCCGTCGCCCTCGCCGCCGACGTGTGCGACGGGCCGGGCGCGACCGGCGGCGTGCTGGCCACGGGGCGGTTCGTCCTCCTGCACGACCCGGCCCCGGACGCCCGGTGGCCGGGAGGCTTCCGGGCGGTGACATGGATCCGTGCGAGCCTGGAACCGGACGTCGCACTGGACCAGCTGGCCGGCGCCGTCGCGTGGACGTGGCTCGTGGAGGCGCTCGAGCGCCGCCACGCCGAGCACTCCCACGCCGGCGGCACCGCGACGCGCAGCATCGCGGAGGGCTTCGGGACGCTCAGTGCGGCCCCGGACACCACCGACATCGAGCTGCGCGCCTCGTGGACCCCGGCCCCGCGGGACCTCGGCTCGCATCTCGAGGCGTGGTCGGACATGATCTGCGCGTTCGCCGGTCTGCCGCCCGAGCACGCCGCGGACGTCCACACGGCCGGCCCCTGACCGCGCGCCCGCGCCTCCGACACACCGGGCCCCGGCCACCTCCCCGAACAGGAGCAGCATGACCGACGCCCCCGAGACGGCCGCCCCGGACGCGCCCCCGCGGCTGATCGCCACACCGGCCGGTGGAGTCCCCCGGCTCACCGACACCCGCGCGGGCCTGGAGGCCTGCGCCGCGGCGCTCGCCGCGGGGACCGGGCCCGTCGCCGTCGACGCGGAGCGCGCCTCCGGGATCCGGTACGGCCAGCGGGCTATGCTCGTCCAGCTCAAGCGCGAGGGCGCCGGCATCTGGCTCGTCGATCCCGAAGCCCTCGACGGGCTGGCCCCGCTGCAGGAGGCCCTCGCGGGCGTCGAGTGGATCCTGCACGCGGCCAGCCAGGACCTGCCCTGCCTGGCCGAGCAGGGGCTGCGCCCCGATCGGCTGTTCGACACCGAGCTCGCGGCCCGGGTGTCCGGCCTGCCGCGCGTCGGCCTGGCCGCGGTCCTGGAGGAGCTGCTGGGGGTCACCCTCGCCAAGGAGCATTCGGCCGCCGACTGGTCGGTGCGTCCGCTGCCCGAGGCGATGCTCACCTACGCGGCGCTCGACGTCGAGCTGCTCGTCCCGCTGCGCGAGGCCCTGATCGCGCGCCTCGAGGCCGACGGCAAGCTCGCGTGGGCCGAGCAGGAGTTCGAGCACGTGCGCACGGCCCCGCCGCCCACGCCGAAGAAGGACCCCTGGCGCGGCACCTCGGGCTCCCAGACGCTGCGCCGCCCCGTGCAGCGCGCGGTCCTCAAGCGCCTGTGGGAGGCCCGCGAGGACCTCGCCCGCCACCGCGACGTCGCCCCCGGCCGGCTCATCCCGGACCGGTCGATCGTCGCCGCCGCGGCCGCCCAGCCGCGCACCGTCCCCGCCCTGCGCCAGACCTCCGGCTTCCACGGCCGCGCCGCGAGCCGCGAGGCCCCGCGCTGGATCGCCGCGATCCGGGCCGGCGTCGAGGACGCCGAGCGGGACGACGCCCCCGCGGCGCAGATCCGCACCGGGGACGGCCCGCCCCCACCCCGGGCCTGGAAGGACCGGGACCCGGTGGCGGACCGCCGCCTGCGCACGGCCAAGGCCCGCGTCGCCCGACGGGCCGAGCAGCTGGGGATGCCCACCGAGAACCTCCTCACCCCGGACACCCTTCGGCGGATCTGCTGGAC
>NZ_JABFNH010000024.1:120017-154747 GCF_017168435.1 Micrococcus sp. KRD070
GATCACCCCCGAGACCGTCGACGCGTTCCTGACGGAGCGGGGCGCGCGCCCGTGGCAGGTGGAGAACGTCGGCGCGATCGTCACGGTCGCGCTCCTCGACCCCGATCCCGCCGGCGCCTGAGCCCCCGACGCGGCCGGCCGGATCGGTCCGTCGCGTCGCGTCGACGCCGAGGCTACTCGCCGGTAGTGTGACCCGCATGACATCCGTTTCTCTTGCTTCCTTCGACCACCTGCCCGCCCTGGCCCCGGATGAGGTCGTCACCACCGTCACCGTGACCGACCACGCCCTGCCCGATGGCGCGGGCACGCTCGCGCTGCTCACGCTGGACAACGGGCAGGGACCCCGCCGGCCCGCCACCCTGGGCCCGGCCACGCTCCTCGGCCTCGGCCGGGTGCTCGACGAGCAGGCCGCCCGGGCCGCCGCGGGCGCGATCCAGGCCCTGGCCGTGACCGGTGTGGAGGGGACCTTCGCGGCCGGGGCGGACCTGTCCCTGATCGCGGGCCTCACCGACGACGTCGGCCGCGACCTGGCCCTGCTCGGCCACGCCGTCTACGACCGGCTCGCGGCCCTCGAGATCCCCACGGTCGCGCTCGTGAACGGCCTCGCCCTCGGCGGCGGCCTCGAGCTGGCCCTGGCCGCCGGACACCGCGTGGTGGCCGCCGATGCGAAGGGCTTCGGCCTGCCCGAGGTCCGGCTCGGCCTGATCCCCGGCTGGTCCGGCGTGTGGCGCGTGCCCCATCTGATCGGCCCGGAGGCCGCCGTCGACGTCGTGCTGAAGAACCCCCTCGACGACAACCGCATGCTCGACGCCCGCGCGGCGCACGGGCTCGGCCTGATGGACCGGATCGTGGAGGGGGACCTCCTCGACGCGGGCCTCGAGCTCGCCGCCGCCCTGGTCGCCGGGGACGAGTCCGTGGCGGCCGAACTGGCCGCCCACCGCGACCGCGACGTGTCCGACGCCGCCTGGGACCGCGCCCTGGCGGCGCTGGAGCGGCTGCAGGCCGCTCGCCCCGGACGCCACCTGCCGGCGCGCCGTCACCTGGAGGACCTGTTCACCGGCGCCCGCACGCGCACCCGCGCCGAGTCCGCCCAGGCCGAGGCGGACGCCCTCGGGACGCTGCTGCACTCCCCCGAGTTCCGGCGCACCGTGTACGCGTTCCTCGGCCTCGTCCAGGGCCGCGCCAAGCGCCCCGCCGGCGACCCGGGCCGCGAGCTCGCCCGCGAGGTCCGCAAGGTCGGCATCGTCGGTGCGGGCCTGATGGCCGGCCAGCTCGCCCTCGTCTTCGCCCGGCACCTGCGGGTGCCCGTCGTGATGACGGACATCGACGCCGAGCGTGTCGAGCGCGGCCTGGCGGGCGTGCGCGCGCAGGTCGAGAAGATGGTCTCCCGTGGACGGCTCTCCGCCGAGGACGGCGAGGCCCTGGCCGGGTTGATCACCGCGGACACGGACAAGGCGGTGTACGCGGACGCCGACATCGTCATCGAGGCCGTCTTCGAGGAGCTCGAGGTCAAGCGCACCGTCTTCCGCGAGCTCGAGGGCATCGTGCGTGAGGACGCCATCCTGATGACCAACACCTCGAGCCTGTCCGTGGCCGCCATGGCCGAGGTCCTCGAGCATCCCGAGCGCCTCGTGGGCTTCCACTTCTTCAACCCGGTGGCGGTCATGCCGCTCGTGGAGATCGTGCGGACCGAGGCGACGACGGACGAGGTCGTGGCCACCGCGTTCGAACTGACCCGCCGGCTCCGCAAGACCGGCGTGCTCGTCCACGACGCCACCGCGTTCGTGGTCAACCGCGTCCTGCTGCGCATGATGGGCGAGGTGCAGAACTCCTTCGACGAGGGCACCGACGCGCACGAGGCCGACCACGCGCTGGACCCGCTGGCCCTGCCGATGACGCCGTTCACCCTCCTGGCCATGGTCGGCATCCCCGTGGCCCAGCACGTGTCCGAGTCCCTCTCCGCGTCCTTCGGCGCGGAGCGCTTCCCGGTCTCGGCGAACCTGCAGCGCCTGATCGACGCCGGCAAGACCGCGATCTGGGCCAAGGACGTCCGCCCCGACCGGCGCGACGAGGAGGCCGCCGGCGCGACCGGCGAGCAGATCCCGGAGGCGACCGCGGCCCTGCTGGAGCAGGGCTCGACCCCGCAGACCTCCGAGGAGCTGCTGCGCCGGGTCGAGGACGCGCTGGCCGAGGAGATCGGCCTGCTCCTGGACGAGCGCGTCGTCGCGGCCCCCGAGGACGTGGACCTGTGCATGATCCTCGGCGCCAACTGGCCCCTGCACCTGGGCGGCATCACGCCGTACCTGGACGACTGCGGGGCCGCCGAGCGGGTGAACGGGCGGCGCTTCCACCCGGCCGCGCAGGCCTGACCGGCCCCGGCCGGGCCGTCCGCGACGGCCCGGCCCACGGCTCAGGCGATCGGCAGCCCGGCGAACGTCACCACGTGCGCGTCGAGCCCGGCGGTCGCCGCGGCCTGGTCGGCCACGGGGGTCGAGGCGGTGCCCCCGCCCCAGTCGGAGGCGACCACGGCGCCCTCGCGCACGAGGTGCGCCCCCAGCTCCACGCCGTCCGCGACGACGGCCACCCGCACGTCCGACCCGCCCGCGTCCGCCGGGCGCAGCTCGGCGCGGGGCACGCGCAGCCCGCCCTGCAGGGGCGAGGCCTCCTCGAGCCGGTCCACGGCGAGCGGGCCTTCGGCGGCCACCCGCGCGAGGAGGAGGTACTCCGCGTACGAGGGCAGCACCGCGGCGTCGATGCCGGCCCGCTCACGGTCGATGCGCACCCGCTGGGCTCCGGCGGAGTCCTCGTGGGTCGTCCATGCCCAGCCGTCCCCGTCGGGCGTGAAGCCGACCTGCGTCTGGGCGAGGTAGCGCTCGGGCAGTCCACCGCGGGCGGCGCGCTGGGCGGGCGTGGGGGCGAAGCCCATGCGGGTGGTCAGCACGCCGTCCTCCAGCACCCGGTGCAGGAAGCCGACGTGCACGTCGTCGAGGGTCACGGCCTCCCACCGCTCGAAGGGAGTGAGGTCGAAACGGGCGGCGCCGGTGGGGCGCGGGGCGGGGTGGTCACGGCGGTGCTCCTGGGGCTCGGGGGTCCGTCCCCCCGATCCTCGCACCCGTCGGGCCCGGTCGCATCCGCCCTCGCCACGGGCGATAATGGGTCGATGACCACGCAGGACTCCCCCCTCACCCCGAACTCCTCCCGGTCCGGCTGCTGCGACGACCACGCCCGCCCGGACACCTCCCGCCGCACCGTCCTGGGCCGCGGCGCCGCCGTCGCCGCCGCGGGTGCCGGCACACTCACGCTGGCCGGCTGCACGGACCGGCTGCGTGAGAAGGACACCGCGCAGGACCACTACACCGGCTCCGACGCCGTCGACGCGCTGCCCGCCGCCGAGCTGCCCGTGGGCGCCTCCCGGGAGGTGCAGGTGCAGGGTAGGACGCTGATGATGCATCGCGTGGACGAGACCACGGTGACCGCCTTCACCAACGTGTGCACGCATCAGGGCTGCCTGCTCCAGGTCGTGGACCGGCAGGAGGGCCCGGCCTACGCCTGCCCCTGCCACGGCTCGCACTTCGACGTCACCTCGGGGAAGCCGTTCGGCGGCCCGGCCCGCAAGGCCCTCATGGACTACGACGCGGCCGTCGTCGACGACCGCATCGTCGTCAAGCTCTGAGCCCGGCTCATTCCTCCGGCGCGCCGTAGCGCCGGCGCGGGGGCACCACGACGGCGGAGCGGTCGTTGGGGTCCCACGCCGGCTGCTCGCGCCGCCGCGCCGGGTAGTAGCGGTGCCGCCACCAGAACCAGATGAGCGCCCCCAGCACCGGCAGCAGCAGCATGAGGCCGACCCACGGCAGGCGCGCCCGGGCGTCCAGGGGGCTGCGGCCCAGCGAGACGAAGCCGGCCACCCACAGCGCACCGGCCACGACGGACACGGTCCAGCCCAGGGCGGCCTCCCCCGGCGTCGGCACGAGCGGGGTCGCGGCGGCCGCGCCGGTCAGCGCGCCGGCCATCAGAAGAGCGCGACCTTCTCCGGGCCCGGGAACAGGGCGTCCAGCTCGGCCAGGTCCTCCGCGGTGGCGAGCCAGTCGGCCGCCGCCGCGTTCTCCACGACCTGCTCGGCACGGGTGGCGCCGGCGATCACGGAGGACACCGGTCCCTGCGCCGCCAGCCACCCGATCGCGGCCTGGACCTCGGTGATCCCCCGCTCCCGGGCGAACCGGCCGAACGCGGCCAGCTGCTCCAGGTCGGCGTCGGCCACCATGTGCTGGCGCACGTGGGACAGGCGCGAGCCCTCGGGGGCGTCGCCCTGCGAGTACTTGCCCGTGAGCAGCCCGTTGGCCAGCGGGAAGTACGGCAGGACGCCGAGCCCGAACTCGGCCGCCGCCGGGACCACCTCGAGCTCGGCCCGGCGGTCCAGCAGGTTGTAGTGGTTCTGCGCGGACACGAAGCGCTCCACGCCCAGCTCGCGGGCCACGTACTCGGCCTGGGCGATCTGCCACCCGGCCCGGTTCGAGTGGCCCACGTAGCGGACCTTGCCGGCGCGCACGAGGTCGTCGAGCGCGCGGAGGGTCTCCTCGATGGGCGTGGCCGGGTCCGGGGTGTGGAACTGGTAGAGGTCGATCCAGTCGGTGCCGAGGCGGCGCAGGGAGTCCTCGACGGCGCGCACGATGTACCGGCGGGAGCCCCGCGCGCCGCCGTCGTCGCCGGCGACACCGCCCATGTCCATGCCGAACTTGGTGCCGATCACCACCTCGTCGCGGCGGGCGCCCAGGGCGCGGCCGAGCCGCTCCTCGGACAGGCCGGGCTCGGCGCCGTAGACGTCGGCGACGTCGAAGAAGGTGATGCCGGCGTCGAGCGCGGCGTGGACGACGGCGTCGGTGCCGGCCTGCTCCAGCGTGGCGGTGCCGGGGCGGCCGAGGTTGTTGCAGCCCAGGCCGACGACGGAGACGGTCAGCCCGGAGCGGCCGAGACGGGTGTGGCGCACGGGTCAGCCCTCCTGCTCTGCGGTGCGGACGTCCACCTTGTTCGGCTGCACGCCGTCGGCGCGCTTGGCGGCCGCCGGGATCTCGGCGGCGGCCTTGCGGGCGTGGGGGGTCCGGACGCGCAGCACGAGGGCACCGGCCTCCTCGACGACGTCCTCGACCTCGCCAAGACCGCGCCAGGCCAGCTGGTGGGTCACCTCGACGCGCAGCCGTTCCACGGTGCGCCGCTCGATCACCGTGGCCTCCCGGCCGCGGAGCCGGTAGGCCACCGGCAGCACGGCGAAGGTCGCGGGGTCCGCCTCGGCGAAGCCCTCCTCCGCGCCCTGCGCCACGAACGCGGCCAGCAGCTGATCACCCTCGGCCTGGTCGGCCAGGGGCTGCTCCCCGACGGTGCCGGGCTGGCCGACCCGGCCGTGGTGGACCACGAACTCCCCGGCCTCCGCGTCGGCCCATGCCTCGCGGTACTCGAAGAGCCGGGCGCCGTCGTCGCCGACGCGATCACGGTACAGCCGGACGATGCTCATGCCTGCTCCTGGTGGTGGGGGGCGGCCGCGTCCTCGGGGACGGGCCGGGCGTACGGGACCTTGGCGCCGAGGACCTGGGCGACGGTGTCCTGGGTGATGCGCTGCGCGGTGAGGCCCACGCGGGCCAGCACCTGCTCGCGGCTGCCGTGGGCGAGGAACTCGACCGGCAGGCCGACCTCGTTCAGGGCGGTGTCCACGCCGGCCGCGCGCATCTCCTGCCGGATCCGCGAGCCGACGCCGCCGGCCCGCACCCCGTCCTCGAGGCACACGACGATCCGGTGGCGGGCGGCCGTGTCGATCACGGACCGGGCCACGGGCAGGACCCACCGCGGGTCGATCACCGTGGCGCTGATGCCGTGCCGCTCGAGCCGTTCGGCGACGTCGAGGCCGAGCTCGGCCATCGCGCCCACCGCCACGATCAGCACGTCCCGCTCGGCGCCGTCGCGTCCGCCGGCCTCGCCGCGCCGGGCGAGCACGTCCGTGCCGTCCGACAGCCGCTCCAGGGCGCGCACCGGCTCGCCGACCGAGCCCTTCGCGAACCGCACCACGGTGGGCGCGTCCTCGACGGCGACGGCCTCGCGCAGCTCCTCCCGGAGCGTGTCCGCGTCGCGGGGCGCGGAGATCCGCAGCCCCGGGACCGACTGCAGCAGGGCCAGGTCCCACATGCCGTGGTGGCTCGGGCCGTCCGGCCCGGTGACGCCCGCGCGGTCCAGCACGAACGTCACGCCCGCACGGTGCAGGCCCACGTCCATGAGCACCTGGTCGTAGGCGCGGTTGAGGAAGGTCGCGTAGACGGCCACCACGGGGTGCAGGCCGCCGAAGGCCATGCCGGCGGCCGACGTGACCGCGTGCTGCTCGGCGATGCCGACGTCGAACACCCGGTCCGGGTGGGCCAGCGCCATCGGGGCCAGGCCCACGGGGTTCTGCATGGCGGCGGTGATGGCCACGACGTCCGGCCGCTCGTCCGCGATCGCGACCATCTCTTCGCCGAACACGGAGGTCCAGGACTGGGCCGTCGACGAGGTGATGGGCTCGCCCGTGGAGGGGTCGATCACGCCGATCGCGTGGAACTGGTCCGCCTCGTGCGCGACCGCCGGCGGATAGCCGTGCCCCTTCTCGGTCATCGCGTGGACGATCACGGGCCCGCCGTACGCCCGCGCGTCCTCGAGGGCCTCCTCCATGGCGATGAGGTCGTGACCGTCCACCGGGCCGATGTACTTCATGCCCAGGTCCTCGAACAGGCCCTGCGGCGCCCAGAGGTCCTTGAGGCCCTTCTTCGCCGCGTGCAGCGGCCGGTACACCAGCTCCCCCGCGAGGCCAGCCTCCTGGAGGCGGCGCTTGAGGTAGTCGAGGGTCTGCTCGTAGCGGTGGTGGGTGCGCACCTTGTCCAGCACCCCGCGGCGCAGTCCGCCCAGGTGCTCGGCGACGCCGCCCACGGTGGGCGCGTACGAGCGGCCGTTGTCGTTGACGACGATCACCACGCGCCGGTCCCGGCCGGCGGCGATGTTGTTGACGGCCTCCCAGGCCATGCCCCCCGTGAGCGCACCGTCGCCGATCACGGCCACCACGGTGCGGTCCCCCTGCCCGGTCTGCGCCCAGGCCCGCGCGATGCCGTCCGCCCAGGAGAGCGAGCTGGAGGCGTGCGAGGACTCCACCACGTCGTGCTCGGACTCGGTGCGGTCGCCGTAGCCGGACAGACCCCCCTCCTGGCGGAGCGTCGTGAAGTCCTGGCGTCCGGTGAGCAGCTTGTGCACGTACGACTGGTGGCCCGTGTCGAAGATGACCGCGTCCTTGGGCGACTCGAACACGCGGTGCACGGCCAGCGTCAGCTCGACGACGCCCAGGTTCGGTCCGAGGTGGCCGCCCGTCTTGGAGACGTGGGCGATCAGGTAGGCGCGGATCTCCGCCGCCAGCGCGGTCAACTGGTCCTCCGTGAGGGCCGACAGGTCCGCCGGGCGGGCGATCTGCGGCAGCAGCGGGGCGCCGGGGCTCGTGGGGGGCAGATGTTCCATGGTGCGACCAGCCTACTCCGCGGCTCCGCACCCGGGCGGGACGCGGGCGGCGGCCCGCGCGGGCGGGCCCCGTGGATCAGGCCTTCGCGGCGATCTGACGGAGCACGTACTGAGACATGCTTCGCTCTGCCTGGCGATAGTCGCACAGCTTCCGTCGGCTCTCAGGATCCCTGTCTCGATGGGACGCCCGACGATGCAACCGGACAAGACCAATTTCTCTTGGGTGATCGGCGGTACTGGGATCGTCTTCTCACCACGGTGATGTTCACGAGACGACGCAGCTGATCCCGTCACGACGGCGAGCGAGGTGAGCCCGTCCGTTCGGGCCTCGATTCCATCTGCGACCAGAGCCGCCGAGCCGATGTTCTCCATCGCAGCCTCAGCGCTGCCACCCCGGGTCGATTGGATCTTGGCCGGGCGATTCCACGCCCGCCGATCGACATCGACTTGATACCCGGGAGGGGTATAGCGTTGACTGGACCAGAACGAACAGGAGACTTCATGCGCAAGCACCTCATGACCACCGTCGCCGCAGGAGTGCTCGGAGGAGCGCTCGTGTTCACCGGCTGCAGCACCGGCGGCGGCCAGGACCAAGGGACCCCCTCGACGACCAGCCAGCACGAGGGCCACGGCAGCAGCTCTGACAGCGGCGGGATGGAGCATCCGATGGACGGCGGCCCCGCCCCCGAGGGCATCGAGACGGCTGCGTCGCCCACATACCCGGTCGGCACCGAGGTCACGCTCACCGCCGACCACATGGAGGGCATGGACGGTGCGAACGCGACGATCGCCGGCGCGTACGACACGTACACCTATGCGGTGGACTTCACGCCGTCCGCAGGCGGGGAGCCGGTCAAGGATCACAAGTGGGTCGTCCAGCAGGAGATCAAGGACGCCGGAGATGAACGTCTGGCCGACGGCACCGAGGTCACTCTCGAGGCCGAACACATGGAAGGCATGAAGGGCGCGAAGGCGACCATCGCCTCCTCCACCGAGGAGACCGTCTACATGGTCGATTACGAGTCCGACGGCATGACGATGACCAACCACAAGTGGGTCGTCGAGAGCGAGCTCAAGCCGGCCTCCTGAGCCGATCGCCGCGGGCGCGCTGAAGGTCCGCGGCGAAATACGACCCGATCGAAGGAAAGATCGGGGAATGACGAGGGGAAGCGAAGAGCATGACGGACCCGACCACGCATCACCATGACCACGCCGGCGTCGCGACCACCGAGTCCGGCCACCGTGACGACTCGCGCGCCGAGAACGAAGACCACACCATGGAACACGGTGACCACGCCGGGCACGGTCATCACGGCGGTGGTCACGCGGGCCACGGCGACCACGTCGGCCAGTTCCGGCGGCTGTTCTGGATCAACCTGATCATCGCCATCCCGGTGGTCGCGTTCTCCCCCATGTTCGCCATGCTCCTGGGCTACTCGGTCCCCAGCTGGGCGGGCTGGGTCGCCGCAGTCCTCGGCTCCGTCATGTACGCCTGGGGCGGCACCCCGTTCCTCACCGGTGCTGTCAGCGAGCTGAAAAGCCGCCAGCCGGGGATGATGCTGCTCATCGCGCTCGGCATCACCGTAGCGTTCCTCGCCTCCTGGGCCGCCACTGTCGGTCTCGTCCACCCCGAGCTCGAGTTCTGGTGGGAGTTGGCGCTGCTGATCGTCATCATGCTGCTGGGCCACTGGATCGAGATGCGCTCACTGGCCCAGACCACCTCGGCGTTGGACTCCCTCGCCGCGCTGCTCCCTGACGAGGCTGAGCGTATAGAGGGAGACGACGTCGTCAAGGTCGACCCGGCAGAGCTGCGCGTCGGCGACGTCGTCATCGTCCGGCCTGGCGGCAGCGTCCCCGCCGACGGCACCATCGTCGACGGCCGCGCCGACATGGACGAGTCCATGATCACCGGCGAATCACACCCCGTCGCCCGCGGCGAGGGCGAGAACGTCACCGCCGGCACCGTGGCCACCGACTCCGGCCTGCGCGTAGAGATCACCGCCACCGGCGACGACACGGCTCTGGCGGGCATCAACAGGCTCGTCGCCGAGGCGCAGGGCTCATCCTCCCGTGCCCAGCGCATCGCCGACCGGGCTGCGGCCCTGCTGTTCTGGTTCGCCCTCGGAGCTGCGCTGATCACCGCCGTCGTCTGGACGCTCTTCGGGCTCCCCGACGACGCGGTCGTTCGCACCATCACTGTCCTCGTCATCGCCTGCCCCCATGCGCTGGGTCTGGCGATCCCTCTGGTCGTGTCCATCGCCACCGAGCGCGCCGCCCGCGGCGGCGTCCTGATCAAGGACCGCCTCGCCCTGGAGTCCATGCGCCAGGTCGACGCGGTGCTCTTCGACAAGACCGGCACCCTGACCAAGGGCGAGCCCACCGTCACCGGCGTGGAGCCGACCGGCGGCCTGAATGCCGAACAGCTCCTCGCCCTGGCCGCCTCCGCCGAGGCCGACAGTGAGCACCCCCTCGCCCGGTCCATCGTCACCGCCGCCAAGGAGAAGGGCCTCGCCGTCGAACCGGCCAGCGGGTTCACCTCCTCCCCGGCGGTCGGCGTCACCGCGACGGTGGCCGACCATGAGATCCGCGTCGGCGGACCCCGTCTGCTCGAGGAGACCGGCCAGGACGAGATCGGTGTCGCCGACGAATGGCGGGCAGAGGGTGCGATCATCCTGCACGTCCTCCGCGACGGCAAGGTCATCGGCGGTCTCAAGCTCGCCGACGAGGTTCGCCCAGAGTCCCGCGACGCCGTCGATGCGCTCCATCAGCTCGGCGTCGAGGTCGTCATGATCACCGGCGACGCGGAAGCCGTGGCGAACGAGGTGGGAAGAGAGCTCGGCATCGACCGGGTCTTCGCCGGCGTCCGCCCCGAGGACAAATCCGCCAAGGTCGACCAGCTGCAGAAGGAGGGCAAGAAGGTCGCCATGGTCGGCGACGGCGTCAACGACGCCCCTGCCCTGGCCCAGGCCGACGTCGGCATCGCCATCGGGGCCGGCACCGACGTCGCCATCGCCTCTGCAGGTGTCATCCTCGCCAGCTCCGACCCGCGTAGCGTCCTCTCGGTCATCCAGCTCTCCCGTGCCGCATACCGTAAAATGAGGCAAAACCTGTGGTGGGCCGCAGGGTACAACTTGCTCTCTGTGCCGCTCGCGGCTGGCGTGCTCGCACCCGTCGGCTTCGTCATGCCGATGTCAGTAGGCGCGATCCTGATGTCGATCTCCACCGTCGTCGTCGCGCTCAACGCCCAGCTGCTGCGTCGCATCGACCTCGCCCCAGATGCCAGCACCCGCTCCGTCCTGGAGCACCAGAAGTGAAGGACGCACTCGTGACCACTGAAACTGCAGCCGATGAGACCGGTGCCGACACCGGAGCCCATCGGCACGGCTACATCAGTGACAAGGACCGTTACCGCAACCGCATGAAGCGCATCGAAGGCCAAGCCCGCGGCATCACGAAGATGATCGACGACGAAAAGTACTGCATCGACATCCTCACCCAGGTCTCGGCCCTCACCCGCGCCCTGCAGGGAGTGGCGACCGGTCTGCTCGATGACCACCTCAAGCACTGCGTGCTCGACGCCGCCAAGAAAGGCGATGAAGACGCGGCCATCGCCAAGATCCAGGAGGCCACCGACGCCATCAATCGCCTCGTGCGCTCCTGACACCATCCGATTTCGTCAACACAGGGTGCCTCGGACCGGTGGGCCCCAGATCAGGACAAGGCTCTTGATGTCTCCGGGCAGGCGTGCTTTGCACGTCGTCGCGCCCTTGGCACCGGCGAACTCGGGATGCCTTCTGTCTAACCTGACGACATGAACACGTTCACCTGAGAAAAGAGTTGGGCATGCCACTTGCCATTGTTGCTCCGATCCAGTCCTCCAGGAGCCGCCTGAGGATCTGCGCGGCCTTGACCGGTCTGGCGACCAGCGCCGTCCTCCTGCTCAGCGGCTGTGCTGATGCGGGACCGTCCGCTGATGCAGGATCCGATCACTCACTGGTGGTCGAGCACAATCTAGACGGATTGAATGCTCGCGAGATCATCAAGCGCCTCGACTCAACGAAGGTGACAGATCGCTCGTCTGAATTCATCGCGTCGATTGAACCGGACCAGCTTGTACTGACCGACGACCAGAACAATCAGACCACCCTGCCGATGCCAGAAGACGAATTCTACGTCTCTATCGCCCCGTATCGCAGCCAGACTCACGAATGCTACTTCCACAGCCTCACGACCTGCACCGGCGAACTCGCCAATACTGACGTCCACGTCACCGTGGTCGAGGCGACGTCCGGGGAGACCCTCCTCGATGAAACGCTGACGACGTACGACAACGGATTCGTCGGGGTCTGGCTGCCGCGTGGAATTGACGCTACTCTCACTGTCTCAGCTGAAGGCCGCACCGCGAAAAAGGCCATCTCGACCCGCCCCGACGACCCCACCTGCTTGACCGGTCTTCAGCTGGTTTAAGGCCCAGGTCTCATGCTCCTCTGCAGCGCCGACAGATCAGGCGTCGAGACGTCCCATCCTTGGACTCCCACAGGGTCTCGGCGTCCCGATGTGAGGATTCGCCCGAGAGCCGGCTTCAGAGTCATCGCAGGGCATCACCAGACCGGGCTGAAGCCTCGTCGACCAATATCAACCAGTGCCAACTGAAGAGCACTACATCGCTCACTCTGTTTCACGATGTGCATTTCGGGGGATCCTCTCTGTCCAGGTCCTCACGCTCATACCTGCCGGTGCTGAGCCTCGCCGAGCTTCTCGAGCACTTGACCTGGATCGTCGATCAGTTCGAACACGCCACTCGGGCGTGTCCGACAATGCCGTCGACCACGCGAGCACAGCATTCAGGACCACGGCAGCCCAGTACACGATCGCGTACTCGTCGTACCTGCTCGCCAGGCCCGGCCATTGCTTCAGGTGCGCGTCCTGGCGCTCGATCACGTTCCGGCCCGTGTAAGCCTCCGAGTCCAGGCCCACGGGTCGGCCGCCGGCCGAGCCGCGGCGTCTGCGGTGGCCCTGCTGGTCAGCCGGTTGGGGAGAACGGCCTTGATGCCACCGGCGCGCAGATGGGTGCCGATCGCCCGCGATGAGTACGCCCTCTCGCCCAGCACCGTCGACCAGCTGATGGGTCTTCGTGCTCAGCCCGCTCCGTGAGCGCCCGAGGCCGTGATCGGCGGGCTCTTCACGCGGATTCCTTGTCGTTCGATCCAGCCCCTCTGAGCCGGGTGGTGTTCCTCGCGTGCTGATGGGCGCGGGCGATCGTGGAGTCGACCGAGACCGACCAATCGATCAGGATTTCGGCATCCGCTGCAGGTGGTCCGTGTTGCCAGCACCGTGTCCCAGGTGCCCTCTTCGGCCATGCGGCCGTGCCAGGTCCACACTACTCAGCCAGGGCCCGGAGACCTCGGGCAGGTCCCGCCACGGGATCGAAGCACCTGTCCCGGTGGATGATGGCGTCGACCATCGTGACGGCATCGGCGAACGGCCGGCCCTGCCGGCCTGTGGGGGCGTGGGAGAGCATCTGGAACCGGGACGTGTCTTCGAGGGCGCCAGCCGACCCTGGATTCATTGTCAGACACGCCCTAGGCCCGTCTGGCCCGAGGGTGAGCCGGACTCTGAACTGGGGGATGAAGAGCGGTCGTGCACCGGGGTCGGCCCCAGCGGCCACGACGACGGCGGCCCGCCGCCCTCCGTGCGGAGGGCGGCGGGCCGCCGTCGTCGTGGTGCCCGCGCGCGGGCGGTGTCCCGTGGATCAGGCCTTCGCGGCGATCTGACGGAGCACGTACTGCAGGATGCCGCCGTTGCGGTAGTACTCGGCCTCACCGGGGGTGTCGATGCGGACGACCGCGTCGAACTCGGTGACCCTGCCGTCCTCACCGGTGGCCGTGACCTTCACGGTCTTCGGCGTGGTGCCCTCGTTGAGGGCGGTGATGCCGGAGATGTCGAAGGTCTCGGTGCCGGTCAGGCCCAGCGAGTCGGCGTTCTCACCCTCCGGGAACTGCAGCGGCAGCACGCCCATGCCGATGAGGTTCGAGCGGTGGATGCGCTCGAAGGACTCCGTGATCACGGCCTTGACGCCCAGGAGCGCGGTGCCCTTGGCCGCCCAGTCACGGGAGGAGCCGGAGCCGTACTCCTTGCCGCCCAGGACCACCAGCGGGGTGCCCTGCTCGGCGTAGTTCTGCGCCGCGTCGTACACGTAGGCCTGCGGGGCGCCCTCCTGGGTGAAGTCGCGCGTGAAGCCGCCCTCCACGCCGTCGAGCAGCTGGTTCTTGATGCGGATGTTCGCGAACGTGCCGCGGATCATGACCTCGTGGTTGCCACGACGGGATCCGTAGGAGTTGAAGTCCTTGCGCTGCACGCCGTTCTCCAGCAGGTAGCGGCCCGCCGGGGTGTCCGACTTGAAGGAGCCGGCCGGGGAGATGTGGTCCGTGGTCACGGAGTCACCCAGCTTGAGCAGGACGCGGGCGCCGGAGATGTCCGACACCGGGTCCGGCTGCATGGTCATGCCCTCGAAGTACGGGGGCTTGCGCACGTAGGTGGACTTCTCGTCCCACTCGAAGGTGGAGCCCGAGGGGGTCTCCAGGGACTGCCAGCGCTCGTCGCCGTCGAAGATCGTGGCGTACTGCGAGGTGAACATCTCGGTGTCGATCGACGCGTCGATGATCTGCTGGACCTCGGTCGGGTCCGGCCAGATGTCCTTGAGGAAGACGTCGTTGCCCTCCGTGTCCTGGCCCAGGGCCTCGTTCTCGAAGTCGAAGTCCATGGTGCCGGCCAGGGCGTAGGCGACCACCAGCGGCGGGGAGGCCAGGTAGTTCATCTTCACGTCCGGGTTGATGCGGCCCTCGAAGTTGCGGTTGCCGGAGAGCACCGCGGTCACGGACAGGTCGTTCTCCTGGATGGCCTCGGAGATCTCGGACTCCAGCGGGCCGGAGTTGCCGATGCAGGTGGTGCAGCCGTAGCCGACCACGTTGAAGCCGAGGTCGTTGAGGGACTCGCGCAGCCCGGACTTCTCGTAGTAGTCGGTCACCACGCGGGAGCCCGGGGCCACGGAGGTCTTCACCCACGGCTTGGACTTCAGGCCCTTGGCGACCGCGTTGCGGGCCAGCACGCCGGCCGCCATCATCACGGAGGGGTTTGACGTGTTGGTGCACGAGGTGATCGAGGCGATGGACACGGCACCGTGGTCCAGCTGGAACTGGCGGCCGTCCGGCATGGCCACGTCCACGAGCTTGGACGGGCGGCCCTCGCCGGCCTCGTCCTGCGTGGCGTAGTTGTGCAGGTCCTTGCGGAACTGGTCCTTGGAGTCGGTGAGCTCGATGCGGTCCTGGGGACGCTTCGGGCCGGAGATGGAGGGCACCACGGTGGACAGGTCCAGCTCGAGGTACTCGGAGTAGGCGACCTCGGAGGACGGGTCGTGCCACATCCCCTGCTCCTTGGTGTACGCCTCCACGAGGGCGACCTGCTCCTCGGAGCGGCCGGTCAGGCGCAGGTAGTCGAGGGTGACCTCGTCGATCGGGAAGATCGCGGCGGTGGAGCCGAACTCGGGCGACATGTTGCCGATGGTGGCGCGGTTGGCCAGGGGCACGGAGCCGACGCCCTCGCCGTAGAACTCGACGAACTTGCCGACCACGCCGTGCTGGCGGAGCATCTCGGTGATGGTCAGCACCACGTCGGTCGCGGTGGCGCCGGACGGGATGCTGCCGGTCAGCTTGAAGCCCACGACCCGCGGGATCAGCATGGACACGGGCTGGCCGAGCATCGCGGCCTCGGCCTCGATGCCGCCGACGCCCCAGCCGAGCACGCCCAGGCCGTTGACCATGGTGGTGTGCGAGTCGGTGCCGACGCAGGAGTCCGGGTAGGCGCGCAGCACGCCGTCGACCTCGCGGGTCATCACGGTGCGGGCCAGGTTCTCGATGTTGACCTGGTGGACGATGCCCATGCCCGGGGGGACGACCTTGAAGTCGTCGAAGGCGGTCTGGCCCCAGCGCAGGAACTTGTAGCGCTCGCCGTTGCGCTCGTACTCGATCTCCATGTTCCGCTCGATGGCGGCGTCGTTGCCGAAGGAGTCGATCTGCACGGAGTGGTCGATCACGAGCTCGGCCGGGGAGAGCGGGTTCACGCGCTCCGGGTCGCCGCCCAGGTCCTGGATGGCCTCACGCATGGTGGCCAGGTCCACGACGCAGGGCACGCCGGTGAAGTCCTGCATGATCACGCGCGCCGGCGTGAACTGGATCTCGGTGTCCGGCTGGGCGTTCGGGTCCCAGGCGGCCAGGGCCTTGATCTGGTCGGCGGTCACGTTGGCGCCGTCCTCGGTGCGCAGCAGGTTCTCCAGCAGCACCTTCAAGGAGTAGGGCAGCTTCTGCGCCCCCTCGACCTTGTTCAGACGGAAAATCTCATACTCGGCGCCCTTGACGTCCAGGACGCCCTTGGAGCCGAAGCTGTCGACGGTGGTCACGAGAGGACTCCTCTTCCCGCCCGGTTTCCTCCGGGCGCTCGTCCAGTGGGGGGTGGTCACCCGCGGCCGCGGACCGCGCCCCGTCCGGGACGGGCGTCGTCTGCGTCACAGGTGCCGCACTGCGTCCCAGGGTACCGCGCCGGTCCCGTGTGACGCGGGCATGGCGCGCGGCGGCCCGCAGGCCGCCACGCGGATGCCGGGTCAGATCTCGACGACGGCCGCGGCCGGGGCGCTCTGGGCGGCCGGCACCAGCACGGTCACCGACTCGAGGTGGTGGGTGTCCGGGTAGAGGTCGAACACGCGGGCGCGCTCCACCTCGTAGCCGCCGTCGCGCAGCCACGCCAGGTCGCGGGCGAACGAGGCGGGGTCGCACGAGACGTACACGATGCGGCCCGGCTCGAGCGCGAGGATGCGCTCGATCGCCCGCCGCCCCGCGCCCGCCCGCGGCGGGTCCAGGACGACGGTGTCCAGCGCGGCACCGCCGAGGCCGCCGTCCGCCACGGGACGCTCGGGGTACTTCAGCCAGCTGCCGAGCACCTTGTCCGTGGGGCCGTTGAGCACCGAGGCCTGCGGCTGGTCGTGCAGGTTGCGGCGGGCGTCCTTCGAGGCCTGGCGGGAGGCCTCCACCGAGTACACGCGGCCCTCGGGTCCCACGGCGTCCGCCAGGTACGCGCTGAACAGGCCGGCGCCGCCGTAGAGGTCGGCCACGACCTGGCCCGGCTCGACGCGCGCGTCCTCGAGCACCGCGTCCACGAGGGTGGCCGGGGCGTGCTGGTGGACCTGCCAGAAGCCGTCACCCGTGACGCGGAAGCGCTTGGTGCCGCCGCGCTCGGACTCCACGGTCTCCTCGACCCAGGTCTTGCCGGTGATGCGCTCGACCTTGACCGGCTGGAACTGCTTCGGGCCGGGCAGGGCCAGGCCGGTGGAGACGTCCACGCCGCACGCATTGGCCGCCTGGCGGATCCGGGTGCGCAGCCGGCCGAGCTTGACCTCGTCCGCCCGCGTCTGCGGGGTGGGCGTCACCAGCACGAGGGGGCGGGAGCCGGAGGCCGGCGTCGCGACGTCCACGCGGGCGGCTCCGGTGAAGTCCCAGTCCCACAGGGCGAGCGCATCGAGGGCCGGCACGCCGAGCGGCATGTTGCGCACGGGTAGGAGGGTCGCCGAACGGTAGGCGTGCATCGCGATGTGCCCCTGGGGGGTCACCGCGAACGCGTTCCGGGTCCGCCAGCGCTGGCCGGTGGGCTCGTCCTCGGAGCCGGCGAAGCACACCTCCGGCTCCACCGCGAGGTCGGCGATGCGGTGCACCGTGTCCCGGAAGACCTGGGCCTTGAGCCGGCGCTGGTGCGGGACCACGATGTGGCCGAACTCGGCGCCGCCCACGGGCGGGCGACCCGAGGCGTGGGCGCGCAGCATGTCCGCGAGCTTCCACTGGTGGATGCGGCGGAACTCGGAGGGCCGCAGCACCTCCACGACGTCGCCGCGCCAGAAGCGGGCCCCGTCCTCGGCCTCGGTCAGGGCCACCCGGACCTTCTCGCCGGGCACGGCGTGGCGCACGAAGACGACCCGCCCCTCGTGCCGGGCCACGCAGTGGCCGCCGTGGGCCATGGCCCCGACCTCCACCTCGATGGTCCTCCCGATCCCGGTGACGTCTGTGGACGTGTCGACGACTGCCATGTCTGGCTCCTCTCGCATCGCAGCGCGCTTCAGGTCTTGCCCTGAGCATCGACTGGTCAGATCATCATCATCCTTGCAGACCGATGCGGCTGTGTCGCCTCGATCGTGGGCGCGCCGTCGGACGGCGTCATCCGCCGCTCCCCGGGGGCGCCGGGGCGGTCAAGAGCCCTGGCCCTCGTGGACCTGCCACGGCACCGAGCCCACCATCACGCCCGGCTCCCGCTGCAGTCGCCGCGTCTGGCGGGTGGCGGTCCGGTTGTGCAGGAGCGTGCGCCAGCCCGGCCGGACCACGTACTCCGGGATGAACACCATGGTCAGGTCCCGCGGGGAGCGGCGTCGGTGCTCGCGCACATGCCGCACCAGGGGGGCCACCGTGTCGCGGTAGGGCGAGGCGATCACGGTGAGCGACATCGGCAGGCCGGCACGCTCCCAGGCGTCGATCACCTCCAGGGTGGCGGCGCGCTCGGCGTCCACGACGACGGCCTCGAGGGAGGACGGCCGCGACGCGCGGGCGTAGGCCAGCGCCCGCAGCGCCGGCCGGTCCAGCGTGGTCACGACGACCACCACGTGGACCCGCGAGGGCAGGGCCCGCGCGTCGTCCTGGGGGTCCGGTGCGAGCTCGCGGTCCACGTCCGCGTAGTGGCGGCGGATCCGCCCCATCACCAGCGAGCCGAGCACGATCGCCAGCAGCGCCACCCACGCGCCCTGCGTGAAGCGGGTGACCAGGACGACGACGCCCGCCAGCGCCGTGACCACCCAGGCCACCGCCGTGATGATCAGGCGCAGCCGGACGGCCGCGCGGGCCCGGGCGCCCGGTGTGTGCACGAGCCGGCGGCGCCACAGCCGCAGCATGCCGGCCTGCGCGAGCGTGAAGGCCAGCAGCACGCCGATGACGTAAAGCTGCACGAGCAGGGCGGTCCGGGCCTCGAAGAACAGCACGAGCGAGAGGGCCACGGCCCCCATCCCGAGGACGCTCCACGTGTGCACCAGCCGGTCGCTGCGGACCCTCAGCTGCCGGGGCAGGTAGCCGTCCTCGGCCACGCGCGCGGCCAGGGCGGGGAACGAGCGGAACGCCGACTTGGCCGCGAACAGCAGGAGCAGGGCGGTGGCCGCGATGGTGGCGACGGACAGGATGCTGCCCGGGCCGTACACGGTGTCCGCGAGCTGGGCGAGCACGGGGGCGGGGGCGCGGTCGGGCGTGACCTCGGCACCCGCGGCGTCCCGGAGGTTCTCCAGCTCCAGCCCGACGACGACGCCGGTGCGCTGAGCCAGGTGCATGACGCCCACGGTCAGCGCGCCGAGGGTGAGGGCCATCACGGTGAGCACCCACCGCACCGTGGGCACGGCCGGCCGGGCCATCAGGCGGGTGCTCGAGACCGGCACCTCGACGCCGGTGAGCAGCACCGATCCCGCGCTGAACGCGCGCAGGGCGAGCAGCGCCGTCGCCACGGTGCTGACGGTCCCGCCGACCCCGGCGCCCTCCTGCGTCCAGCCGGCCGTCGGCGCCGCGCCGAGCAGCCCACGGCCCTCCTGCCACAGGCCCGCCAGGACGAGCAGCGCGGTCAGGGCGACGAACACGCTCACGAGCACGGGCAGCACCCACCGGGACAGCCGCACCCCGCGGAGCGCGGCCAGCAGTACGCCCACGAGCGCGGCCGAGGCCACCAGCACGCGGCTGCCGACGGTGAGTCCGGGGGCCAGCGCCGCCACGAAGTGGGCGAAGGCGGCCACGGAGACCGCGGCGGTGAACACGAAGTCCAGCAGGAGCGCGGCCGAGGCGACGACGCCGGCCCTCGGGCCCAGCTTCATGCCGGCCATGTGATAGATGCCGCCGTGCGGAACGGCGGCGACCGCGGCGCGGAAGGACACGACGATGAGCAGCATCACCGCGACGACGGCCCAGCCGACGGCGGGTCCGAGCGCGAGCGCGGACGTGCCGGCCGCGACCAGGGTGAGGATGACCTCGTCCGGGGCGTAGGCGAGGGAGGACAGGGCGTTCGACGACGTCACGGGCAGCGCCCGCCACCGGTTCATGCGGGGCTCGTCGGCGGCGTGCGACGTCACGGGGCGACCGAGGAGGCCGCGGCGCAGGAGGGAGGACAGCGTGGCCACCGCACCACGGTACCCCCGCCGGGCCCGGACGCCGCGGCGACGCGGATGCTCCCGGACGTGCCCGCCGGATGCGAGGATGGAGCGCGCGTCGGCTCCCCGGCGCACGGAGCACCGCACGAGAGGCAGGGACGGGCATGGCCCACTACGTGATCGTCGGCGGCGGACGGGTGGGCACCCGGTTGGCGGCCGCGCTGGACGCGGCCGGTCACGGCGTCGCCCTCGTGGACCGCGACCCGCGGACCGTGGAGGGGCTGGCCCCCGGCTTCTCCGGCGAGCTCGTGGCCGGCGTGGGCTTCGACCGCTCCGCGCTGCTCGCCGCCGGCATCGACCGCGCGCAGGGCCTGGCGGCCGTGACCGCGGACGACAACACGAACATCATCGCCGCCCGCGTGGCCCGCGAGACCTTCCACGTGGACCACGTGGTGGCGCGCATCTACGACGCCGACCGGGCCCGGCTGTACCAGCGCCTCGGCATCCCCACGGTCGCCTCGATCCAGTGGACGGCCGACCAGGTGCTGCACCGGCTGCTGCCGGCCGGCACCGCCGACGCGGAGCACCGCGACGCCTCCGGCCGGCTGCTCGTGACCGAGCTGGTCCCCCACTCTTCGTGGTGGGGCCGTCGGCTGACCGACGTCGAGTCCACGGTGGGGATGCGCATCGCCTACCTCACCCGGCTCGGCGACGGCCAGCTGCCCCGGCCGGGCGACCGCCTGCAGGAGGGCGACGTGCTGCACGCCGTCTACCCGGTGGACCGCCGGGACCAGGTGGAGGCCGCCCTGCAGGGCGAGGCACGCGTGCCGGACGGCACGGACGAGGACGAGGAGGGACGGGCATGAGGGCCGTCATCGCCGGAGCCGGCGCCGTGGGCGCCTCCATCGCGCGGGAGCTGCACGCGCACGGCCACGAGGTGGTCGTCGTCGAGGCGCGCACGGACGCGGCCCGCAAGGCCGACGTCGGCGGCGCACGCCTCGTCCTCGGGGATGCGTGCGACCTGACCGTGCTCGAGCAGTGCGGCGCCCTGGAGGCGGACGTGCTCGTCGCGGCGACCGGCGACGACCGGGTCAACCTCGTGTGCTCCCTGCTGAGCCGCTCGGAGTTCGGCGTCGGCCGCACCGTGGCCCGCGTCAACAACCCGCTCAACGACTGGCTCTTCGACGAGTCGTGGGGCGTGGACGTGGCCGTGTCCACCCCCTCGATCATGACGGCGCTCGTGGAGGAGGCCGTGGAGACCGGGGACCTCGTGCGCCTGCTCAGACTGGAGGCCGGCGGCGCGGCGCTGTCCGAGTTCCGGGTCCCGGCGGAGCACTGGCTCGAGGGCCGGCGCATCGGCACCGTGTCCTGGCCGCAGGAGGCTCCGCTCGTGGCGGTCGTGCGCGACGGCGCCCCCCGGCAGGCGTCGGCGGACGAGGTCCTGGAGGTGGGCGACGAGCTCTTCTTCCTGGCCGCCGGCTCCGCCGAGCCGGCCCTGCGTCGCCTCCTCGTCGGCGAGGGCCGCGCTCAGGGACGCTCGGAGGCGGCGGAGTCTGCCGGCACGCCGTCGTCCTGACCGGGCGAGCTGACGGACCAGGCGAGCCAGAGCCCCAGGGCATAGAGCGGCAGGCCCATCACCAGGCGGGCCACCCCGAGCGCGGTGACGGCGTCCCCGAGGTAGAGGGGCACCTGCACCGCCAGGCGCAGCGCGAACACGGCCACGAGGATCCAGGTGGCCGCGGCGTAGGCGCGGCGCCGACGCCGGTGGGCCCGCCAGCGGGTGCCCTCGGCGCGCACGAGGCCGAGCACCAGGCCCGCCGCGGGCCAGCCCACGAGGACGGACACCGCGAACGCGAGGCCGTAGGCGGCGTTGGTGACGAAGCCCCACAGGTAGTAGTCGCGGGCCTGGCCGGTGGTCAGGGAGACCACGACGGACAGGACGACGACGGCGAGGCCGGCCAGCACCTGGACCGGCGACTGGCGCTGGACGAGGCGCGCGACGCCCAGCACGAGTGCGACCGCGACGGCCGCCACGCCGGAGGGCCACACCTGCTGGGTGGCGACGTAGCCGACCATGTAGACGAGGGTGGGCAGGGAGGCCTCGACGATGCCGCGCCAGCCACCGACGCTGCCCAGCGCGTCGAGGCGGCCGCGCTCGTCCAGGCGGGCTCGAGACGGCAGGGGGCCGGCCCCGTCCGGGGCGGCGGTGACGGGGCCACGCGGCTCGGTCATGGGCTCTCCTCTCGGGGCCGTGCTCAGCGCGTGGCCTCGGGCGCGTCGACCAGGTCGAACTCGGGGTTGTGCAGGGTGGGCACGCCGTCCATCTGGGTGACGCGGCCGCGGACCGTCAGCCACTCCCCCGGCATGACACCGGGCACGCGGCGCCGCCCGTGCCAGACCAGCTGCAGCGTCTCCGCGGGCGCCATGCTCCCGGGCGCGGGCAGGCGGTCGGCCAAGACCGCGCGGAAGACGGTCGCCTCGTCCGCGCCGGGCAGTGTGACGGAGGCGATGACGCCGCGGCGCTCGATGCGGCCCGCGGCGCCGGTCGGGCGGGCTGCGACGGCGGGGCTCACCGGGTCTCCGTGATCTCCGGACCGCGCTCGGGCAGCGCGGTGGCCTCCGGTGCCGCGCCGTCCCCCGGGCCGGCGGCGGTGTCCGCGAGCACGTCCCGGCCCTCGTCCGGGGCCGGGCGGCGACGCTGCAGCGGGCGCGCGTTGGGAGGCGGACGCAGGGGCAGCAGCTCGCGCGGCGGGAGCGGCTCGTCGCCCCGCACCACGACCAGGTCGGAGAACACCTGTTCCAGCGGCTCGGCGGCCTCCGGCTGGAAGGCGGCCTCGCCGTGGAACACGCCGCGGACGAACCAGCGCGGACCGTCCACGCCCACGAACCGGGCGACGTTCCACCCCGGCGAGCCGTCCGGCAGCGCCGCCGGCACGCGCGTGAGGATCTCGATGCCGAAGCGGCCGGTCTGCTCCTGCACGGTCGCGTGGGCGGTGGTCGACAGGGAGTCGTGCAGCTCGGCGCGCAGGTCGTCCCACAGGCCCGTGCGGCGCGGGGCGCTGAACGCCTGGACCTGCAGCGCCGAGCGGCCGAGGCTGACGGTGGCGGCGACGATCCGCTTCGTCGCGTCCTCGACGTCGAGGCGCAGCTTCATGCCCTGGACCGCCCGCAGGCGCAGCGACCCCAGGTCGATCATGCCGGCGGGATCCGGGCGGGTGGCGACGTCGTGCGGACCGACGTCGGCTGCCTCCGGCGCGGCGGCGATCTCGAGGTCGCGCTCCTCCAGCAGCTCGGCCGGCAGGCTGACCTGCTCGTGGCGCACGGTGCGGTTGCGTCCGAAGATCACGACGTCCTCCCAGGGGTGGTGTCGGCGGTGAAGCCGCCGGTCGAGCCGAAGCCGCCGGCCCCGCGCTCGGAGTCGGGCAGCGCGTCCACGGGCTCGAAGCGGGCCCGCACGACCGGCTGCAGCACGAGCTGGGCGATCCGGTCGCCGCGGCGCAGCACGATCGGCTCGGTCGGGTCCAGGTTGATCAGGGGCACCTTGATCTCGCCGCGGTAGCCGGCGTCGATGGTGCCGGGGGCGTTGACGACGCTCAGGCCGTGGCGGACCGCGAGGCCCGAGCGGGGGTGCACGAACCCCGCGTGGCCCTCCGGGATGGCCAGCGCCACGCCGGTCGGCACGAGGGCACGCTCACCCGGGGCCAGGGTCACGTCGACGGCGGTGCGCAGGTCCGCGCCCGCGTCGCCCGGCTGCGCGTAGGCGGGCGGGGCCAGGCCCGGATCGAGGGCGTGCAGGGGCACGGGCAGCTCGGCGGAGTCGGTCACGAGGCCCGACCCTACACGAGCACCCGTCGGCCCGGGGCCGCGTCGAGGCGGCCGGGCGGGCGCCCTCACCGGTGCCGCGCGGCGGGACCGGAGTCCGGATGTGGGAAGCTGGGACCCATGCGTGATCCCCAGCAGCACCCCGTCGCCGATGCCTCCCGCCGCGCCCCCGAGGGCGCTGCGGCGGGACCCGATCCGGTCCTGTTCGAGGAGCGGTTGACGCCCTCCCCGGGGGTCTGGGCCGTGGCGCTCATGCTGGCGGCGCTGACGATACTCGTGTTCGCGCCGATCGACCTCGGGGTGGGCATCGCGGCCGCCGTCGCGTTCTTCGCCGTCGAGGTCCTGATCCTGGTGGCCACCACCCCGCGCATCGTGGTGCGCGAACGCACCCTCCAGGTGGGCCGCGCCAGCATCGAACGGCACCACGTCGGTCAGGTCACGGGGTATCGCGGCGAGGACGCCCGGGCCCAGCGCGGCCCGCTGCTGCACGGGCTGGCCTTCGTGAACGTGCGCGGCTGGATCGCGCCCGTCGTGCGGATCCAGCTGACCGACGAGCGCGACCGCACACCCTACTGGCTGACCAGCACCCGGCGTCCGGAGGAGCTGGTCGCGGCCCTCGGCGGGACCATGGCCCGGCAGGAGGGGACGGCCGAGGGCCGCTGACCGCCCCGGCGGCGGGGGCTCAGCCCTCGCAGTCGGTGCAGTAGATCAGGCCGTTCTTCTCACGCGCGGCCTGCGAGCGATGGCGGACCAGGAAGCAGGAGGCGCAGGTGAACTCATCCGACTGGGCGGGCAGCACCCGCACCATCAGCTCTTCACCCGAGAGGTCGGCGCCGGGCAGCTCGAACCCCTCGGCGGCCTCCGCTTCGTCCTCGTCCACGACGGCGGACTGGGTGTCCGTGCGCCGTGCCTTCAGCTCCTCGATGGAGTTCTGGCTCAGCTCTTCCTCGTTCTTGCGAGGGGCGTCGTAGTCAGTGGCCATGGGGTTTCACGCTCCGCTGGTGGGGGACGGCACCGGGACCGGTGCCGGCACTGCGCAGGCGGCGTCGTGGGCGGGCCACGCATCACCGGCCTGCGCCGTTGCGCGTAGATTGTGCACCATGGCCGAACCCGTGCCAAATGTTGACCGGCATGCTCGCCCAGGGCGGATTCGCGCGGGCGCGCGCCCCTCGCCCGGGCCGTGGTCTGCGGCCCGGCGGCTAGGATCGGGGCATGCCCGGCCGGGCGTCCGCATGCCCGGTGACCAGAACACGATGTGGGAGGGACCACCGCCATGGCAGAGCTGCGACTGACCGGACCCACCGAGGACGGCGACGCGCTGCGCCTGTCGGGGCCCGAGGGCGAGGAGCACACGCTCCCCCTCTCCCCCTATCTGCGCCGGCTGGTCATCGAGGGCGCCGCGCCCGAGGACGGGCGACCGGCCGAGGACGGCCCCGCGGCCTGGCACGACATGACGGAGATGGACGTCCCCGGGGCGGACGACGAGGACGCCGAGGGACCGGTGGACGCGGCGACGCACGCCGACGATGCCGCGGAGGAGGACGAGCGGGCTCCCGAGGCGCCCTCCGGCCCGGCCCGGCCGGACGAGGACCTCGCGCTCACCCCGCGGATCGACCCGCGGCCCGTGGCCGACGACTCGACCGCGGACGGACCGACCCCGGCGCCGCTGACCGACCAGGAGTCCGTCAAGGCCGCCGCGACCCAGGAGGCCGTGCCCCTCACCCCCCGGGAGATCCAGCAGCGCATCCGTGCGGGCGCCTCCGTGGAGCAGGTGGCCCGGGAGAGCGGGAACGCGTTCTCGCGCATCCGCACCTACGGTCACCCCGTCTTGGCCGAGCGCGACTGGATCGCCCGGCAGGCCCGCGCCGTCGAGGTCTGGGTCGGCGGGCCCGACCTCTACTCGGACCTCGTCCAGGACGGCGGCCCCACGACGCTCGGTGAGCTCGCCGCGCACCGGCTCGCCGAGCTGGGCGTGGACGAGGCGAGCCTCGAGTGGGACGCGTGGCGCGAGGACCAGGCCGGCTGGACCGTGGCCGCCCGGTTCGCCGTGTCCGGTGCGGGGAGTCTGCCCACCCGCGAGGAGCCGCCGGCGCTCTGGACGTTCCGCCCGGCCGGACGCCACCTCGAACCCGAGAACGCCTGGGCCCGCGCCCTGTCCGAGGCGGAGGCCTGGGACCTGGTCCCCCGCGCCCCCGCGGCCGAACCGGTGACGGACGACGTGGACGCCGAGGACGCCGTGACCCCCGCGGGTGCGCACTCCCCGGCCGCCGACCGCGACGCCGATCTGCTGGAGATCCTGCGGGTGCGCCGGGGTCAGCGTGTGGGCGCGGACCTGGAGTCGGACGACACGCTCGCGCACCTGATCGCCCGCGAGCACCAGGACCGGAGTCGGCGCGAGGCCGCCCAGGCGCCCGAGCCGCTCGCCCCGGTCGACGCCGAGGGGGCCCTGACGACCGCCGACGACGCCCCGGGCATCGACGAGCCGGAACCGGCCGCCGAGACCGACCGCGCCGAGGACACTGCCGCAGACGTCGCGGACGCGGAGGTCGCGGACGCGGGTGTCGAGGACGAGGGGGCGGAGCCCGCGCCTCGCGAGCGTGCCGCGCGCCCTGCCATGCCGGCCGTCACGCCGCGCCCCCGGGCCCGCTCGGCCGCTCGCCGCGCGTCCGTGCCCAGCTGGGACGAGATCGTCTTCGGCCGCAAGGGCGACTGACCCCGGCCCGGCCCCGGCCGCGGGGCGGGCTCAGCGGTGCCAGGTGAGCAGCGGGACCTCCCGCTCGGCGCGCGTGGGCGCGCCGTGCTGGCCCACCATCTCGAAGGCGTGCGGGGGCACCCGCCGGCCGTCGTAGAGGGCAAGATCCCCGTGCACGGCGACGAGCAGATCCCCGATGCGGGCACGGACCCGGTCCTCGACGACGGCGCCGAACCAGCCGGCGTCGACGGCCTCGTCCCGCGTGAGCACCCACGCGTGCGCCCCGTAGCGCTCGGCCCAGGTGCGCCGCACCCTCTCGCGCACGTCCGGACCCGCGTCGGATCGGAAGTGCAGCTGCACGAGGCGGGGCTCCCCCGCGGTGTGCGCGATCCCCTCGAGCAGCGCGGGGTCGGCGAGCTCCCCGGCCTCGTCCAGGGCGGCGTAGTCCACGCGGCGCGACGGCGGCACGTCGACCATGCCGTGGTCGCCGGTGGCGAGCACCACCGTCCCGGCGGGCACGCGGTCCACCAGGCGCCGCACCGCCGCGTCGATCTCCTCGAGGGCGTGCAGCCACCGGTCCGAGCCCACGCCGTCCCGGTGGCCGGCCTTGTCCAGCTCGTTGACGTAGAAGTAGACGAGCGTGGGCACGCGGGCGTCCTTCAGCACGCGTTCGACGGCCTGGGCGCGGGCGATCAGGGCGCGGCCGGCCACGAACCGGCCGCCACGCAGCCCCGCCCGTGTCAGGGCCGAACGCTCGAAGGCGGGCAGCGAGACCGTGACGGCGTCCACGCCGGCCGCGGCGGCGCGCTCGAACACGGTGGGCTTCGGCTGCCACCCCACCGGGTCGGTGGCCTCGTCCCAGCCGCCCAGCTGGTTGATCACCACGTCCCGGTCCGGGTCGAGCACGTCGTAGCCGGCCACGCCGTGCTCCCCGACGTCCAGCCCGGTGCCCAGGCTCGTGAGGGACGCGGCCGTCGTGGTGGGCACGGCCGCCTCGAGGACGCGGCCGCCGTCGGCCATCGCCGAGCGCAGCGTGGGGGCGTGGCCGCCGAAGCGCTTCAGGAGGGACCGTCCGAGGCCGTCCACCAGGGCGACGACCACGCGGCGGCCCGCCGGGACCGCGAGCGCGTTCTCACAGCCCGGGACACCGAGGGCGGCCGCGGCGGAGGTCAGGACGGAGCGCAGGGCACGGTCGGCGGGGACCACGCCGTCGGGGAGGGCGGGCCCCGTCACGTGGTGGCCGCCAGGTGGGCGCGGCGCAGGGCCCGGGCGAAGGCCAGGGCGCCGTCGACGGCCCCCTGCCCGTCGGCGTCGGCGGCGACGCGGATCACGAGGTCCTCGCGGGTGGCGGTGCCGGTGTAGCCGTGGTCGAGGTCGCACTGGGGGTCGGCGCAGCCGGCGGGCTGCAGGTCCAGTCGCTGGCCTCCGGCCCACATCAGCCCGAGGGTCATCTCGGCCACGGGGTCGGACGGCCGGAAGCGGGCGGGGTCGGCGTGGCCGGTGGTCAGGACCACGGAGCCGAGGGCGCGGACCGGGACCATCTCGGTGGAGACCTGGGCGAGGACCGCCTGGCCGGCCGGGTCGGCGGCGTGGTCGTCGAGGTGGACGGCCAGCAGGGTGTCCCCGGCGAGCACGAGGGCCGTGATGTGCCGGTGGATCTCCTCGTAGTCGAAGTGCGTGTCCACGTGGACGAGGTGCGCGTCCGGGGTGCGGCCTTCGAGCTCGAGGGCGATGGCGTGCGCCACGAGGTCCGGGTAGAAGCCGGCGCGGACGAGTGAGGCGTCGAGGCCGCCGCTGCCGTCCAGGGTGCGGGCCTCGCGCTGCCGGCCCTCGGCCTCGGGGGCGTCGGGGCGGTGGTCGGGACGGCCTGGCTCGTGACTCCTGCGGAACGGGCTCATGTCCCCCATGCTACGGGTCCGGCGCCGGGCCGTCCGGGCCCGCTGTGGACGGCCCGGTCAGCGGCCGCGCAACGCGCGCCGGGCCGAGTCGGTGCGGCGGGCCGCGTTGGCGACGTGCACCTCGGCCTGCAGCACCGTCACGCCCTCGGGGGCGGCCAGCACGGGCGCGAAGCGCAGGCGGGCGACCTGCGGCAGGTCGTCCTTGAGGACGCTGACGCGGCCCACGAGGTCCTCCAGCGCGGCGAGGTCGACGGAGGGCACCCCGCCGGTGCCGCGCAGCTTCACGGCGGCGCGGGGGGCGCGGACCATGCGGGCCACGTCCCGGTCCGTGAGCGGGGGCACGCGGTGCACCCAGTCCCCCAGCAGGTCCGTGGCGTCGCCGGCGATGCCGAAGGAGACCACGGGGCCCAGCAGCGGGTCCTCGAGCGCCGTGAGCATGCAGGCCTGGCCGGCGGGGGCCATGGCCTGGACCTCGAGCTCGCGCACGCCGAACGGCGCGAGCAGACGGCGCATGTGCTCGACGTTGCGGCGCAGGGAATCGGCGTCCACCACGTTCAGGCGGACGCCGCCCAGGTCGAGTCGGTGCCGCAGGTGGGGGTCCACGGCCTTGAGCGCCACGGGGAAGCCGAGCCGCTCGGCGGCCGCCACGGCCTCGTCGGCGGTCTCGAACCGGGCCGAGGGCAGCACGGTGATCCCGTAGTGGCCCAGCAGCGTCTCGGTCTCCTCGTCGGAGAGCCGGACGAGTTCGGTGCCCTCGGCACGCGCGGCGGCCGCCTCCACGAGCTCCTCGGCCTCGTGCGGGTGCAGGCCGGTCGGCTCGAGCGGCTCGCCGACCTCCTGGCGGCGCCAGTGGACGTAGTCCGCGAGCGCGCCGAGCACGGTCATGGCCTGCTGCGGCGACGGGTAGAAGGGCAGGCCGGGCTGCAGGGAGCCGGGCTCGGCGTCGTCACCCACGGGCCCGGTGGCGCCGAGCGTGGCGCCGCGGTAGCGCGGGGAGACGACGTCGGTCAGGCAGCCGAGCACGGGGATGCGGGCGTCCCGGGTCGCGTCCGCGAGGGCGTGGGCCAGCCGCTCCGGCTCGTCGTCCGCCTGGTGCAGGCCGAGGCGGGCCAGCACCACGACGGCGTCGGCCTGCTCGTGGCGGACGGCGTCCCGGACGGCGGAGACCAGCGTCTCGGCGGGCGGGGCGATGCCCTGTTCGCTGCCGACGAGGCCGACGGTGGCCGTGACCTCCAGCCCGGCCTCGGCCGCGGCGTCGCGGCCCAGCCGGTCCAGGGCGAGCGAGTCGGCCACGAGGACGACGCGGTGGCCCGTGGGCAGCGGCTGGCTGGCCACGGCCATGAGGATGTCGAGCATGGCCTCGTGCGTGTGGGCCTCGAGCACGCCGGTCTGGTCGAGCATCGAGTCCACGGCGCCCTCGGGGGCCTGGGTGGTGCGGGTCTCGTGGCCCGGGGGCAGGAAGCGCCCGGTGACGTCGGAGCGGACCACCACGACGGGCTTGGTGCGGGAGAGCCGCCGGGCGATGCGGGAGAACTTGCGCGGGTTGCCGAACGACTCGAGGTACACGCCGACGGCGGCGGTGTGGGGGTCCGCCTCGAAGAACTGCATGGCGTCGTTGCCCGAGACGTCCGCACGGTTGCCGGCGCTGATCGAGGTGGAGATCCCCACCCCGCGGCGCTTGACGCCGGCGGAGACCATGGCGCCGACGGCGCCGGACTGGCTGAACAGGCCGACGGGGCCGCGCTGGGCCAGGCCCGGGGACGGGGAGGCGTTGAGGCGGATCGCGGGGTCGGTGCGGACCAGGCCGGCCGAGGCCGGGCCGATCACACGCATGCCGTGGGCGCGGGCGCGGGAGACCAGGCGGCGCTGGGCCTCGAGCCCCTCGGCGCCGGCGTCGGCGTAGCCCGAGGTGAGGACCACGAGGCCCTGGGCCCCGGCCGCGGCGGCCTCGGGGATGAGGGCCTCGACCTCGTCGGCGGGCACGGCGACGACGACGAGGTCGACCGGCTCGCCGATGTCGGCCAGGGAGCGGTGGGCGGTGAGGCCCTGGACGTCCTCGGCGGCGCGGTTCACGGCGTGGACGGCTCCCGTGAAGCCCGCCTCGAGGACGTGGCGCAGCACGAGCGAGCCGACGGCCTGCGGATCGCGGGAGGCGCCGACGACGGCCACGGACGCGGGCTCGACCAGCTCGGCGACGCTGCGGGACTCGGCGCGGTGCTCGCGGGACTCGACGACGGCGCGCCACCGGGCGGTGGGGTCGATGGGGAACTCGACGGCCACGACGCCGTCCTCGAACCGGCGGGTCACCTCGAAGCCGGACTCCTGGAACACCGAGAGCATCTTGCGGTTCTCGGGCAGGACCTCGGCGGTGAAGCGGCGGATGCCGTTCTCGCGGGCGGCCACGGCCAGGTGCTCCATGAGGATGGAGCCCAGCCCGCGGCCCTGCGCGGCGTCGGAGATGTTGAAGGCGACCTCCGCGGCGTCGGAGTCCCCGTAGCGGTCGTAGCGGCCCACGCCCAGCAGGCGGCCGCCCCGGGTGATCACGAACGCCACCCGGTCCCGGTGGTCCACGTGGGTGAACCGGTCCAGGTCCTTGGCGCTCAGCTCGGACTTGTACGTGAAGTAGCGCAGGTAGATGGAGTTCTCGGACTGCCCGGCGTGCATGCGCTGCAGCTCGGCGGCGTCCTCGGGCGAGATGGGCCGCAGGTGGGCCGTCGCACCGTCACGGAGCACCACATCGGCCTCCCAGTGGGAGGGATATCCGCGGACGGCTTCGGTCTCACCCATAGGATCACTGTAGACAATCCCCGACGCCGTGAGGACTCCCCGACCACCATGATGGCCCGTTCATCCCGTTCCCGCCCCGCCGAGCAGGACGCCCCGCGCCCGCTGCCGCTGGAGCAGGAGAACATCGTCGACGTCGACGTCTCCGAGGAGATGGAGGCGTCCTTCCTCGAGTACGCCTACTCGGTGATCTACTCGCGCGCCCTGCCGGACGCGCGCGACGGCCTCAAGCCGGTGCAGCGGCGCATCCTCTACATGATGGCCCGCATGGGCCTGCGCCCGGACCGCGGCCATGTGAAGTCCGCCCGGGTGGTAGGCGAGGTGATGGGCAAGCTGCACCCCCACGGCGACGCCGCGATCTACGACGCGATGGTCCGCCTCGCCCAGCCGTTCTCCCTGCGTCTGCCCGTGGTGGACGGGCACGGCAACTTCGGCTCGCTCGACGACGGCCCCGCGGCCCCGCGCTACACGGAGGCCCGCATGGCCCCGGCCGCCCTGGCGCTCACCGCGGACCTCGACGAGGGCACCGTGGACTTCGTCCCCAACTACGACAACCAGCTCCAGCAGCCGGCCGTGCTGCCCGCCGCCTACCCCAACCTGCTTGTCAACGGCACCACCGGCATCGCCGTCGGCATGGCCACGAACATGGCCCCGCACAACCTGCGCGAGGTCGTGGCGGGCGCGCGCCACCTGCTCGCGGACCCCGAGGCGGACCTCGAGGCGATCATGGCCCACATCCCCGGCCCCGACCTCCCCTCGGGCGGCCGGATCGTGGGGCTCGACGGCGTCCGCGACGCCTACGCGACCGGCCGCGGCACGTTCCGCATGCGAGCCGCTGTCGCCGTGGAGCAGGTCTCCGCGCGTCGCACCGGCCTGGTCGTCACCGAGCTGCCGTACGGCGTGGGCCCCGAGAAGGTCATCGAGCGGATCAAGGCCGGCGTCGACGCGAAGAAGCTCAGCGGCATCGCCGACGTCGTGGACCTGACGGACCGCAAGAACGGGCTGCGCCTGCAGATCGAGCTCAAGTCCGGGTTCAACCCCCAGGCCGTGCTGGCCGCCCTGTACCGGCACACCCCGCTCGAGGAGACGTTCGGGATCAACAACGTCGCGCTCGTCGACGGGCAGCCGCAGACCCTGGGCCTGCTGCCCCTGCTGCGGGTCTACGTGGACCACCGTCTGGACGTGGTGCGGCGCCGCACGGGGCACCGCCTCGGCAAGCACCGCGATCGTCTCCACCTCGTCGAGGGCCTGCTGCTGGCGCTCGTGGACATCGACGAGGTCATCGAGATCATCCGTTCCTCGGACGACACCGCGGCCGCGCGCACCCGCCTCATGGGCGTCTTCGACCTCACCCAGGTGCAGGCCGACCACATCCTGGAGCTGCGGCTGCGCCAGCTGACGAAGTTCTCCCGCATCGAGCTGGAGGCCGAGCGCGACGAGCTGCAGGCCGCGATCGCCGAGCTCGAGGCGATCCTCGCCTCCGACGCGCGGCTGCGCGAGGTGGTCTCGGCCGAGCTGCAGGCCGTGGCCGACGAGCACGGCGACGACCGGCGCACGGTCCTGCTCGAGGCCGAGACCGCCGCGGCCCCCGCCGCCGGGCCCGCACCGTCCGGGCCCACCCCCGCCGGCGCCGCGGAGGCCGGGGCGGACCTGATGGTCCCCGACACGGCGTGCTGGGCCCTGCTCTCCACCTCCGGACGCCTGCTGCGCACCGCGGACCGCACGCCGATCGCCCCGCAGGGCCGGCGCCGCAAGCACGACGCCTTCACCTCCGTGGTCCCGACGACGGCCCGCGGCGAGATCGGGGCCCTCACCTCCGCCGGCGCGCTGCACCGCCTCCAGGCGGTCGACCTGCCGGCGGCCGGCGAGCCGTCCGCGGCCCCCGCGATGACCGCGGCCGTCCCCGTCGCGGAGCTGGTGCCCCTGGCCAAGGGCGAGACGCTCGTGGCCCTGGTCCCCCTGGACGCCGTCCTGGCGCTGGGCACCGCCCACGGGGTCGTCAAGCGCGTCCGGCCGGAATGGCCCCTGAACCGCCAGGTCGTCGACGCCGTCGCCCTGAAGGACGGCGACGCGGTGGTCGGCGCCGCCCCCGCCCCGGACGAGGCCGACCAGCTCGTCTTCCTCACCCGCACCGGCCAGCTGCTGCGCTACGCCGCCTCCGCCGTGCGCCCCCAGGGCCCGGCCGGCGGCGGTGTCGCGGGCATCCGGCTGGCCGCCGGGGACACGGTGCTCGCGTTCGGGGTGGCCCCCGCCGCCTCCCTCACCGAGACCGGTGCGGACGCCGCGGCCCACCCGCGGCCCGCCGTCGTGGTGACCGTGACGGACGGCGAGGCGGACGTGCTCGGCTCCGCCCCGGGCTCCGTCAAGGTCACCCCGCTCGGGGAGTATCCGGCCAAGGGCCGCGGCACCGGCGGCGTGCGCGCCCACCGGCTGCTCAAGGGCGAGAGCGGCCTCGAGCTCGGCTGGATCGGCGCCGCGCCCGCGCTCGCGGCCTCCCGGGCCGGCGTGGCCCGCGCGCTGCCGATCGAGTATGGGCGCCGGGACGGCTCGGGCGTGCCCGTGGACCAGCGCATCGAGGCCGTCGGCGCCGGCGCCTCCCCCGAACTCGTCTCGGCCCCGCCCGCCGAGGACGACGCCGTGGCCGTGTCCGCGGACTGACCCCGGTCCCCGATACAGTGGGCTGTCGTCTCACCGCAGGTGAGCGCCCCCCTCCCCCGACCCCCCGCAGATTGGTCCTGGTGACGAACGTGTCCGGCAACGCCAGCTACGAGTACTCCCGCGCCGCCCTCCTGGCGGTCACCGAGGTGGAGGCCCCCGTCGAAGTCACCTCGCGGGACCTCGACGACCAGCTGGCGGAGGTGCTCACCCGCCTGCGCCTGCCCGGCTCCCTCCTGGAGCGGGTGGCCGGTGTGCGCAGCCGACGGAACTGGGACGAGACCGAGGACTTCCAGGAGGCCGCCGCCCGCGCCGGCGTCGCGGCCCTGGAGCAGGCCGGCGTCCCCCGGGAGCGGGTGGGCCTGCTCGTGAACACGTCGGTCACCCGGGCCACGCTCGAGCCCTCCGTGGCCGTGCGGATCCATCACCTCATGGGGCTGCCGACCTCGGCGACCAACTTCGACATCACGAACGCGTGCCTCGGGTTCGTCAACGGCCTCATGCTCGCCTCCACCCTCGTGGACGCCGGCCAGATCGACTACGCGGTCGTGGTCGCCGCCGAGGACGCCTCGAAGGTGCAGGCCGCCACCGTGGCCAACCTGCACGCCGAGACCACGCACCGCGGCAACTTCATGGAGCAGTTCGCGTCCCTGACGCTGGGCTCCGGGGCCGCCGCCGCCGTCGTCGGCCGCATCGAGGACCACCCGGACGCCCATCGGATCGTCCGCGGGATCACCCGCGCCGGCACCGACCACCACGGCCTGTGCGTGGGCGACCACCACGGCATGTACACCGACTCCACCGCCCTGCTCAAGGACGGTCTCGAGCTCGTGATGGACGCGTGGCACGACGTCCCGGCGGAGTGGGCGTGGCCGGAGGCCGACCGGTTCATCACCCACCAGGTCTCGCAGATGCACACCGACGCGATCGCGGAGTCCGCCCACCTGGACCCGGCGCGCATCCCGACGACGTTCCCCACGCTGGGCAACGTCGGCCCGGCGTCGCTGCCCATCACCCTCGTGCGGGAGATGGACGCCCTGGAGGACGGGGACACGGTGGTCTGCCTGGGCGTGGGCTCGGGCCTGAACACCGCGATGCTCGAGATCGAATGGTGAGCTGAAGGAGCCAGAGCCATGCCCCAGATCCCCGC
>NZ_JABFNH010000024.1:154847-165558 GCF_017168435.1 Micrococcus sp. KRD070
CGGCCGACCGACTGCCCGGCTGGGACCCGGCGTGGTCCCGCCTCGTGGAGATCCGCTCCGCCGCGGACCCGGAGGGGACCGTGCGGACGCTGCACGTGGCGGACACCGGTCCCGTGCTCGCCGCGGCCGGGGCGGAGATCGTCGGCACGATCGTGGCGGTGCACGGCAACCCGACGTGGTCCTGGCTGTGGCGGTCCCTGCTCGCGGAGACCGTGCGCCGGGCACGCCGGGGCATGGCCGCGTGGCGCGTCGTGGCGCCGGACCAGCTGGACATGGGCTTCTCCGAGCGCCTCGCGCACGCGGGCTCCCCGTCCGCCGCGTCGATGGGCCGTGCCGGCGACACCTACCGCACGCTGGGCGGCCGCATCGCCGACCTGGACGCCCTGCTGGCGGCTCTCGGGCTGCGCGACCTGGCAGCCACCGGCCACCCGCTGATCACGCTCGGCCACGACTGGGGCGGTGTCGTGTCCCTCGGCTGGGCGGCGCGTCATCCGGAGCTGGTGGCCGGCGTCGCGACCCTGAACACCGCGGTCCACCAGCCCGAGGGGGCGCCGATCCCCGCCCCGCTGCAGGCCGCCCTCGCCGGGCCCGTCCTGCCGGCCTCCACCGTCACCACGGACGCCTTCCTCTCCGTGACGACCTCCCTCGCCACCCCGGCCCTCGACCGCGAGACGCGGGCCGCCTACCACCTGCCCTACGACACGGCGGCCCGACGCGGCGGCGTCGGCGGCTTCGTCGCGGACATCCCGGCCGACCCCGGCCACGGCAGCCATCCCGAACTGCAGCGGGTGGGCGAGGACCTCGCCGCCCTGGGCCGTACCGACGTGCCCGCCCTCATCCTGTGGGGCGCCGACGACCCGGTCTTCCTGGACCGCTACCTCGACGACCTCCGCGACCGCCTGCCCCACGCGCGCGTGCAGCGTTACGAGCGGGCGGGGCACCTGCTCGTGGACGACCGCGACATCACCGCGCCCCTGCTGCAGTGGGCCCAGCTGCTGCGCGGCGGCCAGCTCTCCGACCCCGCCTCGGGGCTGCCGGGCCCCGTCCCGCACGCCACCGCCGACGCGGCCGCCGACCCGGGCCTGGAGGTGGACCTCGGGGAGGAGCCCGGAGCCCGCGAGCCCGGCGTGGTCCGGCTCTGGGACCACCTGCGCGACTGGGGCGCCCCCGGCTCGGACCACCGCGAGTACACCGCGCTGGTGGACATGGCCGGCGCCCAGGCCGGCCGCTCGCTCGTGGGCACCGCCCGCCGCCCCGTGGCCGTCACCTGGGGTGAGCTGCAGGAGATGGTCTCGGCCATCGCGACCGGGCTGTGGGCCGCGGGCATGCGACCGGGCGACCGGGTCGCCATGCTCGTGCCGCCGGGTCGCGACCTGTCGGCGGCCCTGTACGCCGTGCTGCGCGTGGGCGCCGTCGCCGTGGTGGCGGACCAGGGCCTCGGGGTCAAGGGCATGACCCGGGCGATGAAGTCGGCCCGCCCCCGCTGGATCATCGGCCGCACCCCCGGTCTGACGCTGGCCCGCGCCCAGTCCTGGCCGGGCACCCGGATCTCCGTGACCGAGCCGGGCGCCGCCCAGCGCCGCCTGCTCGACGTCTCCGACTCGCTCTACGCGATGGTGGACCGCCACCGCGACCCGGCCACGGGCGACGCCGTCGACGAGTACGGCACCGTGCTGCCCGAGCCCGCCCTGGACGCGGACGCCGCGGTGCTGTTCACGTCCGGCTCCACGGGCCCGGCCAAGGGCGTCGTGTACACGCACGAGCGGCTGGGCCGCCTCGTGGCGCTGATCTCCCGCACCCTGGGCATCCGCCCGGGCGGCTCCCTGCTGGCCGGCTTCGCCCCGTTCGCGCTGCTCGGACCCGCCCTCGGCGCCGCGTCCGTCTCCCCGGACATGGATGTCACCCAGCCAGCCACCCTCACCGCGCAGAAGCTGGCCGACGCCGCGATCGCCGGGCAGTCGAGCGTGCTGTTCGCCTCCCCCGCCGCCCTGGCGAACGTGGTCGCGACCGCCGACGGCCTCGACGCGCCCCGGCGCGAGGCGCTCGACGCCGTGCGTCTCGTGCTCTCGGCCGGCGCCCCCGTGCACCCGCAGCTGATGCGTCAGGTCTCGGACCTGATGCCGAACGCCCGGGTCCACACGCCGTGGGGCATGACCGAGGGGCTGCTGCTCACGGACATCGACGGCGCCGAGGTGCAGCGCCTGCGCGCCGCCGACGACGAGGGCGTCTGCGTGGGCTCCGCGCTGCCCACGGTGTCCCTGGCCATCGCGCCGCTGCTCGAGGACGGCAGCGCCGAGGACGTCATCCTCGACCCCGCGCGGGGCCACGGCGTCCTCGGCGAGATCGTGGTCAGCGCCCCCCACCTGAAGGACCGCTACGACGCGCTCTGGCACACCGACCAGCAGAGCAAGCGCGACGGGCTGTGGCGGCGGGACGGCCGGGTATGGCACCGCACCGCCGACGTCGGCCACTTCGACGCCGAGGGCCGCGTCTGGCTCGAGGGTCGGCTCCAGCACGTGATCACCACGCCCGAGGGCCCGGTCGGTCCGGGTGGGCCCGAGAAGACCGTCGACGCGCTCGGGCCGGTGCGACGCAGCGCCGTCGTCGGCGTCGGGCCCCGGGGCACGCAGGCCGTGGTCGTCGTCGTGGAGGCGGCCGTGCCGGCCACGCGCCCGGCGCGGCGCCCGGGTCACCACCGGGACGGCCGGCCCAAGCAGGGCCTCGCCCCGACCGCGCTGGCCTCCGCCGTGCGCGCGGCCCTCGAGCCGCTGCCGGTGGCCGCGGTGCTCGTGGCCGATGAGATCCCCACGGACATCCGGCACAACTCCAAGATCGACCGCGCCCGGGTGGCCGACTGGGCGGAGGCCGTGCTCGCCGGCGGGAAGGTGGGTGCGCTGTGAGCGGCTTCGGCTACGACGTCGACCTCGACGCCGCCGGGATGCCCGACCTCGTCGAGCGCCTCGCGTCGCGCCGCGTCCTGGTGACCGGCGCCTCGGGGCTGCTGGGTGCGGGCGTCGCCCGGGTGCTCGCCGATGCCGGCAACGACGTGACCACCCTGCAGCGGCGTCCGTCGGGCGTGCCCGGTGCGCGGGACGTGCGCGGGTCCGTGACCGACCCGGCCGCCGTCGAGGAGGCCCTGACCGGCGCGGACACCGTGGTGCACGTGGCCGCGAAGGTGTCCGTGTCCGGCCCCGAGCACGAGTACGAGGCCGTGAACGTGGAGGGCACGCGCATCCTGTTGCACGCCGCACAGCGCCACGGCGTGCGACGCTTCGTCCACGTCTCCTCCCCCTCCGTGGCGCACGCCGGCGACTCCATCGTCGGCGAGGGCGCCGGAGCCGCCAGCCCCGAGCACGCGCGCGGACCCTACGCGCGCACGAAGGCGGCCGGCGAGCGACTGGCCCTGGCCGCCGACCGCGACGACTTCCGCGTCCTGGTGCTGCGCCCCCACCTGATGTGGGGGCCCGGGGACCTGCAGCTCACCGACCGGATCGTGCAGCGCGCGCGGGCCGGGCGAATGCCCGTGCTCGGCACGGGCGCTCCCCTGGTCGACACGCTGTACACGGCCAACGCCGTCGAGGCCGTGGTGGCGGCTGTGTCCGCGGCCGACGTGCACCACGGCGAGGCCCTCGTGGTCACCAACGGCGAGCCGCGACCGGTCGGCGAGCTGATCCGCCAGATCGCGCTGGCGGGCGGCGCCGCGGAGCCCGAACGCCGCGTCCCGGCGGGCCTGGCCCGGCGCGCCGGTGCCCTGATCGAGCGGGCGTGGGAGCGGGATCTGTTCGGGCTGCGGTCCCGGGGCGTGGGCTCCGACGACGGCGAGCCGCCGCTGACCGAGTTCCTCGCCGAGCAGCTCTCGACCGCCCACTGGTTCGACCAGCGTCGCACCCGTGAGGTCCTCGCGTGGACGCCGACCGTGAGCATCGACGAGGGCCTGCACCGCGTCGCGGCGTACTACCGCGACCGCTGACGCCCGCCGCGGCCGGAACGAGCGCCCGTCCCGAGCTTTCGTTCGGAAAACGGCGCGGGTCACGCCGCTTTCGTTCGGGAAACGGCGGCGGCCGCGCCGCCGTTTCCCGAACGAAAGCGGAGGGTCAGGCGTCGATGCGCTCGCGGTCCAGCTCGTCGGCGTGGGAGACGATGAAGTCCTTGCGCGGGGCCACCGCGGAACCCATGAGCAGGTCGAAGACGCGCTCGGCGGCCTCCACCTCGGCGATGTTCACGCGGCGGAGCATGCGGTGGCGCGGGTCCATGGTGGTCTCGGCCAGCTGGTCCGCGTCCATCTCGCCCAGACCCTTGTAGCGCTGGATCGGCTCGCGATACGAGCGGCCCTCCCGCTCCAGGCGGGCGAGCGTCGCGTGCAGCTCCTGCTCGGAGTACGTGTAGATGACCTCGCGTTCCTTGACGCCCCGGGTCACCGCCTCGATCCGGTGCAGCGGCGGGACGGCCGCGTACACGCGCCCGGCCTCGACCATGGGCCGCATGTAGCGGAAGAAGAGCGTCAGCAGGAGGGTGCGGATGTGGGCACCGTCCACGTCCGCGTCCGTCATCAGCACGACCTTGCCGTAGCGGGCCGCATCCAGGTCGAAGCTGCGCCCCGCACCACCCCCGACGACCTGGATCAGCGCCGCGCACTCGGCATTGGCCAGGATGTCCGAGACGGAGGCCTTCTGCACGTTCAGGATCTTGCCCCGGATCGGCAGCAGGGCCTGGAAGTCGGAGGACCGGGCCAGCTTGGCGGTGCCGAGCGCCGAGTCGCCCTCGACGATGAACAGCTCGGAGGAGGCGACGTCGTTGCTGCGGCAGTCCGCCAGCTTGGCCGGCATCGTCGAGGTCTCCAGGGCGTTCTTGCGCCGCTGGTTCTCCTTGTGGGTGCGCGCGGAGATGCGCGACTTCATCTCGGCGACGACCTTCTCCAGCAGCGTGTGCACCTGCTGCTTCTGGGCGCGGGCCGTGGAGGTGAGGCGGGCGGTCAGCTGCTTCTCCACCACTTGGGAGACGATCCGCCGCACCGCGGAGGTGCCGAGGATCTCCTTGGTCTGCCCCTCGAACTGCGGCTCGGCGAGCCGCACCGTCAGGACGGCGGTCATGCCGGCCAGCACGTCGTCCTTCTCCACCTTGTCCGACCCGGCCTTGAGCCGGCGCGCGTTGGCCTCCACCTGGGCCCGGAACACCTTCAGCAGTGCCGCCTCGAACCCGGACTGATGGGTGCCGCCCTTGGGCGTGGCGATGATGTTCACGAAGGACCGGAACACGGTGTCGTAGCCGACGTCCCAGCGCAGGGCGACGTCCACCTCGCACGTGCGCTGCACATCCTGCATGGAGGTGCGCCCGTCCTCGCCGAGCACCGGGACCCGCTCCTTGAAGGTGCCGGAGCCCTGGATCCGCCACACGTCCGTCACCGGGGTGGCGGGCGTGAGGTGCTCCACGAACTCGGAGATGCCGCCGTCGTACTGGAAGACCTCCTCGACCGGGCCGTCGGCGCCGGGCGTGCCGGGTCGGCGGCGCAGGTCCTTGACTGTGATCCGCAGGCCCGGGATCAGGTAGGCGGTCTGGCGCGCCCGCGCCTGGAGCTCCTCGGCGGAGAACGTCGCGTCCTTCACGAAGATCTGCTCGTCCGCCCAGTAGCGCACGCGCGTGCCGGTCTGCCCGCGCTTGGCCTTCCCGACGACGTCCAGCGGCGAGGCGTCCGTGGACGGCTCGAACGGGGCGTCTGGCGACGGGCGCGACCCGTCCTGGAAGCGGCCCGGCTCGCCGCGCCGGAACGACATCTGGTGGACCTTGCCGCCGCGCAGCACCTGCACGTCCAGGCGCGAGGACAGGGCATTGACCACCGACGCGCCCACGCCGTGCAGGCCACCCGAGGCGGCGTAGGAACCGCCGCCGAACTTGCCGCCGGCGTGGAGCTTGGTGAACACCACCTCGACACCGGACAGGCCGGTGCGCGGCTCCACGTCCACGGGGATGCCGCGCCCGTTGTCCTCGACCTCGACGGAGCCGTCCGGATGCAGGGTGATCTCGATCGACTGCCCGAAGCCGGCCAGAGCCTCGTCCACCGAGTTGTCGATGATCTCCCAGAGGCAGTGCATGAGGCCGCGGGAATCGGTGGAGCCGATGTACATGCCCGGCCGCTTGCGGACGGCCTCGAGCCCCTCCAGCACGGAGAGGTGGCGGGCGTTGTACTCGGTGTTCGCGGGCACGGGGCGGGCCTTTCGGTGGACGACGGCGGCCGGTCCAGCCTACTCCGCGGGCCGGACACGCCAGGGTTCGGGCCGGACGTCCCTGGGCAGCCCGGCCCGGCTGCTTGCGTACGCGGGTGGCGAAACGCGGGTGCGGGGCGGGCGCGCGGGGAAGTTCCCTGCCATCCTTGCTGTTCCATGGGACAAGAGGAGGACCGACCCGCCCCACCGGCGTCGTCGCCCTCCAGCCCCGAGAGACCCGAGGAGGACACCATGTCCATCACCGCCGTGGCCGAGCCGGCCGCCCTCACCCGTTCCGACCGCTGCGACCGCTGCGGCGCGCAGGCCTACGTCCGCGCCGTGCTGCACTCGGGCGGTGCCCTCCAGTTCTGCGCCCACCACGCCCGCGCCGTCGAGGACGCGCTGCGTCCCCAGGCCGCGCTGTGGCAGGACGAGACGGACCGCCTCACCGCCGGCGCCTGACGCGCCCGGCATGACGAAGGGCCGGACCCCCGCGGGGGTCCGGCCCTTCGTCATGCCGCTGCGACTCAGTCCAGGTAGTCCCGGAGCACCTGCGAGCGGGAGGGGTGACGCAGCTTGGACATGGTCTTCGACTCGATCTGGCGGATGCGCTCTCGTGTCACTCCGTAGACCTTGCCGATCTCGTCCAGCGTCTTGGGCTGGCCGTCGGTCAGGCCAAAGCGCATGGCGACGACACCGGCCTCGCGCTCGGAGAGCGTGTCCAGCACCGAGTGCAGCTGCTCCTGGAGCAGCGTGAAGGAGACGGCGTCCGCGGGCACGACGGCCTCGGAGTCCTCGATCAGGTCGCCGAACTCGGAGTCGCCGTCCTCGCCGAGCGGGGTGTGCAGGGAGATGGGCTCGCGGCCGTACTTCTGCACCTCGACGACCTTCTCCGGGGTCATGTCCAGCTCCTTGGCCAGCTCCTCCGGGGTGGGCTCGCGGCCGAGGTCCTGGAGCATCTGCCGCTGCACGCGGGCCAGCTTGTTGATGACCTCCACCATGTGCACCGGGATGCGGATGGTGCGGGCCTGGTCCGCCATGGCGCGGGTGATGGCCTGACGGATCCACCACGTGGCATACGTGGAGAACTTGAAGCCCTTGGTGTAGTCGAACTTCTCGACGGCGCGGATCAGGCCGAGGTTGCCCTCCTGGATGAGGTCCAGGAACAGCATGCCGCGACCGGTGTAGCGCTTGGCCAGGGAGACCACCAGACGCAGGTTGGCCTCGAGCAGGTGGTTCTTGGCCTTGCGCCCGTCCGCGATGATCAGCTGGATGTCCCGGCGCTCGCGGTAGTCGTCGGAGGCCTCGTGCTGCACGACGTGCTCGGCGTAGAGGCCGGCCTCGATGCGCATGGCCAGGTCCACCTCCTGCTCGGCGTTGAGCAGGGCGACCTTGCCGATCTGCTTCAGGTAGTCCTTCACCGGGTCCGCCGTGGCGCCCGCCACGACCACCTGCTGCACCGGGGCGTCGTCCTCGGAGTCGTCCATGACGAACGCGCCCTTGGACTGGGCCACCTTCTGGCCTGTGGCGGCCGTCGTGCCGGTCACGGCCTCCGCGTCCATCGCCGGACGCTCCGGAGCGTCCGAGCCGTCCGCGTCCTCATCATCAGAGTCTTCGGTGGCGGTCTCGTCCGCCACCACGTCCTCCTCGACGGCGTCCGCGGCCTCGGTGCGCTCGCGCGCCTGGACGAGCTCCTCGTCGTCCTCGGCCTGCTCGGCGGAGGCGGCGGACGCGGTGGCCTTCTTGCCCCCGGTCGTGGCGGTCTTCTTCGCGGCGGTGGTCTTGGCCGTGGCGGTGGTCTTGGCCGCGGTGGGCTTCCGGGTCGCCTTCTTCTTGGCCGTCGGCGTGGCAGCGGTCTTGGTCGCCGCCGACTTCGTCGCGGTCGTCCGCGTCGTGGCGCCCTTGGTCGTGGCGCTCTTCGTGGCTGCCGACTTCTTGGCTGCCGTGGAGCGGGTGCGCGTGGTCGTGGCCTCGGAGGCAGTGGTCTCCTTGCCGTCCTGCACACCGCTGGTCGTCGAAGTGGTCACTCGAGGCCTTTCCGTCTCGTCCGCGGCCACCCGCGGATCCTTGCAGTCCATAGACACGTGACCCTGTCAAGTCGCGGCCTCGGACGACCGACGTCGTCCGGGCCCGCCGACTGCAGGGTCCGTGAGTGCCAACGACGGCTGAGACCGATCTATTCCGCACCCGGGAAACGGGCTGCGGTCGGCCGTGCCGTCGTGAAGCCGCATCATTCTCTCATGGGCGGCCACCGTCGGGCCGCCACGCGGTGGCCGGGTCGGTCGCCCAGCCTGCGACGCACCCCGCGGCCACGATGCGTCGCAGGACGGAGACGAACGGGTCGCCGGGACTCAGCGCCGCCGCCGCGGTCAGGTGGGCGTCCGCGTCGGAGCCGTGGCCGCGGGCCCAGCCGACCCACCCGGCCAGCGCCAGGGCCTGCGCCGCCACAGCCGGCGTCGCGACGGGCACGAGCGCGCGCAGCCCCGCCCGCAGGGCGTCCAGCCGATCCCAGGCCGGCGCCCGGCCCGAGGCCGCGGTGAGGATCCGTTCCTCGTCCCCCGGATCCCCCGTGGCCGCGCCGGACGGCGCGGCGGCATGGAGCAGCAGGCCGTCGCGCCAGGCCGGACGCGTCAGCGGCGAGCCCAGCACGGCCGGTGCGGGCGCGCCGCGGTCACGAGCCGCGCCGGTCAGCACCGACTCCCACTGCGCCAGCCACGCGCGGCGTGCCGCGGGCGCGTCCTGCTCGGGAGGCCGCCACCGCGCGTCGTCGGCCCGGGCCGCCGCGGGACCGCGGCGCGGGACCGGGTCGGGCACTGCTGCACGGTCCCAGACCGAACCGCGGGTCATCAGGTGCAGGGACAGCGGCGCGGCTCGGGGGTCGAGCGGGCCCTCCTCGGCGACGCCGCTCCCCCACCAGGGGCGCGCCCGTCCCCGCGCGCACGTCCAGGCCGCGGTCAGGGGGCGACCCGCGGACGCCAGGGCGTCGTCGAGCGCCGCGGCCCAGCCGGGACGGGCGAGCGTGGCCCGGGCGCCGTCCGGCAGCGCGAGGCAGAGCGTCGCGTCCGCGGCTGCGTCCCGCCGGCACACCTCGGCCACGGCGCAGGCCCAGGCGCCGACGTCGACCTCCTCGGGAGGCAGGTCGACCCGCACCACGGCGCGCAGGCGCCCGTCGCGCAGGGTGAGGAGGACCAGGCTGCCCTCGGGCAACCGCCCGAGGGCGTGGCCGACGTAGGCGAGCAGGTCCTCCGGGCCGCGGGCCGGCAGGACGGGGACGTCGAGTGAGGTGGGGGCTTCCATGCCGCCACCCTGGCCGACCGGGCGCCCGCGGTGGGATCAGTCCCCGTCGCCGGTGGACGGACGGCCGGGTCCGTCCTCCTGTGCAGGAGCGGACCCGCCGCCGGCGTCCCGCGCGGCGAGGTACGCCTCGACGGCGGAGGCGAGTTCGTCGCCGTCGGGCAGGCCCTGCTCGGTCTCGAGCAACGACCGCTCCTGGTCCTCGGCGTTCTGGTCGTAGTTGCGCTCCAGGCCGGCGATCATCTGCTGGATCTCCCCGGACCCGGAGACCTGGCGCTCCAGCTCGGCCTCGATGTCCCGCGAGGCGTCTCGCAGGTCGTCCGAGGGCAGCATGAGCCCCATGGCGGCCCCCGCGTACTCGAGCGCGGCCACGGCCGCCTGGGGGAAGGACGCCTCGGCCACGTAGTGCGGCACATGGACGGTGTAGCCCGCCGTCGGCAGGTCCGCCTCCTCGGCGCGCAGCTCGAGCATCTGCAGCAGCCCCGCGACGATGTCCGCCTCCGGGCTCCAGGTGGACAGCCCCTCGACGGCGTCGGCGCGGGACCCGTGGGTCGTGACCCCGAGCCGCCGCGTGTGCGGCACGGGCAGCGGGGCCGCGTCGAGGAAGGTGAGCGAGTCCACCTCCCACTCCTGCGCGAGGCCGAGCACGGCCTCCGTCACCGCCTGCCACCGGAAGTCCGGCTCGGGGCCGGACAGCAGCAGGAAGGGGTGGCCGAGCAGGTCCTCGACCAGCTGCACCTCGAGCGCGGGCAGGCGCAGATCACGGTAGCGGTCCCGGTCGAACCGGAGCCGGGGACGCCGGGCGCGGTAGTCGAACATCGAGTCGACGTCGAAGGAGACGACGGTCCGATGGGTCAGGTGCTCGTGCAGCGCGGCCCGCACCTGCCGAGCGACCCGGCCCGCGTCCATGTGCCCGGTCAGGGCCACGAGCATGCCCAGGCCGGGGGGCACGGGCGCCCCCTCATGACGGGTGTACAGCGGCGCGGCGTCCTGCACGTCTCGTTCCCCTTCCGGTGGTCCGTCTGCGGGAGAGCCGTCCCCGCCGCCCGGATGGCGGCGGACGCGGATCCCTCCCTGTCCTCTGGCGTCAGTCAACCACGGCACGGCACCCTCCTATTCCGCGCCCGGCGTCCCCGGCTCCGGTTCGACCGGGACCGCTACCGTGATCTGCGCCTGCCCGCGCTCGAGGTGCAGCTGGTCGAGGACCTGCTCGGCCA
>NZ_JABFNH010000024.1:165658-178752 GCF_017168435.1 Micrococcus sp. KRD070
CCCCACCCCCGGAAGAGAGGCCCGTCCGTGATCACCCTGGACCGCCCGACCCTGACCGCCCGCGCCCTGGAGGACTTGACCGCCTCCGCCCTCGTGGTGGGGGTGGGCACCGGCCCGGACGGCCCCGTGCTCCTGACGGACGCGCTGCCGGCCGAGGCGGCCACCGCCCTCGAGGCCTCGTTCGAGCTGCTGGGCGTGCGGGGCGCCGAGGACGAGGTCCATCGCCTGCCGGGCCTGGGCGGCGTGCCGGTGCCGCTGCTGGTCCTGGCCGGCGTCGGCGGTCTGGACGACGACGGCGAGGCCGCGGACGAGTCCCTGCGCCGCGCCGCCGGGGCTGCCGTGCGCTCCCTGGCCGGCACCGACGCCGTGGCCCTGGCCCTGCCGGCCGACACCCCGGCCCGACTGGCCGCCGTCGCCGAGGGCGCCGTCCTGGGCGCGTACGCCTTCACCGCCCAGAAGTCCGAGCGCGCCCGCGCCGAGACGGACACGTCCCGTCCCGTCCGCGAGGTCGAGGTCGTCACCCCGCTCGCCGCCGCGGACGCCGACCCCGTGCTGCGCCGGGCCGCCGTCGTGGGCGACGCGGTCTGCGCCGTGCGCGACCTGGTGAACACGGCCCCCTCGCACCTCTACCCGGCCACGTTCGCGGACGCCGTCGCGGAGGACCTCGCGGACTCGTCCGTGAGCGTGGACGTGTGGGACGAGGACCGCCTGCGCGCCGAGGGCTTCGGCGGCATCCTCGCGATCGGCCAGGGCTCCTCCCGCCCGCCGCGGCTCGTGCGCATCGAGCACGCGCCGGCCGACGCCGCCGCGCACATCGCGCTGGTGGGCAAGGGCATCACCTTCGACACGGGCGGCATCTCGCTGAAGCCCGCCGCCTCGATGATGACGATGAAGTCGGACATGGCCGGCGCCGCCACCGTCTTCGCCGTCGTGCGCGCCGCCGCGGCCCTGGACGTCCCTGTGAAGGTGACCGGCTGGCTGGCGCTGGCCGAGAACATGCCCTCGGGCACCGCCATCCGCCCGTCCGACGTCATCACGATGTACGGCGGCAAGACCGTGGAGGTCATGAACACGGACGCCGAGGGCCGCGTCGTCATGGCCGACGCCCTCGTGGCGGCCACCGACGAGCGACCCGACGCGGTGCTCGACGTGGCCACCCTCACCGGTGCCCAGCTGGTCGCCCTCGGCGTGCGCCACACGGGCGTCATGGGTGACGACGCGCTGCGCGACGAGGTCGTCGCCGCGGCCGACGCGGCCGGGGAGCTCGCGTGGGGCATGCCCCTGCCGGAGCAGCTGCGCGCCTCGCTCACTTCGCGCGTTGCGGACATCTCCAACATGGGCGACCGCTTCGGCGGCATGATGACCGCCGCCACCTTCCTGCGCGAATTCGTCGACGCCGGACGGTCGGAGGGCGACGCCGCCGCACGGACCCCCTGGGCCCACCTCGACATCGCCGGCCCCTCCTTCAACGAGTCGGCCGCGTACGGCTACACCCCGCAGGACGCCACCGGCGTGATGGTGCGGACCCTGGTGGGTCTCATCGAGGGGCGTGCCCGGTAAGGTTGGTCCCGATGTCCACCGCGTCCCCGGCCGCGCGGCCCGCCGCCGACGGCCGGGGGTGGCGGTGACGCACCACCACCACGATCCACCGACCCCAGCACCAAGGAGCAACACCGTGGCCGACAAGGCAACCGCTCAGGAATTCGACGTCCTCGTCCTCGGCGGTGGCTCCGCCGGGTACGCCGCAGCCCTGCGTTCCGTGCAGTACGGCAAGTCCGTCGCCCTCGTGGAGAAGTCCAAGGTCGGCGGCACCTGCCTGCACTGGGGCTGCATCCCCACGAAGGCCTACCTGCACGCCGCCGAGGTGGCCGATGAGACCCGCAACGCCGCCAAGTTCGGCGTCAACGCGACCCTCGAGTCCGTGGACATGGCGAAGGTGCGCGACTACAAGGACGGCATCGTCGCCGGCAAGCACAAGGGCCTGGCCGGCCTGCTGAAGATGCGCAAGGTCCAGGTCATCGAGGGCGAGGGCAAGCTCGTCTCGAAGAACGAGGTCGAGGTCGACGGCACCCGTTACACGGCGGAGAACATCGTGCTGGCCTCCGGCTCCGTGGCCAAGACCATGGGCCTGCCCATCTCCAAGAAGATCATGACCTCCACGGAGGCCCTCGAGCTGGACTACACCCCGAAGTCGGCCATCGTGCTCGGCGGCGGTGTCATCGGCTCCGAGTTCGCGTCCCTGTGGAACTCCTTCGGCGTCGACGTCACCATCATCGAGGGCCTGAAGACCCTGGTCCCCAACGAGGACCCGGCGATCATCAAGGTCCTCGAGCGCGAGTTCAAGAAGAAGGGCATCAAGACCAACCTGGGCACGTTCTTCGACAAGGTCGAGGAGACCGACTCGGGCGTCAAGGTGACCCTCGCGGACGGCAAGGAGTTCGAGGCCGAGGTCTGCCTCGTCGCCGTCGGCCGCGGCCCGAACACCGAGGGCCTCGGCTACGAGGAGCAGGGCGTCAAGATGGACCGCGGCTTCGTCCTCACCGACGAGCGTCTGCACACCGGCGTCGGCAACATCTACGCCGTGGGCGACATCGTTCCCGGTCTGCAGCTGGCGCACCGCGGCTTCCAGCAGGGCATCTTCGTGGCCGAGGAGATCGCCGGCAACAAGCCGATGGTCGTCGAGGACATCAACATCCCGAAGGTCACCTTCACCGAGCCGGAGATCATGTCCGTGGGCTACACCCAGCCCAAGGCGGAGGAGGAGTTCGGCAAGGACAACGTCGAGGTCGCCGAGTACAACCTGGCCGGCAACGGCAAGTCCTCGATCCTCGGCACCGGCGGCATCATCAAGATGATCCGCCAGAAGAACGGCCCGATCGTGGGCGTGCACGGCATCGGCAAGCGCATCGGCGAGCAGATCGGCGAGGCGCAGCTCATCGTGAACTGGGAGGCCTACCCCGAGGACGTCGCCCAGTTCGTGCACGCGCACCCCACGCAGAACGAGGCCCTGGGCGAGGCCGCCATGGCCCTGTTCGGCCACCCGCTGCACAGCTGACCCACCGCACTGACCATCCCGGGCCCGTGCGTCGGGCCCACCTCGCAACCCCGGGTGGGCGCCCCCGGCGCCCACCCCTCATGAGGAGCATCGGAACCATGTCTGAAACCGTGAACCTGCCCGCCCTGGGCGAATCCGTCACCGAGGGCACCGTGACCCGCTGGCTCAAGGCCGTCGGCGACGAGGTCGCCGTCGACGAGCCCCTGGTGGAGGTCTCCACCGACAAGGTCGACACCGAGATCCCGTCCCCCGTGGCCGGCGTGCTCGAGGAGATCCTGGTCGAGGAGGACGACACGGTCGAGGTCGGCGCCCCGCTGGCCACGATCGGCGACGGCTCCGGCGGCGGCTCCGCCGACGCGTCGGAGGACGACGCCGCGGCCGAGGAGCCCGCCGTCGAGGAGGCGCAGCAGGACGACGCCCAGCAGGAGCCCGCAGGCGAGCCGGCTCCGGAGGAGCGCGCCTCCACCGACCAGGGCTCGGACGGGGCCCCGTCGGCCGGCGGCGAGGCCTCCGAGGTCACCCTGCCCGCGCTGGGCGAGTCCGTGACCGAGGGCACCGTGACCCGCTGGCTGAAGTCCGTCGGCGACGAGGTCGAGGTCGACGAGCCGCTGCTCGAGGTCTCCACCGACAAGGTCGACACCGAGATCCCCTCCCCCGTGGCGGGCACCCTCCTGGAGATCCGTGCGGAGGAGGACGACACCGTCGAGGTGGGCGCCGTCCTCGCGCTCGTCGGCTCCGGCTCCGCCGGCGGCGGCTCCGCCCCGTCGGAGGGCTCCTCCGGTCAGGACGAGGCGTCCGCCGAGGAGATCGAGGACAAGGCGACCGAGGCCGAGGCCCCCGAGGAGACCGAGGAGGCCGCCGAGGCCGCCGGCGCCGAGAAGTCGGAGAAGACGCCCGAGGCGTCCCCGTCCGAGGAGGCCTCCCGGCGCGAGTCCGCTGAGCGCGACTCCGCGCAGGCCGAGTCCGCCGAGGCGCCCTCCGCCACCGAGCCCGGCCAGGGCTACGTGACCCCGCTGGTGCGCCGCCTGGCCCACCAGAACAACGTGGACCTGTCCACGGTCCGCGGCACGGGCGTCGGCGGCCGCATCCGCAAGCAGGACGTGCTCGCCGCCGCGCTGGCCTCGCAGGCCGCCGCGGGCGGGTCCGAGGCTCCGGCCGAGCAGGCCTCCGAGGCTGCCGCCCCGTCGTCGGCCCCGGCCGCTGCGTCCGCCCCGGCCGCGAGCTCCTCCGTGGACCCCTCGGTCCGCGGCGAGGTGGAGAAGGCGCCGCGCATCCGCCAGGTCATCGCCCAGCGCATGCGCGAGTCCCTCGACCTGTCCACCCAGCTCACCCAGGTGCACGAGGTGGACGTCACCCGCATCGTGCAGCTGCGCAAGAAGGCCAAGGCCTCCTTCCAGCAGCAGGCCGGCGTGAACCTGACGTACCTGCCGTTCATCACCAAGGCGGTCGCCGAGGCCCTCAAGCAGCACCCCAAGCTGAACGCGTCGTTCTCCGAGGACAACAAGGAGATCACCTACCACGCGTCCGAGGACATCGCGATCGCCGTGGACACGGAGAAGGGGCTGCTGGTGCCCGTCATCAAGGACGCCGGCTCCCTGAACCTGACGGGCCTCGCCCAGAAGATCGCCGACGTGGCCGAGCGCACCCGCACGAACAAGATCTCGCCGGACGAGCTCTCGGGCGGCACGTTCTCGATCACGAACATCGGCTCCGTGGGCGCGCTGTTCGACACGCCGATCATCAACCAGCCGCAGGTCGCGATCCTGGGCACCGGTGCGATCGTGAAGCGCCCCATGGTGGTGACCGACGCGGACGGCAACGACTCGATCGCCATCCGCCACATGATGTACCTGTCCCTGACCTACGACCACCGCCTGGTGGACGGGGCCGACGCGGGCCGCTTCCTGACGACGCTGCGTCAGCGTCTCGAGGGCGGCGAGTTCGCCAACGAGCTGGGTCTCTGACGGAAAGGGAGAAGGACTGTGGATATCCTGCACAGCATCCTGGTGGCCGTGCACATCGTGTCCGCCGCAGCGATCGTGGGCGGTTGGTTCGCGCACTTCCGCAACCCGACCGTCACCACCTCGCAGTGGTGGGGCTCCGTGGGCATGATCGTCTCCGGCGTGGTGCTTTTCGGCCTCGCCATGAGCGGGGAGCCGAACCACATGAAGCTGGGCGTCAAGTTCCTGATCGGCGTCATCGTCTTCGTGGCCGCCCTGATCGGCCGCCGCAAGTCCAACCGCGGGGAGGTCGTGCCCACGGGCCTGGCCCACGCGGTGGGCGGTCTGGGCCTGGTGAACATCCTGGTCGCCGTCCTCTGGCAGTGATCAGCCCAGGCGGCTGACGCCGCACCACGCCGCGGGCCCCGGGGAGCTTCTCCCCGGGGCCCGCGGCGTCCCCCCGTCTGGACCGCCGGCCTCCGGCGCTGGATCCGGGCCCGGGGTCAGCGCGGATCGACGGTCTCGACCCGCCACGTCCGACCCGCCGCGCCGCCGTCCCGCCCCTCGGGGCCCTCTCCGTGGCCGCTGCGCAGGACCAGCACGACCTCCTCGGCCGTCGCCTCCCGATGCGCCGCCACGCGTCCCGCGCGGTCCAGCACGGTGTGGGCCGACGTCCGGAGCACGGCGTCGACACGCAGCGCGTCGTCCCCGGCCCGCCGGGCGGGTCCGGCCTGCTCCACCGTCACCTCGAGGCCGGAGAAGGCGAACCCCTCGTCCGTCAGCCGGCGCAGCAGATCCCGGTCGTTCTCCCACGCCGGTCCCCCGGGCACGGCGTAGGCGTCCAGTCGCGCAGGCTCCGGGTCGATGAGCGCGGCAGTCCGGGCGTGGCCGACCGCGGCCAGCGCCTCGCCCACGTCGACGGCGTCCTCCCCGGCGGCGTCCTCCCCGGGGGCACCCGCGTCCGGCACCCTCGCCGGCGTCCCGCTCTCCGGCGTCCCGTCCGCCGGGCGCGCCGCGTCCACCGAGGTGCCGGCCGGCACCGCGCCCGCCGGCTCCGGCGCCCCCTCCGTCGCGTCGCCCAGGGACGCCGGCCACCACAGCCCGGCGGTGCCGCCGCCGACGGCCAGCGCGGTGGCCAGCCCGGCGGCCACGAGGACGCCCCGGCGTGGCGCCGCCCCCCGTCGGCGCGCGAGCGCGCGCCGTCTCGGAGCCGTGCGTCGTCCCCGGCGTCGCCGCGTGGGCCCGGAGCCCGGCAGCACCGTGGGCAGCAGGTGCGCCACCTCGGCGGGGGCGGCCTCTCCCAGCGGGACCGGCTCGGGCCGGGCCGTCGCGTATACGGCTGCGGCGGCCTCCTCCGCGCTCGGCCGCGCCGCCGGGTCCGGGGAGAGCGCCGCATCGAGCAGCAGCGCGAGCTCGGGGGACGCTTCGGGGACCAGGACGGGCAGCGGCGCCCGATGCCCGGCGGCGCCCGGCGCCCGACCGGTGAGCGCGTACCAGCCCAGGGCGGCCCTGCTCGAGCGGGTTCTGGTCCACGGTGCTGATGCCCAGGCGGGCGGCCTCGGGGTGGCCGTCCAGGCCCATCACGGACACGTCCTCGGGCACGCGCAGCCCCAGGGAGTGGGCTGCCATCCAGGTGCCCATGGCCATCTCGTCCGAGATGCACATGACCGCCGTCGGCCGGCGCCGCGGGTCGGCGAGAAGGGCGCGCGCCTGGTGGTAGGTGCCGCCGATGGTGAAGTCCGCGGGCACCATCCAGTCGGCCGGCGTGCGCACCCCGATGGCGGCGAGGGCGTGCAGGAACCCGCGGGTGCGCTCGGTGCTGACCTGGAACTCGATGTCCTCGTCCACGCGGCCCACGTAGGCGATGTCCCGGTGTCCGAGCTCCAGCAGGTGCTCGGTGGCCATCCGTGCGGCGCGGGCGTCGTCCACCTGGACGGCGGTGAACCAGTCCGGCAGGGTCTCACCCGCCGGCAGGCGGCCGCCGACGGCGATCACGGGCAGGCCGAGGCGTTCGAGTCCGGCGAACTCGAACACGCTCAGCCGGAACGAGAGGGTGATCAGGGCGTCCAGCCGCCGTCGGGGCAGCAGGTCGGAGATGACCGTGGATCGACGCTCCGGGTCCTGGCCGACGTCGTAGAGCGTCAGGTCGTACCCGTGCCGCACGAGCTCGTCCGCGGCGCCCTCGAGCACGGCGGCGAAGAACCACCGGTGGACGGAGGGGGTCACCAGCCCGATGTTGCGGGTGCGGCCCGAGGCGAGCGAAGAAGCGGCGGAGTCCGCCACGTAGCCGAGCGTGGCGACGGCCTCCTGGACTCGGGTGCGCGTGGCGGCCGCCACGGGGCCGGAGCCGGTGAGGGCGCGGGAGGCGGTGGCGGTGGAGACCCCGGCCATGCGGGCGACGTCCTTGATGCCGACCATCGGCGGTCCTCCTCCCGGTTCATGGGGTTCTGCGGCGGGGCGGGTGCACGACGGCGGCGGGCCGGGGGTCGATGCGTGGCACCAGAGTACGGCACGGCAGGCGCGGTGGTGGAAGCGCTTCCATTCCGGTTTCAGCCGGTCTTGACCTCCGCCCCCACTCCCGCATGCCCGTGTTCATGCGGGAGCGCACCTCTGTGTGGCATATCACAGTGGAAGCGTTTACACTCCTGGGGACTGACTCCTTCAGCCGCCGGGGGCAGGCGCCGTCTCACCGCGGGGCCCACGTCGGCGACGCAACGGCCGGCGCATGCCGCGGGCCACCCCTCGTGAAAGGCACATCATGCAGTCGACGACGACCGGCGGCCTCTTCCGCCGCCCGCTCAGCCTGACCCTCACCGCGGCGTTCTCCGCCCTCGCGCTCACCGCGTGCGGCGGCGGCTCCTCCGCCCCGGCGTCCTCCTCCCCGGCCGGCGCCACCGAGCAGGGCACGGCCACCGCGTCCCCGAGCCAGGACCTCTCCGAGGCCGGCGCCAGCACCATCACCATGTGGGTGGACCAGAACCGCCAGGAGCCGCTGCAGGCCGTGGCGGAGGACTTCAAGGAGGACACCGGGATCACGGTGGAGCTCGTGGTCAAGGACAACTCCACGATGAAGGACGACTTCATCACCCAGAACCCCACGGGCGAGGGCCCGGACGTGATCGTCGGCGCCCACGACTGGATCGGCTCGCTCGTGCAGAACGGCACCATCGAGCCCCTTGAGCTGGGCGAGAGAGCCGGCGACTTCGTGGAGTCCTCCGTGCAGGCCGTCACCTATGAGGGTCAGACCTGGGGCGTGCCGTACTCCGTGGAGAACATCGCCATCCTGCGCAACACCGAGCTGGCCGAGTCCACCCCGGCCTCCTTCGACGAGATGATCGCGGAGGGCCGGAAGGCCGTCGACGCCGGCGAGGCCGAGTACCCGTTCGTGGTGGGCCTGGACGCCGTCAACGGCGACCCGTACCACTTGTACCCGTTCCAGACCTCCATGGGCGCCCCCGTGTTCAAGCAGGCCGAGGACGGCTCGTACGACACCGGCTCGCTGGCCATGGGCGGGCCCGAGGGTGAGGCCTTCGCCGAGAAGCTGGCCGAGTACGGCGAGTCCGGGGTGCTGAACCCGAACATGACCGCGGACATCGCCAAGGAGCAGTTCAACTCCGGCAACGCGGCCTACTTCATCACCGGCCCGTGGAACATCGAGGAGGCCGAGGCGGCCGGCGTCGACTTCGAGGTCGAGGCCATCCCGTCCATGGGCGACCAGCCGGCGCAGCCGTTCGTGGGCGTCAACGCCTTCTTCGTCTCCTCAGAGTCCGAGAACCAGCTGGCCGCGAATGAGTTCGTGGTCAACTACCTCTCCACCGAGGCGGCCCAGGACGCGCTCTTCGCCGAGGGCAAGCGTCCCCCGGCGCTGACCGCCTCCTTCGACAAGGCGGCCTCGGACGAGACCGTGAAGGCGTTCGGCGAGATCGGCGAGAACGGCGTCCCCATGCCGGCGGCCCCCGAGATGGGCGCGGTGTTCGAGTTCTGGGGCGGCGCCGAGATGAGCATCATCAAGGGCGAGGGCGACCCGGTCCAGACCTGGCAGAAGATGATCTCCGACATCGAGGGCCGCATCGGCCAGTGATCCGGCGCGGTCCACCTCCGGCGTCCCCGCGGGGACGCCGGAGGCGGACCGTGGCCCTGCGCCCTCGGGGCGCGCATCCCCCCCTTCCACGGCAGGCCCTCGGGCCGGATGAGGAACCATGAGCCCGTCTTCCACCGCGTCGGACCGGTCCGACGCCGCCACCGCCGCCCTCGACGACGCCGCGCGCCGCACCGGCCCGGGCCGCCGTCGTCGTGCGGACGCCCGGGGTACCGAGGGCCTCGGCGGCACGCTGGCCAAGATCGTCCTGCTGGGCCTCGTGGACGCCTTCGCGGCGTTCCTGCTGTTCCAGCTCGCGGCCGCGGGGGACTGGGTGGTGTTCGCGCTGACCCTGGCGGTCACGATCGGCATCAACTGGATCTACCTGCGCCGCGGCGGCCTGCCGGCCAAGTACCTCGCCCCCGGCCTGTTCTTCCTGATGCTGTTCCAGGTGTTCGTGGTGGTCTACTCCTCCTACGTCGCCTTCACGAACTACGGCGCCGGGCACAACTCGGACAAGGCCGCGGCGATCGAGATCATCCAGCGCTCCTCCTCCATCCGCGTGCCGGACTCCCCGGTGTACGACATCACGGTGCTGGAGGAGGGCGGCGACCTCTACCTGCTGACCCTGCGGGACGGGGAGCCCGTCCTCGGCGGCGCGGACCAGGCGCTGGAGCCGGTCGAGGCCCAGATGCAGGACGGGGAGCCGGTGGGGGTGGAGGGGTACACCACCCTGCGGTTCGGCGACCTGCTGCAGCGTCAGGACCAGGTCGCCCGCCTGAAGGTCCCGCTGAGCGACGACGCCGCGGACGGCACCCTGGAGACGCGCGACGGCTCCCGCGGGTACGTGTACGCGCCGCGTCTGGAGTACGACGAGGCCCGGGACACCTTCACGGACCTCGAGAGCGGCGTGGAGTACCGGGACAACGGCGAGGGCCAGTTCCAGGCGGACGACGGCAGCACGCTGCAGACCGGCTGGCGGGTGTTCGTCGGCCTGGACAACTTCACGCGCGCGTTCACCGACCCCGAGCTGCGCGACCCGCTCCTGCGGGTCACCGTGTGGACCTTCGCCTTCGCGTTCCTGAGCGTGGCCACGACGTTCGCCGTCGGGCTGCTGCTGGCGATCGCCTTCAACCGTTCGGACATGCGCGGCAAGAAGGTCTACCGGGTGATGATGATCCTGCCGTACGCGTTCCCGGCGTTCCTGTCCGGCCTCGTGTGGGCCGGCCTGCTCAACCCGGAGTTCGGCTTCGTCAACACCGTGTTCTTCGGCGGCGCGGACATCCCGTGGCTCACCGACCCGTGGCTGGCCCGGCTGTCGGTGCTCGTGGTGAACCTGTGGCTGGGCTTCCCCTACATGTTCCTGGTGACCACGGGCGCCCTGCAGTCCCTGCCCGAGGACGTGGACGAGGCCGCCCGCATGGACGGCGCCGGCCCGTGGCGCATCTTCCGCTCCATCAAGCTGCCCCTGCTGCTGGTCTCGGTGGCGCCGCTGCTGATCTCCTCGTTCGCGTTCAACTTCAACAACTTCAACATCATCTACATGCTGACCGGCGGCGGACCGCGGTTCCCCGACGCGGGCTCGAACATCGGCGCCACAGACCTGCTGATCACGGTCGTCTACAAGACGGCGTTCAGCGGGGTGGGGCGCGACTACGGCCTGGCCTCCGCCCTGTCCATCGTGATCTTCCTGATCGTGGCGACCATCTCGGCGATCAGCTTCCGGCAGACCAAGGCGCTCGAGGAGATCGACAAGTGAGCATCCCCCAGGATTCCGGACGGCCCCGGCCGGACGCCCCGACCTCGCCCCTCGCCGCCGCCCTGGCGCAGCAGGAGACGGACCCGCTGCGCTGGGAGGAGGACCCGGCCCCGCCACGACGCCGCCGCTCGTTCGGCCGCTGGATGCGGGAGCTGGGCTGGCGTCACGCGGTGGGCGTGCTGGCCAGCGCGTTCGCACTGTTCCCGCTGCTGTACGTGCTGTCCGCGTCGCTCGACCCGACCGGCACGATGGCGAGCTCGAACCGGCTGTTCTCCTCGTTCAGCGGGCAGAACTACGTGGACCTGTTCAGCGACCCGAACCGGCCCTTCGGCCGCTGGTTCCTCAACACGATGGTGATCGGCGTCATCACGTCCGTGATGACGGTGTTCCTCGGCGCCCTGGCCGCCTACGCGTTCTCCCGGATGCGGTTCACGGGCCGCCGCGTGGGGCTGCTGACGCTGCTGCTGGTGCAGATGTTCCCGCAGCTGCTCGCGGTGGTGGCGATCTTCCTGCTGCTGACCTACATCGGCAACCTGGTGCCCGTCCTGGGCATCGGCTCGCAGCTCGGCCTCATCCTCGTGTACCTGGGCGGCGCGCTCGGGGTGAACACGTACCTGATGTACGGGTTCTTCAACACCATCCCGCCGTCGCTGGACGAGGCTGCCAAGCTCGACGGCGCCTCGCACGCGCGGATCTTCTTCTCGATCATCCTGCGCCTGGTGACCCCCATCCTCGCGGTGGTGGCCCTGCTGTCCTTCATCACCACGGTCTCGGAGTTCGTGATCGCCTCCGTGGTGCTCACGGACCCGTCCGCGCAGACGCTCGCGGTGGGCCTCTACGGCTACGTCTCGGAGACCCGCTCCGAGAACTGGGGTGTGTTCGCGGCCGGCGCCGTGCTGGCAGCCCTGCCCGTGATGGCGCTGTTCCTGTTCCTGCAGCGGTACATCGTCTCCGGCCTCACGGCCGGCGGCGTGAAGGGCTGAGCCGAGGGCGGCGGTGGGAGGGGCGCCCGCCCCTCCCGCCTCACGGCAGCGCCAGCCGGAACACCTTCTTCCACGCGGAGCCCACCTGCCGCAGCAGCGGGCCGGTCGTGTAGGGCAGGCCGTAGCGGGCGCAGATCTCCCGGACCCTGGGCGCCACCTCGGCGTACCGGCTGGACGGCAGGTCCGGGAACAGGTGGTGCTCCACCTGGTGGGAGAGGTTGCCGGTCATGAAGTGCATCAGCTTCGAACCGGAGATGTTCGCGGAGCCGATCATCTGCCGCACGTACCAGTCGCCGCGGGTCTCGCCGTCCACCATCTCCTCGGAGAACGTCTCCGCACCCTCCGGGAAGTGCCCGCAGAAGATGACCGCGTGCGCCCAGATGTTGCGCAGGCCGTTGGCGAGCAGCGTGCCCACGAGCGCGGCCTTGCCCGAGCCGGTCAGCACCTCGGCGACGGCCGGCGTGGCCACGTAGTCCTTCGCGAACTGCCGTGCGGCCTTGACGCCCACGGAGCGCAGATCCGTCATCAGTTCCTCGCGGGACTTCTCGCCGCTCTGCACGCGGTCCAGCTCGAGGTCGTAGAGCGCGATGCCCCACTCGAAGATCGGCGCCAGCCCCGCGTTGATCACGGGGTTGAGCAGGTGCCGCGGCTGCCACGGCTCGGACTCGTCCATGCGCAGCACGTTGTAGCCCACGTCCCGGTCCTTGCCGACGACGTTGGTCCAGCGGTGGTGCAGGTCGTTGTGGGTGTTCTGCCACGCCCGCGACGGCGTCACGAAGTCCCACTCCCACGTGGTGGAGTGGATGTCCGGGTCGCGCATCCAGTCCCACTGGCCGTGGAGCACGTTGTGCCCGATCTCCATGTTCTCCACGATCTTCGCGACCGTGAGCATGGCTGTGCCCGCCACGAACGCGGCGGGGTGGCGTGCGTTGAGCAGGAGGGCGCGGCCGCCGAGCTCGAGCCGGCGCTGCCAGCGGATGACGCGGCGGATGTAGGCCGCGTCGGAGGCGCCGCGGCGGGCGAGCACGTCGTCGCGGATCGCGTCCAGCTCCCGGCCCAGCTCGGCCACCTGCGCGTCCGTCAGGTGGGCGGCGCCGGGCGGGCGCACCGCCGGGCTCCCGACGACGCCCGGCAGCCCCGGCGTCGCGGCGGCGGTGGGGCGGGACTCGGCGGTGTGCGGAGCCCAGCTCGTGGTGTCGGGGCGGTCCTGCGGCAGGACCCGGGCGGCGCGGCCGCGCACGGTGGTGCCGGGGATGGCCAGGGCCAGATCGTCCGGGGC
>NZ_JABFNH010000024.1:178852-201346 GCF_017168435.1 Micrococcus sp. KRD070
CCTCGGGGGCCGCGAAGCCCGGCGTCGCCCCGGCCCCCGACGCCCCGCCGACCACCCGGGCGACGCCGAGGTCGGCGAGGGCCGGGCTGCCGTCGACGCCGAACAGGACGTTCGCCGGGGACACGTCGCCGTGCACCACCCCCTCGCGGTGCAGGCACGCGAGAGCCTGGGCGATCGGGACGAGCACGGTGACGGCCTGCCCCGGGCTCAGGGGTCCGACCCGCTGCACCATGTCCTGCAGCGTGCCGGCCGCGCGGTGCTCGGTGAGGACCCCGAGGCCCCGGTCCGTCTCCACCACGCCGAGCACGCGCAGCAGATGGGGATGCGCGACCCGTCCGGCCTGCGCCTCCGCCGCCAGCGCATCCGGCGCCGCGCCGGCACGGGGCACCTTCAGGGCGGCCCGGACGCCCCGACCGTCCTCGACGAGCCAGACCTCCGCCTGGGCGCCCGCGCCGAGCAGCCGGACGGGTTCCCAGCCCGGGGCGCGCGGCGCAGCCGTGCCCGGCTCCGACGACCTCTCCGGTTCGGTCTCCGGCCCGCCGCCGACGCGTCCGGCCGCGCCGCCGTCCGCCTCGTCCCAGTCCCGCATCGGTCTCCCCTCTCCGCCGCGCCGTCCGTTCCAGCCCAGGGTGCCGCATGTCCCCGAGCGTCACGGCGGTTGTCCACAGGTCCGGGCCCGAGGACTACAGTGGACGTCATGCCCGAGACACCCCTGCCGCCCCTGCGCGTGCTCGGCCTGGCGCCCGACCTGGTGGACTACCACGCCGCCTGGGACGCCCAGCGCGCCCTGCACGCGGACGTCGTCGCCGGCCGCTCCGACGGCGAATTCCTCCTCCTGGAGCACGAAGCCGTCTACACGGCCGGTCGTCGCACCGAGGACGCCGAGCGCCCCACGGACGGCGCCCCCGTCGTGGACGTGGACCGCGGCGGCAAGATCACATGGCACGGGCCGGGCCAGCTGGTCGGCTACCCCGTGGTCCGGCTGCGCGACCGTGCCCACGTCAAGGACTACGTCTGGTTCCTCGAGGAGCTGCTGATCCGCACCGCCGCCGAGTTCGGCGTCACGGCCGTCCGCGTGGACGGGCGGGCAGGCATCTGGGTCCTCGCGGACCGGGACGACGACGGCACGGCCCGCCCGGACCGCAAGGTCGGCGCCATCGGCCTGTCCATCCACGACGGCGTCTCCATGCACGGCTTCGCGCTGAACTGCTCCAACTCCCTGGCCCCCTACGAGGGGATCATCGCGTGCGGCATCACGGACGCCGCCACCACCACCCTGTCGGTCGAGACGGGCCGGACCATCACGCCGGCCGACGTCGTCCCGGTGCTCACCCGTCATCTGGACGAGCTCGGGCCGGCGTACATCGCCGTCACCCCCACGGAAGGAATCCCCGCATGAGCCTCGCCCCCGAAGGCCGCCGCCTGCTGCGCGTGGAGGCGCGCAACGCCGAGGTGCCCGTCGAGCGCAAGCCCGAGTGGATCAAGGCCAAGGTCCACATGGGCCCCGAGTACATCGGCCTGAAGAACAAGGTCAAGTCCGCCGGCCTGCACACCGTGTGCGAGGAGGCCGGCTGCCCCAACATCTTCGAGTGCTGGGAGGACCGCGAGGCCACGTTCCTCATCGGCGGCGACATCTGCACCCGCCGGTGCGACTTCTGCGACATCACCTCCGGCAAGCCGCGTCCCCTGGACATGGAGGAGCCGCAGAAGGTCGCCGAGAACATCCGCGAGATGGACCTGCGGTACGCCACCGTCACGGGCGTGGCCCGTGACGACCAGAAGGACGGCGCGGCGTGGCTCTACGCGGAGACCATCCGCCGCATCCACGCGCTCAACCCGGGGACCGGCGTCGAGATCCTGCCGCCGGACTTCGGCGCGGTGCCGGAGCTCGTCCAGCAGGTGTTCGACGCGCGGCCCGAGGTGTTCGCGCACAACCTGGAGACGGTGCCGCGCATCTTCAAGCGCATCCGCCCGGCCTTCACATACGAGAAGTCCCTCAAGGTGCTCACGATGGCCAAGGCCGACGGGCTCGTCACCAAGTCCAACCTCATCCTGGGCATGGGCGAGGAGGACCACGAGATCGACCAGGCCCTGGTGGACCTGCACGAGGCCGGCTGCGACATCATCACCATCACGCAGTACGTGCGGCCCTCGAAGCTGCACCACCCCATCGACCGCTGGGTGAAGCCGCAGGAGTTCGTCCAGTGGTCCCAGCGCGCCGAGGAGATCGGCTTCCAGGGCGTCATGGCGGGCCCGCTGGTGCGCTCGTCGTACCGCGCGGGCAAGCTCTACGCGCAGGCCATGCAGCGCCTCGGCCGGACCCTGCCGGAGAACCTGGCGCACCTGGCCGGGGAGAAGACCGCCCGCCAGGAGGCCTCCGCTGTCGTCGCCCAGATGTCCTGAGCCGCCCGACTAGACTGGATCCCGTCATGACGAAGAACAGCCAGCCCCCCGCATCCTCCTCCGGCTCCACCTCCGCCACGGTCAAGGAGGTCAAGGCCATGCAGCGCGAGCGTCGCCGCCACGAGAAGGAGCAGACGAAGGCCCAGCGCCGGGACAAGCGCGCCGCGAAGGGCCCGGGCGTGATCTCCCAGCTCAAGCAGGCCTACGCCATGACCAAGGCGCACGACCCCAAGGTCGGTCTGTGGATGCTGCTGGCCTTCCTGGCCGCCCTCGTCGTCGGCCTCGTCATCGGCCTGCTGCTGGACAACTGGATCACGTGGCTGCTCATCGCGATCCCGTTCGGTGTGCTCGCCGCCGTCGTCATCCTGAACCGGAAGGCGCGCCGCGCCGGGTTCGCCCAGCTCGAGGGCCGCCCCGGCGCCGCCGGCGCCGCGCTCTCCACGCTGGGCCGCGGCTGGATCGTGCCCGAGCAGCCGGCCGCCGTGAATCCGAAGACCCAGGACCTCGTCTACCGCGCCGTGGGCCGGCCGGGCGTGGTGCTGGTGACGGAGGGCCCCTCCCCCCGCGTCGCCGCGCTGGTGGTCAAGGAGGAGAAGGCCATGCGCCGCTTCCTGCCCGGCGTGCCCGTCACCGTGGTGGAGTCCGGCAACGGCCAGGGCCAGGTCCCGCTGCACGAGCTGCCCGGCACGCTCAAGGGCATGAAGAAGGCCCTCACGGCGCAGGAGGTCCAGGCCGTGGACAAGCGTCTGACCGCGCTCAACACCAACCGGCTGCCCATCCCCAAGGGCGTCGACCCGAACAAGGTGCGCCCGAGCCGGCGCGCCATGCGCGGCCGCTGAGCGCCGACGCACCCGCGCGAAAGGGGGGCGCCCCGCCGAGGATTCGGCGGGGCGCCCCCCTTTCGTCGTGTCCGGCCTCGCGTCGAGTCGGATCCGGCGTCGTCCGGCGCGGGCCGGTGCGCTCACATGCGGATCTCGACGGTGCCGGCGACCTTGTCGTGCATGCCGCGGCCGTCCGGGCCGACGACGACGGCCGGCAGCACGAGGCACAGCAGCGCCGTGCGCACCACCACGCGGTGCACGGGGGCGGTCCGGCCGCCGAGGCGCACCACCTGGGTGCGGCACACGGCCTTGCCCACGGTGGTGGCCAGCAGGGTGATGCCCAGGATGTGCATGGTGGCGAAGACCATCAGGGTGGCGATCGCGTCGGAGTCGAAGAGCAGCCAGGACACGCCCAGGGCCAGGAACCAGTCGATCACGAGGGCGACGGCGCGGCGGGCCGCAGTGGCCATCGAGGTCGGGCCGTGCTCGGGCAGGCCCAGCAGGTCCCCCGGCCAGCGGCCGCCGGCCAGGCCGCCGCCCGGACCGTCCACCCAGCCGGCGAGGTCGCGCCGGGTGATCAGCGGCTCGTCGCGGCGGGTCGGTTCGGGCTCTTGCGCGGGGTCGGGTGCTCTGCGTGCCACCGGCCCAGCCTACCGGCGCGGAACCGCGAGGCTCGCCGTGGGGCGTCACCGACGCCCACGGAGGCCGCCGGGCAAGTAGGGTGATGACACCCGCCACGCCAGCGCCGCCGTGCCGGACATGCCACCATCGTCACGACCACAGGAGCGCACCATGTTCACCTCCCCCGCGGACGTCCTCGCGTACATCAAGGATGAGGGGATCGAGTTCGTCGACGTCCGCTTCACCGACCTCCCCGGCATGCAGCACCACTTCAACGTGCCCGCCTCGAGCGTCGACGAGGACTTCTTCGTCACGGGCCAGCTCTTCGACGGCTCCTCGATCCGGGGCTTCGCCGGCATCGCCGAGTCCGACATGCAGCTCATCCCGGACGTCGCGACGGCCTTCGTGGACCCCTTCCGGGTCCGCAAGACCCTCACGATGAACTTCTCCATCGTGAACCCCCGCACCGGCGAGCCCTACCTGCGCGACCCGCGCGGCGTGGCCCAGCGCGCGGAGGCCTACCTGAGCTCCTCCGGCATCGCCGACACGGCGTTCTTCGCCCCCGAGGCCGAGTTCTTCATCTTCGAGGACGTCCGCTACGAGTCCTCCCCCCGCGGCTCGTTCTACGCCGTGGACTCGGACGAGGCCTGGTGGAACGCCTCCCGCGAGGACGAGGGCGGCAACCTGAGCCACAAGACCGGCCTCAAGGGCGGCTACTTCCCCGTCTCCCCCACGGACAAGCAGGCCGACCTGCGCGACGAGATCTGCTCGGTCCTGGCCGAGGTCGGCCTCGAGGTAGAGCGCTCCCACCACGAGGTGGGCGCCGCGGGCCAGGCGGAGATCAACTACCGCTTCAACACGCTGACCCACTCGGCGGACGACCTGCAGAAGTTCAAGTACGTCGTCAAGAACGTCGCCAACATGTTCGGCAAGTCCGCGACCTTCATGCCCAAGCCCGTCTTCGGCGACAACGGCTCCGGCATGCACTGCCACCAGTCCCTGTGGAACGGCGGCGAGCCGCTGTTCTTCGACGAGAAGGGCTACGCGAACCTCTCGGACACCGCCCGCTGGTACATCGGCGGCCTGCTGAAGCACGCCTCCGCGGTCCTGGCCTTCACCAACCCCACGGTGAACTCCTACCGCCGCCTGGTGCCGGGCTTCGAGGCCCCCGTGAACATGGTTTACTCGCAGGGCAACCGCTCGGCGGGCATCCGCATCCCGATCACCGGCTCCAACCCGAAGGCCAAGCGCATCGAGTTCCGCGCCCCGGACGCCTCGGGCAACCCGTACCTCGCGTTCGCCGCGCAGCTGATGGCCGGCCTGGACGGCATCCGCAACCGCATCGAGCCGGCCGAGCCGATCGACAAGGACCTCTACGAGCTGCCGGCCGAGGAGGCCGCCGACATCCAGAAGGCACCCGCCACCCTGGACGAGGCCCTGAACGCCCTCGAGGAGGACCACGAGTTCCTCCTGGCCGGCGACGTGTTCACCGAGGAGCTGATCGAGACCTGGATCGCGTACAAGCGCGAGATGGAGATCGCCCCGCTGGCCCTGCGCCCGAACCCCTACGAGTTCGAGCTGTACTACTCGGTCTGATCCGCCCGCCGCGGCCCCGACGACGGCCGTTCGTCTCCCACGCCGGAGGCGGGCGGCCGTCGTCGTGCCCGGCCGCGGAATAGTCCGGGGCCGGTGGGCGCTGGATCTGTGGAGACCTCCGCCCGGCCGGGCGGCCCGCAGACCAGGAGCACCATGACCGAGCACACCGCCCCCACCCCCCTGCCGCTGTCCCTGCTGGACCTCGCCCTCGTCCGCGACGGCGCCCCGATGGGCGAAGCCTTCGCCGAATCCGTGGAGCAGGCCCGCGTCGCCGAGGCCGCCGGCTTCCGGCGCGTCTGGTACGCGGAGCACCACAACATGCCCTCCATCGCCTCCTCCGCCACGGCCGTACTCATCGCGCACGTGGCCGCGCACACCGACTCGATCCGCCTCGGCTCCGGCGGCGTCATGCTGCCCAACCACTCGCCGCTGGTGATCGCCGAGCAGTTCGGCACCCTGGCCGAGCTGCACCCCGGCCGCATCGACCTGGGCCTGGGTCGCGCCCCCGGCACCGACCAGCGGACGCTGCAGGCGCTGCGCCGGGATCCGTCGGCGGCCGAGCGCTTCCCGCAGGACGTGCTCGAGCTGCAGGGCTACCTCACCGGCCAGAGCCTGATCCCCGGCATCGACGCCTACCCCGGCAAGGGCACCAACGTGCCGCTGTACATCCTCGGCTCCTCGGCGTTCGGCGCCCAGCTGGCCGCGCAGCTCGGCCTGGGCTACGCGTTCGCGAGCCACTTCGCACCGCAGATGCTCGAGCATGCGGCGCGCCTGTACCGGGAGCACTTCGAGCCCTCCGAGGCCCTCGCGGAGCCGCACTTCATCGCGGCGGCCAACGTGATCGCCGCGGACACCGAGGAGGTGGCCGAGCGGGAGTGGCAGGCCGCGCAGCGGGCGCGCATCCGGATGATGCTCGGCCGGGGCCGCACCCTCACCGACGACGAGGTCGAGATGCTGCTGCACTCCCCCGCCGGTCAGCAGGTGCTCGGGATGCTCGAGTGCACGGCCGTGGGCACCGGCCCGACGACGGCGGCGTGGCTGCACGACTTCGCGGCGCGGGTCCAGGCGGACGAGCTGATCATCACGACGGCGGCCCAGGACGCCGGCGTGCGGCGACGCACCCTGGAGCTGCTCGGGGAGCACGTCGTGCGCGCCTGAGCCGGCGCTCGCGACACCGGAGCACGGCCGGCCCGCCACCCCGTCGAGGTGGCGGGCCGGCGTCGTTCAGAGCCCGTAGAACCGGGTCTCGAACACCTGACGGGCCAGGCGGGTCACCCGCAGGTAGCGCTCCTCGAGCTCCCCGCCGGCCGTGCCCACCCCGCTGAGGCGGGCCACGGCCTCGAGGTCGCGCATGTTCGTGGGCAGCACGTCCGAGACCTTGCCCGTCCACAGCAGCAGGGCGGCGCGGATCCGGGTGGCCAGCAGCCACGCCTCCTCCAGCACGGCGACCTCGGCCTCGGGCAGCAGCCCGTGCCGGGCGATCGCCCGCAGGGCCGGCAGCGTGCCGGTGACCCGCAGGTCCTCGACCTCTCCCGCGTGGCGCAGCTGCAGGGACTGCACCAGCCACTCCACGTCCGAGAGCCCGCCGCGGCCGAGCTTGACGTGCCGGGAGGGGTCCGCGCCGCGGGGCAGGCGCTCGGCCTCCACACGGGCCTTGATGCGCCGGATCTCCCGCGCGTCCGCGGTGGTCAGGTCCCCGGCGTAGCGGACCCCGTCGGCCCACCGCCGGAAGTCGGTGGCCAGGTCGTCGTCGCCGGCCAGGGGCCGGGCGCGCAGCAGCGCCTGACGCTCCCACATCTCCGCCCAGCGCCCGTAGTACTCCCGGTACGAGTCCAGGGTGCGCACGAGCGGCCCCTGGCGCCCCTCGGGGCGCAGGTCGGCGTCCACCTCGAGCGGCCGCTCGCCGGGCAGCGGCGGGGTCGCGGGGCGGTGCAGCAGGGACATCAGCGTCCGCACGACCTCCTCGGCCTGCTCGCGCGCCCGCCCCTCGTCGACGCCGGGGCGTGGCCGGTGCACGAACAGGGCGTCCAGGTCCGAGCCGTAGGTGATCTCCCGGCCGCCCTGGCGGCCCATGGCCACCACGAGCACGTCGGTGAGCGGGTCGGCGTCCCCGACGACGGCGCGCGAGGCCACGCGCAGGGCGCCGACGACGGTGATCTGGTCGATGTCCGACAGGGCCCCGGTGACGGCCTCGAGGTCCAGCAGCCCCGAGATGTCCGCCAGGGCCACGCGCAGGGTCTCGCTGCGGCGCACCTGCCGCACATGGCGCACGGCCGCGGGGGCCTCCTCCGCGGCCACGCGGCGGTCGAGCCGCGCGTCGACCTGGCGCCAGAGCTGTATGGCGCCCCGGGGGTCGAGCTCCCGGTCGTCCCCCACCCAGGCCACGGCCTCGGGCGAGTGCTCGAGCAGGTCCCCCACGAACCGGGAGCCGGACAGGACCAGGCACAGCCGCCGGGCGGCGTCCGAGGAGTCGCGGAGCATCCGCAGATACCAGGCCGTGCCGCCCAGCGACTCGGAGAGCCGGCGGAAGGCGAGCAGGCCGCCGTCGGGGTCGGCGCCCCGCGCGAACCAGCCGAGCATGGCCGGCAGCAGCTGCCGCTGGACCGCGGCCCGGCGCGAGACGCCCTGCGTGAGGGCCTCGATGTGCCGCAGGGCGCCCTGCGGGTCGCGGTAGCCCAGCGCCGCCAGGCGGTCGCGGACGGCCTCCGCGGACAGCCGCACGTCCTCGGCGGACAGGGCGGCCGTCGTCGACAGCAGCGGCCGGTAGAACACGGTCTCGTGGAGACCGCGCACGGCGCGGCGCACGCGCGTGAACTCGGCCTGGAGGTCCTCGCCGGTGGCGGGGCCCCGGTCGGCGGCGCCGCGCATCGACCGGGCGACGACGCGGCGGGCCTCTTCCTTGACCGGCATCAGGTGGGTGCGCCGCAGGTGCACGAGCTGGATGCGGTGCTCGAGGGTGCGCAGCCACCGGTAGTGCTCGTCGAACGCCCGCGCGTCTCGCGTGGTGACGTAGGAGGCGGCGTGCAGCGCCCGCACCGCGTCGAGCGTGCCGCGCACCCGCAGCGACTCGTCCGCACGGCCGTGCACGAGCTGGAGCAGCTGGGCCGTGAACTCGACGTCGCGCAGGCCGCCGGGCCCGAGCTTGATCTCCCGCTCGCGCTCCGCGGGGGCGAGGGTGTCCAGGACCCGGGCGCGCATGGCCCGGACGGACTCGACGAACCCGTCGCGCGCGGAGGACTCCCACACCCGGGGCCAGATTTCCGCGATGTAGCGCTCGCCGAGCTGTGGCGAGCCCGCGATGGGGCGGGCCTTGAGCAGGGCCTGGAACTCCCAGCCGTGGGCCCAGCGGCGGTAGTACTCGGCGTGGGACTCCACGGTGCGGCTCAGGGCGCCGTCCTTGCCCTCGGGACGCAGGTTGGCGTCGACTTCCCACAGTCCCGGCTCGGGGGCCGCGCCCTGGATCACGCGGCCGATGCCCGCGGCCAGCTCGGCCGCGAGCGCGGCGGCGCGCGGCCCGTCCGGGACCTCGGCGTCGGGGTCCGCGCCGTCCGCGGCCTCGCGGACGGCGTGGGCGAACACGACGTCCACGTCTGAGACGTAGTTGAGTTCGCCGGCGCCGCACTTGCCCATGCCGATCACGGCGAGGTCCACGCGGTCCACCACGGGGCCCTCCCGCTCGGTGAGGACGGCCCGTGAGACGGCGAGCGCCGCGTCCACGGCGGCGCCGGCCAGGTCCGCGAGCCAGCGGCCCACCGAGGGCATGGCCGCCGTGGGCTCGGCGGAGTCGAGGTCGCGCAGGGCGATCGCGGCCAGCTGGCGGCGGTAGGCGCGGCGCAAGGCGACGGCGGCGTCCTTGCCGGTGACGGCCGCGAGGGGGCGGTCGGCGTCCGGGTCGGCGTCCACCGAGTCCAGGAGCAGGCGGCGCAGGGCGGCGGACGCATCACCCCAGGGCTCGCCGGCGGTCGGGTCGGGCTGGGCGAGGGCGGGCGCGGTGGCGGCGGCCGCGTCCGGGTCGAGGACGAGGTCCAGTTGCTCGGGACGGCGGATGAGGAACTCGCCGAGGGCCTCGGAGGCGCCGAGCAGCCGCAGCAGGCGGGCCGTCGTCTCGGGGTCCCGGAGGGCGTGGTGGACGCGGGGCTCGCGCTCGGCCAGGCGCACCCACAGCAGCAGGGCCCGGTCGGGATCGGCGGCGTGGCCGAGGAGCTCGACAAGGGGACGCACGTCCACGCCCTCGAACTCGGGCGAGGTGAGCAGCGTCTGCACGCGGCCGGCGTCGGCGACGCCGGCGTGCGCGAGGGTGCGGCGGTCCGGGGCGTCGGCGGTCGCCGCGTCGGGCAGGGCGGACACGGCCGGCGCCTCAGAGGCCGGAGAGGTAGCGCCGCAGCTCGTACGGCGTGACCTCCACCCGGTAGTCGTCCCACTCCTGGCGCTTGTTGCGCAGCAGGGCGTCGAAGACGTGCTCGCCCAGAACGGATGCCACGAACTCGGACTCCTCGGCGGCGCGCAGGGCGTCGTGCAGGGTGCCGGGCAGGGGGACGTGGCCGAGCACGCGCCGCTCGTGGGTGGTCAGCGCGCTGATGTCCTCGGCGGCGGACTCGGGCAGCTCGTAGCCCTCCTCGATGCCCTTGAGCCCGGCCGCGATCAGCAGGGCGTAGGCGAGGTACGGGTTGGCCGAGGCGTCGATGCCGCGGTACTCGATGCGGGCCGAGCCGGCCTTGTCCGGCTTGTACAGGGGCACGCGCACGAGGGCGGAGCGGTTGTTGTGCCCCCACGAGGTGTACGACGGGGCCTCTCCCCCGCCCCAGAGGCGCTTGTAGGAGTTCACGAACTGGTGGGTCACCGCGGTGATCTCCACGGAGTGGCGCAGCAGGCCCGCGATGAACCGGCGGCCCGTGACGGAGAGCCGGAACTCGTCCGCGGGGTCGTAGAACGCGTTCGCGTCACCCTCGAAGAGGGAGAAGTGGGTGTGCATGCCGGAGCCCGGGTGGTGGGAGAACGGCTTGGGCATGAACGTGGCGTAGGTGCCCTGGGCGGCGGCGACCTCCTTGACGACGGTCCGGAACGTCATCACGTTGTCCGCCGTCGTGAGCGCGTCCGCCGCGCGCAGGTCGATCTCGTTCTGGCCGGGGCCGTTCTCGTGGTGGCTGAACTCGACGGAGATGCCCATCCCCTCGAGGAGGCTGACGGCGTCGCGGCGGAAGTCGGCCGCGTCGGAGCCGGGCACGTTGTCGAAGTAGCCCGCGCGGTCCACGGGCACCGGCTCCCCGTCCGGGCCGGGCTGGTCCGACTGCAGGAGGTAGAACTCGATCTCCGGGTGGGTGAAGCACGTGAAGCCCCGGTCGGCGGCCCGGTCCAGCACGCGGCGCAGCACGTGCCGCGGGTCGGCGGGGGCGGGGCGGCCGTCCGGGGTGAGCACGTCGCAGAACATCCGGGAGCTCTGTCCCTGGTCGCCGCGCCACGGCAGGATCTGGAAGGTCGAGGGGTCGGGCTGCAGCAGCATGTCCGACTCGGAGATGCGGGTGTATCCGTCGATCGAGGAGCCGTCGAAGCCCAGGCCCTCCGTGAAGGCGTTCTCCACCTCGGCCGGAGACAGGGCCACCGACTTCAGGGTGCCGATCACGTCCGTGAACCAGAGCCGGACGAACCTGACGTCCCGGTCCTCGATGGTGCGGAGCACGTAGTCCTGCTGTCGATCCATGCCGCCACTCTAGACGCGCCGCGTAGACTCCGGCCCATGTCTGCTCCCCAGTCCCCCCTACGGTCCGCCCGCCCCGTCCCGGTACCGGACGGTCCACCTGCAGCGGGCCAAGGACGAGGGCCGGCGCTTCGCGATGCTCACCACCTACGACGCGATGACGGCGGCCCTGTTCGACGAGGCCGGCGTCGAGGTGCTGCTCGTGGGCGACTCGGTGGGCAACACCATGCTGGGCCACCCGACCACCCTGCCGGTCACCCTGGACCAGATGATCCTGTTCACCCAGGCCGTGGTGCGCGGTGCCGAGCGTGCCCTCGTGGTCGCGGACCTGCCCTTCGGCTCGTACGAGGCCTCCCCGCGGCAGGCCGTCGAGTCGGCCGTCCGCCTCGTGAAGGAGTCCGGCGCGCACGCCGTCAAGGTGGAGGGCGACGAGCGCTTCGCCGAGCACGTGGCCGCGATGACGGCCGCCGGCGTCGCGGTCATGGCCCACATCGGCTTCACCCCGCAGTCCGAGCACGTGCTCGGCGGCTACCGGGTGCAGGGCCGCGGCGCGGGGGCGGCCGAGCGGATGACCGTGTCGGCCCAGGCCCTCGAGGCCGCGGGGGCGTTCGCCGTCCTGATGGAGATGGTCCCCTCGGACGTCGCCGCCGCCGTCGACGCCGCACTGCGGGTGCCCACCGTGGGCATCGGCGCGGGCCCGGGCACCACGGGCCAGGTGCTCGTGTGGCAGGACATGCTCGGTCTACGCGAGGGACGGGTGCCCCGGTTCGTCCGTCAGTACGCCCGCCTGCACGAGGTCGTGGGTGAGGCGGTCCGGGCCTATCGCGCGGACGTGCTCGACGGCGCGTTCCCGGCCCCGGAGCACGGCTTCGAGGGCTGAACCCGCCCCCTGAGACGACCGGGCCCCCGTCCCGAGGGACGGGGGCCCGGTGTCGTCCGGTGCCGCGGTCAGGAGGCGTCGTCGACGGGACGGCTGTCCCAGTCGTCGTCGCGCGCGTCCTCGGCGTCGGCGGCCTCGTTGTTCGCCCGCACGCGGTCCATCGCGGCCTGGGCCTCCTCACGGGTGCCGAACGGGCCCAGCAGCTGGGACCAGTCCGACTGGGCGCCCACCTCCACCTGATGCGTGTTGACGTTGTACCAGAACTCGCTCGTCTCGGTCATGGGGGCCACAGTAGCCGGGCCGATAGGCTGGAGGACATGTCCCAGCGTCAGAACCCCGCCGCCCCGTCCAGCCACAACGCGCCCCGCCCGTGCCGGCCGCGATCCCGCGCCCCGAGTACGTCGGCAGGGCCACCCCGGACGAGGGCAACGCCTCGGACGTCTACGACGCCACCGGCGTCGAGCGGATCCGCGCCGCCGGCCGCCTGGCCGCGCAGGCCATGGAGCACACCGCCGCCCACATCCGCCCGGGCGTCACCACGGACGAGCTGGACCGGATCGCGCACGCCTTCCTCGTGGAGCGCGGCGCCTACCCGTCCTGCCTGGGCTACCGCGGCTTCCCGCGGTCCATCTGCACCTCGATCAACGAGGTCATCTGCCACGGCATCCCGGACGGCACCGTCCTGGAGGACGGGGACATCGTCAACCTGGACATCACCGCGTACCTGGACGGCGTCCACGGGGACCACAACCGCACCTACCTGGTCGGCGACGTGGACGAGGAGTCCCGGCTGCTCGTCGAGCGCACCGAGGAGGCCCTGCGCCGCGGCATCCGCGCCGTGAAGCCCGGCCGTCAGGTCAACGTGATCGGCCGCGCCATCGAGTCCTACGCCAAGCGCTTCGGCTACGGCGTGGTGCGCGACTTCATCGGCCACGGCGTGGGCGTGGACTTCCACTCCGGCCTCGTGATCCCCCACTACGACGCGGCCCCGGCCCACGACCGCCTGCTCGTGCCCGGCATGGTGTTCACCATCGAGCCGATGCTCACCCTCGGCACGATCGAGTGGGACCAGTGGGACGACGGCTGGACCGTGGTGACCCGCGACCGCCGTCGCACCGCGCAGTTCGAGCACACGATCGTGGTCACGGACGACGGCGCGGAGATTCTCACGCTGCCGTGACCCGGCACTAAGCTGGGGGCCGTGACGACGCACACCAGCACCGCCCAGCGCTCCTCCAAGTACCCCACGACGATCGGCATCGACGTCGGGGGGACCGGCATGAAGGGCGGCCTGGTCCGCCTCGGGTCGGGGCCGAAGGCCGGCACCCTGCGCGGGGACCGCTTCCGCATCCCCACGCCGCAGCCGGCCATGCCCGAGCCCGTGGCGGCGACCCTGGCGGCCATCACCGCCGAGCTCGACGGGCGCGAGAAGGCGCCGAAGCCCTCCGCCCCGCTGGGCGTGTGCTTCCCCTCGATCGTCAAGGACGGGGTGTGCCTGTCCGCGAACAACATCGACCACTCGTGGATCGGCACCGATCTGCGCGGCACGTTCGAGGAGCACCTGCGCCGCCCCGTGACCGTGGTCAACGACGCCGACGCGGCCGGCCTCGCGGAGGCCCGCTACGGGGCCGGGCGGGGCGTGCGCGGCCTGGTGCACGTGATCACGCTCGGCACCGGCATCGGCGGCGCGATGATCCACGACGGCGTGCTCGTCCCGAACTTCGAGGTCGGATCCCTGGAGCTCGACGGCGTGATGGCCGAGTCGCGGGCCTCCGCGAAGGCCCGGGAGCGCGATCAGCTCAGCTGGGCCGAGTACGCCGAGCGACTGCAGCGCTTCTTCTCCCACGTGGAGCGGATCTTCTCGCCCGACCTGTTCATCGTCGGCGGCGGCATCTCCAAGCGGCCGGACGACTACCTGCCGCTGCTGCGCCTGCGCACCCCGATCGTCCCGGCCCAGCTGCAGAACAACGCGGGCATCGTGGGCGCCGCCCTGGCCGCGCACGGCTCGCTCGCCGACGGCAACTGAGGGCGCAGACACCGAGGGCGGTTCCGGCTTCCCCTCCGGAACCGCCCTCGGCAGTCTTGCCGGGCCGACCGAGGTCGACCCGGGGATCACTGTAGCGCCTGGAGGCCGTGCGCACCACTGCAGCGTCGATCCCGGCCGCGCCGTCGCATCGGCCCAGGTCAGCGGGTGAACAGCCGCGGCTGCACGGCGGGACGGCCGCGGTCGTCCCCGTCACCGGCCCGGAGCTCCGCGATGGCCTCCTCGAAGTCGTCGAGGGACTCGAAGTCCCGGTAGACGGAGGCGAAGCGCAGGAAGGCCACCTGGTCGAGACGGCGCAGCGGATCGAGGATGGCCAGGCCGACGTCGTGGGCGTCCACCTCGGCGTTGCCCGTGGCACGGACCGTCTCCTCGACCTCCTGGGCGAGCATGGCCAGGTCGTCGCTCGTCACCGGCCGCCCCTGGCACGCCTTCCGGACGCCGTTGATCACCTTGGAGCGGTCGAACGGCTCCGCCACCCCGGAGCGCTTGACGACGGTCAGGGCGGTGGTCTCCATGGTGGTGAACCGCTTCCCGCAGGCCTGACACTGCCGACGCCGACGGATGGCGGAGCCGTCGTCGAGGGAGCGCGAGTCGACCACGCGCGAGTCCTCATGACGGCAGAACGGGCAGTGCATCAGCTCTCTCCTCCTGGGCGGGGCACTCCCATGCTACGTCCGCTCAGCCGAGGCAGGCCGGACCCAGCAGGATCTTGAGGTCCCCGAACAGCGCCGGGTTCGGGCTCACCCGGAACTGCGGGCCCAGCTGGAACTCCTGCGTGGCACGCTGGCCCACCAGGGACAGCCGCACCTCCGAGGAGCCCTCGTGGGTGCGCAGCACGTCCGCCAGCTGGCCCATGACCTGCTCCGTGGCCTTGAACGCGGGCAGCGTGATCCGCACGGGGCCGCCGGGGCCGTCCGAGAGCTCCGGGATGGTCAGCTCCATCGCCGACAGGGACACCGACCCGTCGTCCCGGCGCTGCACCCTGCCCTTGACGGCGACGACGAGGTCCTCGGCCAGCATCATCGCGATGGGCGCGTACACCTGGCCGAAGAACATGACGTCCATCGAGCCGCCGAGGTCCTCGATCTCGCAGCGCGCGTACGCGTTGCCCGAGGACTTGGCGATGCGGCGCTCGAGCGTGGTGACCAGGCCCGCGATGGTGACGATCGCGCCGTCCGCGGGCCCGTCGTCGTCGAGCACGCGGGTGATCTGGACGTCGGCGTGCTGGGCCAGGACGCCGTCGAGGCCCTGCAGCGGATGGTCGGACACGTACAGGCCCAGCATCTCGCGCTCGAACGCGAGCTTCTCCTTCTTGGCCCACTCCGGCAGGTCCGGGACGGCGACGCCGTCCGCGGCGTCGGAGTCGTCCTCGTCGCCGCCGCCGAGCGCGAACAGGTCGAAGGTGAACTCGCCGTGATCCTCCTTGCGCTTCTGCGCCACGGTGGCGTCCACGGCCTCCTCGTGCACGGCCAGCAGGGCGCGGCGGGCGTAGCCGAGGGAGTCGAAGGCGCCGGCCTTGATCATGGACTCGATGGTGCGCTTGTTGCACACCACGAGCGGCACCTTCGCCAGGAAGTCGCCGAAGCCCGTGTACGAGCCCTTGTCCTCGCGCGCCTGGACCATGCCCTTGACCACGTTGGCGCCCACGTTGCGGACGGCGCCCATGCCGAAGCGGATGTCCCGGCCGACGGGGGTGAAGGTCAGGTGGGACTCGTTCACGTCCGGGGGCAGCACCGTGATGCCCATGTGGCGGCACTCGTTGAGGTACATGGCCAGCTTGTCCTTGTCGTCGCCCACCGAGGTGAGCAGCGCCGCCATGTACTCCGCCGGGTAGTGCGCCTTGAGGTAGGCCGTCCAGTAGGAGACCAGGCCGTAGGCGGCCGAGTGCGCCTTGTTGAACGCGTAGTCCGAGAAGGGCAGCAGGATGTCCCACAGGGCCTTCACCGCGGCCTCCGAGTAGCCGCGGTCCAGCATGCCCTGGTGGAACGCCTCGTACTGCTTGTCCAGCTCCGACTTCTTCTTCTTGCCCATCGCGCGGCGCAGGATGTCGGCCTGGCCGAGCGAGTAGCCCGCCACCTTCTGGGCGATCGCCATGACCTGCTCCTGATACACGATCAGGCCGTAGGTGGTGTCCAGGATCTCCCGCAGCGGCTCCTCCAGCTCCGGGTGGATCGGGGTGATCTCCTGCTGCCCGTTCTTGCGCAGCGCGTAGTTGGTGTGCGAGTTCGCGCCCATGGGGCCGGGGCGGTACAGGGCGATGGTCGCCGAGATGTCCTCGAAGTTGTCCGGGCGCATCATCTTCAGCAGCGAGCGCATGGGGCCGCCGTCGAGCTGGAACACGCCGAGGGTGTCGCCGCGGGCCAGCAGCTCGTAGGCCGCCGGGTCGTCCACGTCGAGGGTCTCCAGGTCCAGGTCCACGCCCTGGTTCGCCTTCACGTTCTCGAGCGCGTCCGAGATGATCGTGAGGTTGCGCAGCCCCAGGAAGTCCATCTTGATCAGGCCCAGGGACTCCGCCATCGGGTAGTCGAACTGGGTGATGACCTGGCCGTCCTGGAGACGACGCATGATCGGGATGACGTCGATCACCGGCACCGAGGACATGATCACGCCGGCCGCGTGCACGCCCCACTGCCGCTTCAGACCCTCGAGACCCTTGGCGGTCTCGAAGACCTCCTTCGCCACCGGGTCCGTGGCGATCAGCTCGCGGAAGGGCGCGGCCTCCCCGTAGCGCGGGGCCGCGGGGTCCTCGATGTCCTTGAGCGGGATGTCCTTGGCCATCACCGCCGGCGGCAGCGCCTTGGTGAGGGACTCGCCCATCGAGAACGGCTGGTCCATCACGCGGGCCGAGTCCTTCAGGGCCTGCTTGGTCTTGATGGTGCCGTACGTGACGATCATGGTGACGCGCTCGTCGCCGTACTTGCGGGTGACGTAGTCGATCACCTCGGAGCGACGGCGGTCGTCGAAGTCGACGTCGAAGTCGGGCATGGACACGCGGTCCGGGTTGAGGAACCGCTCGAAGATCAGCCCGTGCTTGAGCGGGTCCAGGTCCGTGATGCGCAGCGCGTACGCCACCATCGATCCGGCGCCCGAGCCACGGCCCGGGCCCACCCGGATGCCGTTCTCCTTGGCCCAGTTGATGAAGTCGGCCACGACGAGGAAGTACCCGGGGAAGCCCATCGAGATGATGACGTCCAGCTCGTAGTCCGCCTGCTTGCGCACGTGGTCCGGCACGCCGTCCGGGTAGCGGTAGGCCAGACCGGAGGCGACCTCCTTGATGAGCCAGCTGGTCTCGTCCTCGCCCTCCGGCGTGGGGAAGACCGGCATGTAGTTGGCCTTCGTGTCGAACTCGACCTCGCACCGCTCGGCGATGAGCAGCGTGTTGTCGCAGGCCTCGGGCAGCTCCGCGAAGAGCTCGCGCATCTGCCGCGGGGACTTCAGGTAGTACTCGGTGCCGGAGAACGCGAAGCGGGAGCCGCCCTGGTCGTAGCTGGGCTCGTTGAGCTTCGAGCCCGACTGCAGGGCCAGCAGCGCCTCGTGCGCCTTGGCGTCGTGCTCGTGGGTGTAGTGCAGGTCGTTCGTGGCCACGAACGGCAGGCCCAGGTCCTTGGCGAGCCGGCGCAGGTCCGTCATCACCCGGCGCTCGATGTCGAGGCCGTGGTGCATGATCTCGCAGTAGTAGTTGTCCTTGCCGAAGATGTCCCGGAAGTCCGAGGCCGCCTGCATCGCCTCCCGGTACTGGCCCAGGCGCAGGCGCGTCTGCACCTCGCCGGAGGGGCAGCCCGTGGTGGCGATCAGGCCCTTCGAGTACTGGCTCAGCAGCTCCCGGTCCAGCCGCGGCCACTTGGCGTACACCGAGTCCAGCGAGGCGATCGAGCCCATCCGGAACAGGTTGTGCATCCCCTCGGTGGTCTCGCTCAGCAGCGTCATGTGCGTGTACGCACCGCCGCCGGACACGTCGTCCCCCCGCTGGTGGGGCTCGCCCCAGCGGGTCTTCTCCTTGTCCGTGCGGTGCTGATGCCCGGGGGCCACGTAGGCCTCGAGCCCGATGATCGGCTTGACGCCCGCCGCCTTCGCCTTGGACCAGAAGTCGTAGGCGCCGAAGAGGTAGCCGTGGTCCGTGATGGCCAGCGAGTCCATGCCCAGCCGCTGAGCCTCGGCGAACAGGTCGTCCAGCTTCGCGGCGCCGTCGAGCATGGAGTACTCGGTGTGCGTGTGCAGGTGGACGAAGCCGCCGTCCTTCACGGCGTCGGCGCGGGCGTCGGCGGACACGGTCATGCGGGGTGGGCCTTTCGACGGGGAGGACAGCGGGGCCGCACCAGCCTACTCGTGGTGCCCGGGCGGCGGGGCCGGACCGGGACGGGGGTCACGTCGACGGTGCAGGCTCAGTCCTCGTCGCCGCGCAGCGCCGCCAGGGCGTGGGCGAGGTCCTCCGGATACGGGGAGGTGATCGTCACCGGCTCCCCCGTGACCGGGTGCGGGAACGCCAGCCGGTGGGCGTGCAGCCACTGGCGGGTCAGCCCGAGCTCGGCCGCCAGGCGCGGATCCGCCCCGTACGTGAGGTCGCCGACGCACGGGTGGCGCAGCGCCGAGGTGTGCACGCGGATCTGGTGGGTGCGCCCGGTCTCCAGGTGGACCTCGAGCAGGGTGGCCCGGCCGAACACCTCGAGCGTCTCGTAGTGGGTCACGGACGGCCGGCCGTCCTCGAGCACCGCGAACTTCCAGTGATGGCCGGGATGCCGCCCGATGGGCGCGTCCACGGTGCCGCTCAGCGGGTCCGGGATGCCCTGGACCACGGCGTGGTAGACCTTCTCCGGCACGCGCTCGCGGAACTGGTCCTTCATGGCCGTGTAGGCGCGCTCGGTCTTGGCCACGACCATGACCCCGGTGGTGCCGACGTCGAGCCGGTGCACGATCCCCTGGCGCTCGGGGGCGCCCGAGGTGGTGATGTCGTAGCCGAGGGCGGCCAGGGCGCCCACCACGGTGGGCCCGACCCAGCCGGGCGAGGGGTGTGCGGCCACGCCGGTGGGCTTGTCCACGGCCACCAGGTCCTCGTCCTCGTACAGGATGCTCAGCGCGTCCACGCGCTCTGCCCTCACTTCCAGGGGGTCGGGGTCGTCGGGGACGTCGACGGCGAGGGTCTCCCCCGCCACGGCCTTCGCGGACTTGGCCAGGACGCGGTCCCGGCGGCCGGAGCGCGACTCGGCCCGCACCAGGCCCCGGGTGAACCAGTCCGCCAGCAGCGAGCGGGAGACGCCGAACGCGTCGGCGAGCACCGCGTCGACCCGCCGGCCCGCCTCGGCCTCGGTGACCTCGAGCCGCTCGGTCAGTCCCGGTCTCATGCCCATGTCCTCACGCCTCCCGTGTGCCGTCCAGGCGGCGGCCGGTCATCACGAGCAGGGCGACGCCGATGACGGAGCAGACGATGAACGAGTCCGCCACGTTGAAGATCGCGAAGTGCGGCACGGAGATCATGTCGACCACGTGGCCGCGCCCGAACGCCGGGGGCCGGAACAGCCGGTCCGTGAGGTTGCCGAGCACGCCGCCGGCGAGCCCGCCCAACGCCAGGGCCCACGGCGTCGAGCGCACGCGGGCGATCCCGACGAGGGCGGCCACCGCCACCACGGCTTGGATGACGGTGAACACCCAGGTGTGGTCCTCGCCGATGGAGAAGGCCGCGCCCGGGTTCAGGATGTAGTGCCAGCGCAGCACCCCGGGGATCACCGTGACGGAGTCCCCCAGCTGCATCGTGCTCTCGACCGCGTACTTGGTCAGCTGGTCGAGGGCGTAGGCCAGCACCGCCACGATGAGGGCGGTGAGCACGGCTCGCCGGCCCGCGCGAGGGGATCGCGGGGCCGGCGCGGCGTCGACGGCACGACTCACGCCGTGGGCGTGGGGGGCTCGACGCGCTTCTGGGCGCGGATCTCCCGCAGCTGGCCCTCGATGTAGGAGGTGAGGCGGCTGCGGTAGTCGGTCTCGAAGCTGCGCAGCTGTTCGACCTCGCCCTCCAGACCGGCCTTCTCCTCGGCCAGGGCCTCGAGGGTGCGGGCCTTCTGCTCCTCGGCGTCGCTGACGAGCCGGGCCGCGGTGGCCTCGGCCTCGGCCACGAGCTCGGTGCTGCGCTGCTCGCCCGCGGCGACGTGCTCGTCGTGCAGCCGCTGGGCCATGGCCAGGACGCCGGCGGCGGAGGTCGCGGCCGCGTCGGCGGACTCGGGGGCGGCGGCCGGGGCCGCCTCCTCGACGGAGGCCGGCGTCGCGGCGGCCTGCGGGGTGTCCGCAGCGGGGCCGGCGGCCGGGGCGGCGCCGCCGGCGCGCAGCTCCGCGTTCTCGGACTCGAGCTGCTCGTTGAGGGCGATCAGGCGCTTGAACTCCGCCACGATCTCGTCGAGGAAGTCATCCACCTCGGTCTGGTCGTAGCCCTCGCGGAACTTCGTGGGCTGGAACTGCTTGTTGACCACGTCTTCCCAGGACAGCGCCATGGAACCGTCTCGCTCTCTGCTCGGTGCTCGGGGACGGCCGGGCGGCCCGGCGCGTCGACGGCCGGCGCGCCGGTGAGGGGCGGCGCCGATCCTGCCGCGAAGACTACCACCGGGGCCGACAGCCGCCCCGGGCCGCGGGTCAGGCCACGCCGGCCAGGCTCAGCACCAGGACCCGCAGCAGGACGACGCCGAGGAACACGATGAGGAAGGCCACGTCCAGGCCGATGCCGCCCAGGTTCACCGGCGGCACGGCACGACGCACGGGGCGCAGCAACGGGTCGGTGGCCCCGTACACGCCGCTGGCCAGCACGAGGGCCGCCCCGGTGGGGCGCCAGTGGCGGGCGAACGACTGCGTGACGTCCAGGACGATCCGCACGGTCAGCGCCGCGAGCACCACCGTCAGGGCGAGGTAGGCGAGGGCGAGGAGCAGCTGCATGGGCGCCTCAGTCGCCGTCGAACGGGGAGTCGACCGCGCCGGACTCGCCCTGCTCGGCGCCGACGACGTCCACGGTGGCCGGGGTCAGCAGGAACACCTTGCTGGTGATGCGGGAGATCGAGCCGTGCAGGCCGAAGACGAGGCCGGCCGCGAAGTCCACGAGGCGCTTGGCCTCGTTCTCACCGAGGTCGGTCACGTTCATGATCACGGGGACGCCGGAGCGGAAGGCCTCGCCGATCGCCTTCGCGTCGTTGTAGGAGCGGGGGTGGACGGTGGACAGGGTGTGCACGGAGGCTCCTTCGGCAGACGACGCTGCGGCTCGCTTGATGGGGGTCACCGGGGCCCGGTAGCCCGGGTCGACCGGCTCGGGACGCGCCGGACGCCGGGGTTCGACGGGTTCGGCCGCGGTGGAGCCGGACGGGATCACGGGCTCCGGCCGCTCGGCCGGCTCGGGATCGCGGACCGCAGCGGGGCGGACGGCCTCCATGTGGGGGTCGGTGTCCGGCTCCGCGGGGCGTCGCGCCTCGACGACCTCGTGTCGGGTCGCGGCCTCCCGCTCGGTGGCACGGGGCTGCTCGTCGTACTCGTCGCCGTCGGCCAGGCCGAGGTAGATCATCGTCTTCTTCAGGGCACCAGCCATGAGTCTTCCTTCACCACGTCCTCCGGCCCCGGGGGCCGCCGTCGTTCGTCGTCGGTGCGCATGCGTCCGCACGGTCCTGTCGCGTCCCGCCGGGACGCGCGGGGTCAACGTTAGCCCACCGCGTCCCGGGCCCCCAGAACGTCGGAGCCGATGCGCACCTGTGTCGCCCCTGCGCGCACGGCCGCCTCGAGGTCCGCGCTCATCCCCATGGACAGCGCGGTGGCCTCCGGATGCGTCTGCCGCACGCGCCCGCCGAGAGCGGCGAGCCGGCGGAACGCGTCCTCCGGGTCCAGGCCGCGCGGTGCCACGCACATCAGCCCGCCCAGCCGCAGGCCCGGCAGGCCGGCGACGACGGCCGCGAGGGCGGGGACGTCCTCGGGGCGGGCGCCGCCGCGCGGGCCGATCCCCTCGGGACGGTCCTCGTCGGCGCGGTCGTCGACATCCACCTGCACGAGGCACTCCAGGTCGGGGATCGCGGCCTCGGGCTCGCGCTCGCGCCGCAGCACGAGCGCCCGCGAGAGCGCCTCGGCCAGTTCGGGTCGGTCCACCGACTCCACCACGGACGCGTAGCGCACCACGTACTTGGCCTTGTTGGTCTGCAGCTGGCCCACGAAGTGCCAGCGCGGGGCGTCCGCCCCCAGGGCCGCAGCGACGGCCTCGGCCTTGGGCCGGGCCTCCTGGTCGCGGTTCTCCCCCACGTCGGTCACGCCGAGCGCGGTGAGGCGCACGACGTCCTCGGCGGGGTGGGTCTTGGTCACGACGACGAGCGCGGGCTCCGCCTCGCGCCCGGCGTCCCGCGCGGCGTCGGCGATGCGGGAGTGCACCGCGGCGAGCGCGTCGGCGATCTCCCGGGCGCGGGGGTCCGTCGGGGTCGGCCCGGCG
>NZ_JABFNH010000024.1:201446-214334 GCF_017168435.1 Micrococcus sp. KRD070
CTCTCGGGGTGGTGGCGTCGGGGTCGGCGCGCCAGACGAGGCCGGCGAACCGGCCCTCACCGGGCGCCCGACGGTGCGAGAACAGGCGCTCGTCCTCCCGCGTGCACACGTCGATCGTCGCGGCGGCCACCCCGCGGGCACGGAGGACCTCCGCGGCGCCGGCGGGCAGGTCGAGGGCGGGGGTGCCCCAGGACGTGGTGGCGGCGGTCGCCGGGAGGCGGGCGGCGGCGTCGTCGCGCATGGCCGCGGGCACCTCGTAGCAGCGGCCGCACACGCCGGGGCCGATCCAGGCGCGCAGGCCGGGACCGGCCCGGTCGGCCTCCGGACGCAGGGAGAGCAGCCGATCGACGGTCGCCTCCAGGACGCCCTCCAGCAGCCCGCGTCGCCCGGCGTGGGCCACGGCGGTCGCGCCGGTCGTCTCGTCGACGAGGACCACGGGGAGGCAGTCGGCCACCATGACGGCCAGCGGCCGGGACCCGTCGCGGCTCACGGCGGCGTCGGCCACGGGGGCCGGGGCACCGCCGCGCCCGGGCCCGTCCGCCCACACGACGTCGGCCGAGTGCACCTGGTCCAGATAGAGCGTGGCGCCCTCGGGGACCCCCATCACGCGCTCCAGGGCGCGACGGGCGGCGCTGACGCGAGCGAGCCCCTCGGCCTCGTCCGGCGGGACCACGTGCAGCGCGAGGTTGCCGGCGGCCACGGAGGTCCAGGCGACGTGCACGGCGCCCGTCGCGGTGCGGACGGTCTCGCGGTGCACGAAGGGGCCGGCGGGGACCCGTGTGGTCCCGGCCGGCCCCTCCGCGGCCGTCACTTGAGGAAGTCCGGGACGTCCAGGTCCGAGGACCCGGCGCCGAGGTCCGGCTCCACCACGGTGGGCAGGTCCTGCTGGCGGCGCGGCTGCTGCTCCTGCGGGGCCAGCGGCACGGTGCCGCGCACGGCGGGGCGCTCGGCCTGCTGCTGCTGCGCGGCCTGCGGGGCGGCCGGGGCGGAGGTGACGTCCACCTTGTCGAAGCCCGCGGCGATCACGGTCACGCGCACCTCGTCGCCGAGGGCGTCGTCGATGACCGCGCCGAAGATGATGTTGGCCTCCGGGTGGGCGACCTCCTGGACCAGTCGCGCGGCCTCGTTGATCTCGAAGAGGCCGAGGTCGGAGCCGCCCTGGATGGAGAGCAGCACGCCGTACGCGCCGTCGATGGAGGCCTCGAGCAGCGGCGAGGCGATCGCCAGCTCGGCCGCCTTGACGGCGCGGTCCTCGCCCTGCGCGTGGCCGATGCCCATGAGCGCGGAGCCCGCGCCCTGCATCACGGACTTCACGTCCGCGAAGTCGAGGTTGATCAGGCCCGGGGTGGTGATCAGGTCGGTGATGCCCTGGACGCCGGAGAGGAGCACCTGGTCCGCCTGACGGAAGGCGTCCATGACCGAGACGTTGCGGTCCGAGATGGACAGCAGGCGGTCGTTCGGGATCACGATGAGGGTGTCGACCTCGTCCCGCAGGGCGTCGATGCCCGCCTCGGCGGAGCCGGCGCGACGGCGGCCCTCGAACGTGAACGGACGGGTCACGACGCCGATGGTCAGGGCGCCGAGCGAGCGCGCGATGCGGGCCACGACGGGCGCTCCGCCGGTGCCGGTGCCGCCGCCCTCGCCCGCGGTCACGAACACCATGTCCGCGCCCCGCAGGACCTCCTCGATCTCCTCCGCGTGGTCCTCGGCGGCCTGGCGGCCGACCTCGGGGTTCGCGCCCGCGCCGAGTCCACGGGTGAGCTCGCGGCCCACGTCCAGCTTCACGTCCGCGTCCGACATCAGCAGCGCCTGGGCGTCCGTGTTGATGGCGATGAACTCCACGCCGCGGAGCCCCACCTCGATCATGCGGTTCACGGCGTTCACGCCGCCGCCGCCGATGCCGACGACCTTGATGACGGCCAGGTAGTTCTGGGGTGCAGCCACGGTGTTGGTTCCCTTTGTTCGAGATCTCGAGAGGTCAGCGCGAGGCACATCGCCCCGGTGATCGGCGGCCACCCGGGGTGGACACCTTCAAGCACAGCGTGAAGCGAGCCTCGCGCGCGTTCGGGTCCACCGTACTGGGAGGCCCGCGTCACGTGCAAAAGAAAACGGCGTGTCCACGCGGAAAAGACGGCCTCAACATCAACTTTCACGTGAGACTCGAAGGACCAGCAGCCGCGGTGAGGACCCCCCGACTCGCACGAGGTCCCGCGCCCCGACCTTCACCTTCACGTTCTACTGGAGACTCCTGTGGCCCCGGTTCAGCGCGTGATCGGCCGCGTGGGCACGGAGACGTCGATCTCGGCGACGCCGCCCGCCGCGGATCCGTGCCGCTCGTCCGCCAGGAACGCCTCGGCCACGGACCCCTTGAGACCGGCGTCCTGCGCGTCGCCCCAGACCAGGGTCACCCCGCCCTCGAGCGCCAGACGGACCTGGCCCGGGCCCCGAGAGTCCGCGGTCTCGACACGATCGGCCACGGACTCCGGCAGCGCGGCCAGCACCTCGGCCACCTCGGCGCGCTCCTCCTGCGCCCGGTGCGCCAGCTCCTCCGAGAACGCGGGGAGGTCCTCCCCCTCGAGCCGCTCCTCCGGCACTCCCGTCAGGACGGTGCCGTCCGCGAGCAGCAGCTGCACGCCGTCGTCGCCGTCCCGCCGGGCCCGCGCCTCGTGCTCCCGGACCACGACCTCCAGGCCGGTGGGCAGGCGGGGCACGGTCTGGACCTCGGCCACCCCGGGCAGACCGCCGACCAGCTCGCGCACGCGGCCGGCGCCGACGCGGGACAGCGGCACGCCGTACACGGGCTCCAGGCGCTCCTGGACGTCGGTGGCGGAGACGTGGCGGGTGCCGGTGACCTCGACGCGGTCCACCGCGAGCACGGGCGAGAAGAACACGACCGAGCCCAGGGCGCCCAGCACCGCGAGCACCGCGGCCGCCACACCCCAGCGGGTGGCGCGGCGCCGGCGCGCGGTGCGGCCCGGGAACTGGACGACGGTGGAGGCGTCGGTTCCGGCCGGCGGCGGCGTCCCGCGGCCGCGCCTCACGGGTGGGCGACGCCGGGCGCCGCGTCCCGGCCGAGCTCGGCCAGCAGGTCCGGACCCAGGGCGGTGACGTCCCCCGCGCCCATCGTCAGGACGACGTCGCCGGCCGTGGCGCCCGCCGCGAGCGAGCGCACCGCCTCGGCGCGGTCCTCGGCGACGACACGGTCCTCGGCGGCACCCGTGGTGAGGCGGGAGGCGATGAGGGACGAGTCGACGCCGGGCATCGGCTCCTCCCGGGCCGCGTACACGGGCAGCACGCGCACCACGTCCGCCCCGGAGAGGGCGGCGGCGAACTCGGCGGCGAAGTCCCGGGTGCGGGAGAACAGGTGGGGCTGGAACAGGACGTGCACGCGGGCGTCACCGGCCACGGCACGGCCGGCGGAGACCGCGGCGGCCACCTCCGTGGGATGGTGCGCGTAGTCGTCGAAGACCCGCACGCCGCGCGCGGCGCCACGGAACTCGAATCGGCGGGCCGTGCCCCGGAAGGCCTCGACGCCCCGCACGGCGGCCTCGAAGGCCATGCCCGCCCGGACGGCGGCCAGGACCACGGCGGCGGCGTTCAGCGCGTTGTGCCGGCCGGGCACCTGCAGGTGCAGGGTGCGCTCCGGCCCGTCCGCCATCCGGAACGTGGCGCGCTGGCCCACTCCGGTCTCGCCCGGCTCCACCGCGAGGTCGGTGACCAGCAGGTCCGGCACCACGCCGTCGCGGGGCGCCGTGCCGTAGGTCACGACGTCGGCGGCCGCGTTGTCACGGGCCCACGCGGCGAGCTCCGCCGCGCCGGCGTCGTCGAGGCAGGCCACGAGGACCCCGCCCTGGGCGGCGGCTGGCAGCCCGCCCGCGAAGTCCCGGAAGACCTGGTGCACCGCCTCCTCGGTCCCGTAGTGGTCCAGGTGGTCGGCCTCCACGGTCGTGACGATCCCGATCGTGCTCGGGTAGTTCACCAGGGTGCCGTCGGACTCGTCGGCCTCCGCGATGAACCACTCGCCCCGGCCCGCCCGGGCGTTGGTGCCGAGCCCGGCGACGGCGGCGCCGACGGCGAACGTGGGGTCCCAGCCGGCGTCGGAGAAGGCCATGGCGGCCATGGAGGACGTGGTGGTCTTCCCGTGCGTGCCGGCGACGGCCAGCACCCGGTGGCCGCGCATGGCCAGGGCGAGGCCCTCGGAACGGTGCAGCACGCGCAGTCCGCGTGCCACGGCGGCGTCGTGCTCCGGGTTGCCCGGCCCGGCGATCGAGGAGGCGATCACCGTGGTGACGTCCCGGCCGAGGTGCGCGGCGTCGTAGCCGACCGTGATCCGGGCGCCGCCCGCGGCGAGCTCGCGCATTACGGGCAGGTCCTTCGCGTCGGAGCCGGACACCGCGACGCCCTGCTCCTGGAGGATGCGGGCGACCCCCGACACGCCCACGCCGCCGATCCCCAGCAGGTGCACGCGGCCCAGGTCGGCGAAGCGGCCCTCGGCCGCGGGACGGGTGCTCTCGTCGCGGCTCATCGCCGGGCTCCTTCCTGGGCGGCCGAGCGCACGAGGCCGGCCATGGTGACGTCCGCGTCCCGGACGCCGAAGCGGGCGGCCGCCTCCCCCATGCGCGCCAGACGCTCGGGGTCGGTCGCCAGCGGGATCAGCTGACGCTGCACCCACGCGCGCCCGAAGGCGTCGTCGCGGACGAGCAGCGCACCCTCCGCCTCCACCACGGGGCGGGCGTTGAGCGCCTGCTCGCCGTTGCCGATGGGCAGGGGGACGTAGACGGCGGGCAGGCCGACCGCGGACACCTCGCAGACCGTGCCGGCGCCCGAGCGGGCGACGATCAGGTCGGCGGCGGCGTAGGCCTGCTCCATGCCCGCCAGGTACTCCCGCTGGACGTAGCCGTCCCGGACCAGGAGGCTGCCGTCGTCCTCGGTGAGGGCCTTGTCCCGCCCGGTCAGGTGGAAGACCTGCAGACCGGCGTCGAGGAGGTCGCCCAGCGCGGCGCGCACGGTGCGGTTCACGGCCAGCGCACCCGAGCTGCCGCCGGTCACCACGACGGTGGTCCGGTCCGGGTCGAGGCCGAGGGCCTCACGGGCGGCACGGCCGGCGGCCGCCCGGTCCAGGCCGGAGATCTCGGGGCGCATCGGCATGCCCACCCAGCGGGCGCCGCGGAGGCGGGTGTCCGGCAGGGCGGTGCCGACGTGCGTGGCCCGCAGGGCGCCGATGCGGTTGGCCAGGCCGGGGCGGGCGTTGGCCTCGTGGACCACCACGGGCACACCGGCCCGGAACGCGGCGAGGTACACGGGGGTGGCGACGTAGCCGCCCACGCCCACGACGACGTCGGCGCGCCGGTCCCGCAGGATCCGGGCCGCCGTGGCGACCGCGGCGCGCATGCGGGCCGGGAAGCGGACGACGTCCATCGACGGGCGGCGCGGCATCGGGACCCGGTCGATCAGGTCGAGCTCGTAGCCCGCCTCGGGGACGAGACGCGTCTCCATGCCGGAGGCGGTGCCGACCATGGTGCACTCGACGGGGCCGCCGCCGTCGTCCTCCAGGGCGCGGGCGATCGCGAGCATCGGGGAGATGTGGCCGGCGGTGCCGCCGCCGGCCAGCACCACCCGCAGGGGTCCGGAGGGATGAGAGGTCTGCGTCATCGGGGCTCCTGGAGCGGGGAGGGGGTCGGTGTCCGGCTCGTCCGCCTGCGGGCGGGCGTCCGGCTGCGCGGCACGGCGGCGCTCGTGACGGGCGAAGGCCAGCACGATGCCGACCGCGCTCAAGGACAGGGTGAGCGCGGAACCACCATAGGAGATGAAGGGCAGGGGGACGCCCACCACGGGGATGATCCCGGAGACCATCGCGATGTTGACGGCCGCCTGGCCCACCAGCCAGGCCAGGATCCCCCACGTGGACAGGCGGATGAACGTGGACGTGGTCCCGGCGGCGACGCGGTAGATGCCGATCGCCAGGCCGAGGTAGGCCAGCAGCACCACCAGCGTGCCCACGAGCCCGAGCTCCTCGCCGAGGATGGTGAAGATGAAGTCGTTCTCGGCCTCCGGGATGTAGCTCCACTTCTGGCGGGACTGGCCGAGGCCCGCGCCCCACCAGCCGCCCGAGGCCAGGGCGTACATCCCGTGCGCCGGCTGGAAGCAGGGGTCGGTGGCGTCGGAGCAGTCCCCCATCCAGGCCTGCACCCGGACCATGCGGTGCGGGGCGAGGAGGGTCAGGGCCAGGATGCCCAGCATGCTCAGCGCCAGGAAGGTGAGGAAGACCCCCCAGTGGGTGCCGGCCACGTACAGCACCGTGGCCAGCACGATCGCGAGGATGATCGCGGTCCCGAGGTCGCTGCCCGCCATCACCAGGATCAGCAGCAGCAGGCCGCCGGGCAGCACCGGGATCAGCGCGTGCCGCACCTGGGTGACGAGGCGGTGCTTGCGCTCCAGGACCGCCGCCGCCCACAGGGCCAGGGCGAGCTTGGCGGCCTCGGAGGGCTGCATCCGGAACCCGCCGATGCCCAGCCAGTTGCGATTGCCGCCCACGGTGACGCCGAGCGGGGAGAACGCGACCAGCGCGAGCAGGATCACGGCCACGCCGAACGCCGGCCAGGCGAGCGCCTTGAAGACGCGCACCGGCAGGCGCGAGAACACGAGCAGGGCCGCCACGCCCGCCACCGCCCAGGCGCTCTGGCGCAGGAACAGGGCGTACGAGCCGCCGCCGGTGCCGATCGCCTCGACGGAGGACGAGGAGAGCACCATCACGAGCCCCAGCACGGTGAGCAGGGCGGTGCAGCCGCTGATGAGCAGGACCGACAGGTCGAGGGCGCGGCGACCCTCCAGGACCCGCCACATCCGGTGCAGGAGACGCTCCCGGTGCTCGGGGGCGTCGTCGTCCGCGCGGGGGCGGACCGGGCGGAGCTCGATCGGGGACATGGCCCTCCTCACGGGGGAAGCGAGACGGTCGGGTGGGCGGCGGGTCAGTCGGTGTCGGGGGCGGCGTCGTCGTGCACGTCCCAGCCGTGCTCGCGCATCAGCCCGGCGACGGCCTCGATGAATGCGTCGCCGCGGGCCGCGTAGGAGCGGAACTGGTCCATCGACGCCGCGGCGGGCGCCATGAGCACGGTGTCGCCGGGGCGGGCCAGGCCGTCGGCCACGCGCACCGCCTCGGTCATCACGGCCGCGCCGTCGGCGGGGCCGGTGCCGTCGGCCGCGGCGAGGGGGGCGTGGACGGGGACGTCCGGGGCGTGCGCGGCCAGGGCCGCGCGCAGGGCCGAGGTGTCCCTGCCCAGGAGCACCACCGCCCGGAGCCGGTGGGCGTGCGCGGCCACCAGCTCGTGATAGGTCACGCCCTTGGGCAGGCCGCCGGCCAGCCACACCACGGAGCTGAACGCCGCCAGCGACGCGTCTGCGGCGTGCGGGTTCGTCGCCTTGGAGTCGTTGACCCACATGATGTCGCGGGAGGTGGCCACGAGCTGGATGCGGTGCTCCCCGCGGTCGTAGGAGCGCAGGCCCTCGGCCACGGCCGCGGGGCTCACCCCGACGGCCCGGGTCAGCGCCGCCGCGGCGGCCGCGTTGGCCATGGTGTGGCGCGGCGCCACCGGGCCCAGGTCGGCGCGCTCGGCCAGGGCGATCGCCTCGTGGCGCCGGTTGTCCAGGAACGCACGGTCCACGAGGATCCCGTCCACGACGCCGATGTCGGACAGGCCCGGGGTGTCCGTGGTGAAGCCGATCGCGCGGCAGCCCTCCTGGACGTCCGCGCGCTCCACGAGGGTGCGGGTCAGCGGGTCCTGCTCGTTGAACACGCAGGCCACCCGCGTGTTCGCGTACACCTTGCCCTTGGCGGCGGCGTACTCCTCCATCGAGCCGTGCCAGTCCACGTGGTCCTCGGACAGGTTCAGCACCGCCGATGACGCCGGGGCCAGGCCGTGCGTCCAGTGCAGCTGGAAGCTGGAGAGCTCGAGGGCGAGCACGTCGAAGCCCTCCGGGTCGCGGATCGCGTCGAGCACGGGGGTGCCGACGTTGCCGCAGGCCACCGCCCGACGGCCGTCCGCCCGCAGGATGGCCTCGACCATCGTCACGGTCGTCGTCTTGCCGTTCGTGCCTGTCAGGCACACCCAGTCGGCGGTCTTCCGGCCGGCGCGCTCGCGCAGCCGCCAGGCCAGTTCGACGTCGGACCAGATCGGCAGGCCCGCCGCATGGGCGGCCATCAGCAGCGGCTGGTCCGGCCGCCAGCCCGGGGAGGTCACGACGAGGTCCGCGGCGGCGCCGTCGACTTCGGGCAGCACCTGCGTGGCCGCCCGGTCGAGCAGGACCTCGCGGACCCCCACGATCCGCAGGGTCTCCGCACGCGCCCGGTTCTCGGGGCCGTCATCGCCGTCCACCACCACGACGGCGGCGCCCAGCTCGGCCAGGGTGTCGGCCACGGAGAAGCCGGTGACGCCCAGGCCCGTGACGACGACGCGCAGGCCGGCCCACCCCGGGGCGTCCCAGGACGTGAGGTCGGCGGTGCGGGCGGTGTCGGCGCGAGGCCGGCGCACCGGTGCGAGCGCGGCGTCGGACGCGGGGCCGGTCACGGGGTCACCCCCGCGAGGCCGCCCTGGCGGATGAGCCAGTCGCCGTAGAAGATCGCGAGCCCCACGGTGACGCACATCAGGGACAGCAGCCAGAAGCGGACCACGACGGTCACCTCGGCCCAGCCCTTGAGCTCGAAGTGGTGCTGCAGCGGCGCCATCAGGAACACGCGCTTGCCGCCGGAGACCTTGAACCAGCCCACCTGGATGATGACGGAGAGCGTGATCGCGACCATGAGGCCGGCCAGCACGGCCACCAGGATCTCGGTGCGCGTGAAGATCGCGAAGCCGGCCAGGGCGCCGCCCAGGCCCAGGGAGCCGGTGTCCCCCATGAAGATCTTGGCCGGCGAGGTGTTCCACCAGAGGAAGCCCAGCAGGCTGCCCGTGAGGATCGCCGCGAGCAGGGCCAGGTCCATGGGGTCGCGGACCTCGTAGCAGCCGCGGGTGCCCTCGAGCGCGCAGGACTGGCTCGACTGGAAGAGCGACATCAGGACGTAGGCGCCCGTGATCATGGCGGTGGCGCCCGTGGCGAGCCCGTCGAGGCCGTCCGTGAGGTTCACGGCGTTCGTGGTGGCGGTGGTGATGAGGTTCGACCAGATCACGAACAGGATGACGCCGATCGCGGGTCCGGCGAAGGCCAGGTCGAGCCACGGGATGTCCCGGGCGAAGGAGATCGCCGTCGAGGCGGGGGTCAGGCCCCGCTCGTCCGGGAAGTTCAGGGCGAGGACGGCGAAGGCGGTGCCGATCAGGGCCTGGAGGATGATCTTGCCGCGCGGCGTCAGGCCGAGCGAGCGCTGCTTCGTGATCTTCGTGAAGTCGTCCACGAAACCGACGAAGGCCATGCCCACGGTGAGCAGCAGCAGGATCAGGCCGGAGGCCGTGGGCCCGCCGAAGTCGACGCCGAGCACCGCGAGCAGCCCGTGGGTGATCAGGTACGCCAGCACCATGGAGCCGATGATGACCGCGCCGCCCATCGTGGGCGTGCCGCGCTTGGTCTTGTGGGTGGTCGGGCCGTCGTCGCGGACGAACTGGCCGTATCCGCGCTTGACGAGGAACCTGATGAACAGCGGGGTGCCGACGGCCGAGAGGACCAGGCCGAGCACGCCGCCGATGAGCAGTCCGATCACGGTCGGGACTCCTTCGGGGAGGCGGAGGGGGCGGCGACGGCGTCGGCCGTGGCGAGGCGCTCGCCGAGGGCCGCGAGCCCGACGCCGTTGGAGGACTTGACGAGGACGAGGTCGCCGGGGCGCAGGTGCTCGGCGAGGAACGCCTCGGCCTGCGCGGCGTCGTCGACGAAGTGCGCCTCCTCGCCCCAGCTGCCCTCGTTGAGGGCGCCGATGTAGAGCGGCCGGGCTCCGGCGCCCACCACCAGCAGCTGGGCGATGTTCAGGCGCACCACGGACTCGCCCACGAGGGTGTGCTCACGGACGCGGGCATCGCCGAGCTCGAGCATCTCCCCCAGGACGGCCCAGGTGCGGCGGCCGCTGGAGCGGCCGAGGGTGGCCAGCGTCCGCAGCGCGGCGCGCATGGACTCGGGGTTGGCGTTGTACGCGTCGTTGATGATCGTGACGCCGTCCGCGCGGTCGGTGCGCTCCATCCGGAAGCGGCTGGCGGGCCCGAGCCCGTCGAGACCACGGGCGATCTCGGCCGGGTCCATGCCGGCGGCGTGGGCGGCCGCGGCGGCGGCCAGCACGTTGTGCACGTGGTGCAGGCCGGTCAGTCCGGAGGCCACCGGATGCCGCACGGCGGCCTCATCCGTCCCGACCTGCAGGTCGAAGACGGGGCGCTCCTGGTCGTCGGCTCGCACGTCCCGTGCGGCGACGAGTCCCGACGCGCGGCCGGCGGCCACGTCCTCGGCCGCGCGGGCGACGCCCCGCTCGTCCGCGGTGAACCAGGTGATCGGGGCGGCGGTCCGTGCCGCCATGCCGGCGACACGCTCGTCGTCGAGGTTGAGGACGGCGACGCCGTCGGGGCCGAGGGCCTCCACGAGCTCGCCCTTGGTGCGCGCGATGTTCGCCACGCCGCCGAAACTGCCCGCATGGGCGGTGCCCACCATGAGCACGACGCCGATGTCCGGGCGCACGATGTCGCAGAGGTACGCGATGTTGCCGACGTGGTCCGCGCCCATCTCGACCACGAGGAAGCGCGTGTCCAGCTCCGCCCGGAACACCGTGAGCGGCACGCCGACCTCGCCGTTGTACGAGCCGACCGGTGCGACGGTGGGGCCCTGGGTGGCCATCAGGGCGGCGAGCAGGTCCTTGGTGGTGGTCTTGCCGGCCGAGCCGGTGATGCCGATGACGGTGGTCGGGGAGTGCCCCCGGATGCGGCGCACGACCTCCCGGGCGAGCGCGCCCATCGCGAGCACGGCGTCCTCGACGATGATCGCCGGGTGCGCGGCGCCGTCGGGGGCGTGCGTGGCGCGCTCGGCGAGCACAGCGGCGGCGCCGGCGCCCAGCGCGGCGTCGATGAAGTCGTGGCCGTCGGCGCGCTCCCCCGGCTTCGCCACGTAGAGCGTGCCCTCGGCGGTGACCTCCCGCGAGTCGGGGGTGACGTGCACCAGCACGGTGGCGGGGTCGAGGGTGGCCGAGAGCGTGCCGGACACGGCCTCGGCGATCTGGGCTGCGGTGAGAGCGATCATGACTCGATGACCTTACCCTCGCGGGCGGGGCCGGAGCCCGAGGCGGAGGCCGCCGCGACACGGGCTGCCAGGGCCTCGCGGAGGGCCACCCGATCGTCCAGCGGGACGAGCTCGCCGTCGTAGTCCATCGTGGTCTCGTGCCCGCGGCCGGCCAGGAGGATGCCGTCCTGCGGCCCCGCCAGCTCCACGGCGCGGCGGATGGCCGCGGCACGGTCGGCCACCTCCTCGATCACGACCGTGCGGCCCTCCTCCCGCGCGATGCGGTCGGCCTCGGCGCGGGCGCCGGCGAGGATGTGGGCACGGATCGGGGCCGGGTCCTCCGAGTGGGGGGTGTCGTCGGTGACGATCACCACATCCGCCGCCCGGGCCGCGATCGCGCCCATCACGGGCCGCTTGTCACGGTCACGGTCACCGGCGGAGCCGAACACGATCAGGGTGCGGCCGCGCGTCCCGGCCGCCGCCCGGGCGTCGGCGAGGGAGCGCAGCGCCTGGACTATGCCGTCCGGGTTGTGCGCGAAGTCGACGACGGCGTCCGGCTCGCGGCCCACGACCTCCATCCGTCCCGGGACGGCGGCGGCCAGAGGGCCCTCGCCCGCGGGCACGTCCAGGACGGCGGCGAGCGCGTCCAGGTGCTCCTCCCCCACGGCGTGCAGCACGAGCAGGACCGCGAGGGCCGCGTTGGCCACGTTGAAGCGGCCCGGCAGACCGACGGAGGCCCGCAGCTCCCGGCCCGTGGCCGCGTGGCGCAGCGTGAAGCGATGGCCGAGGCCGTCCGGCGCGAGCTCGGCGACCTCCCAGTCCGCCCGGAGGCCGGGGTCGTGTTCGGCCAGGGCGCCCGGCGTCGGCGCGGCCGGCCCGAGGGCGAGCGTGGTGACGGGAGCGCCGGCGGCCCGGGCCATGGCGACGCCCCAGCGGGGCCCCTCGCCGCCGTCGAGCGTGATGACGGCGTGGTCGGTGCGGGCGGGGTCGAACAGACCGGCCTTGGCCGCGAAGTACTCCTGCATCGAGCCGTGCATGTCCAGGTGGTCCTGGGTCAGGTTGGTGAACCCGGCCACCGCGTAGCGCAGGCCGGCGATCCGCTGGTACGCCACGGCGTGGGAGGAGACCTCCATGACGGCGGTGTCCACCTCCTCCTCGCGCATGAGCGCCATGAGGGCGTGCAGCTGGGTGGCCTCGGGCGTGGTGAGCGTGGAGGGGACCTCCCGCTCCCCCGCGCGGATCAGGATCGTGCCCACGATGCCCGACCGGCGCCCCAGGGCCTCGAGCAGGGCGGCGGCGAGGAAGCTCGTGGTGGTCTTGCCGTTGGTGCCGGTCACGCCGAGCAGGCGCGGGCCGGCGTCGCCCCCGCCGCCGTAGACGCGGGCCGCCACGGTGCCGGCGGCGGTGCGCACGGCGTCGACCTCGAGCACCGGGACGTCGGCCAGGCCCTGCTCCGCCAAGAGCGCGCGGCCCGCCGCGTCCGTCAGGACGCCGACGGCGCCGGCCTCCAGCGCCGTGGCCGCGAACGCGGCACCGTGGGCGTGCGCCCCCGGGACGGCGACGTAGAGGTCGCCCGGGCGCACGACACGCGAGTCGAGGCTGACCCCCGTGACGCCGTCGGCCGGGGCCGCGCCGTGGACGTGGGCCGCGATCCCCGCCTCGGCCAGCGCCTGTGCGAGGGCGGGCCAGGGCGTGGCGGGGGTGTGGGAG
>NZ_JABFNH010000024.1:214434-222320 GCF_017168435.1 Micrococcus sp. KRD070
CTCCTGGGGTCGGAAGGTGGGGGGCGGGTGCCGGGCACGAGAGCGGCCGGCCGGGGCTCACGCGAACGCGCTCATCCCGGTCAGGTCCCGGCCGAGGATCAACGCCTGCACGGACTCGGTGCCCTCGTAGGTGTGCAGCGCCTCGACGTCGGCGAAGTGCCGCATCACCCGGTGTTCCAGGAGGATGCCGTTGCCGCCGAGCATGTCCCGGGCGATCTGCGCCACCCGCCGCGCACCCCGGGTGCAGGCGTACTTCAGCAGGGAGGCCTGCTCGTCACGCAGCCGCCCCGCCGCCTGCAGGCGGGCCACGGCCACGCAGCGGGTCTGCATGGCGGTCACCTCGTCCAGCATCTGCGCGAGCCGTTCCTGCACCATCTGGTGCGCTCCCAGCGGCTTGCCGAACTGCTCGCGCTGCCGGGCGTAGGCGAGCGCGGCCTCGAACATCGCCGTGGCGTGGCCCAGCGCGGACCAGCCCACGTTCACGCGGGTGGCCACCAGCACGCGCGCGGCGTCCTTGAACGTCGCCACGTCCGGCAGCCGGGCGTCGTCGCCGACCCGCACGTCGGTCAGCGTGATCTCCGCCTGGTGGATGGCCCGCAGCGCGCCCTTGCCCGTGATCACCTCGGCCTCGTAGCCGGGCGTGGACTGCTCCACCACGAACCCCTTGACCTGGCCGTCCTCGGTGTCGCGCGCCCACACGATCGTGATGCCCCCGGCGGCCCCGTTGCCGATCCACTTCTTGGCGCCGTTCAGCACCCAGCCGCCGGCGCCGTCGGGCCGCGCGGACGTCTCGAGGGACACCGAGTCCGAACCGTGCAGCGGCTCCGTGAGCGCGAACCCGCCCGGCAGCGTGCCGCGCGCCACCGGCTCGAGGTACCGCTCCTTCTGCTCCGGGCTCGCGCAGTGCACCAGGGCGCGCAGCACGAGCCCGCCCTGCACCGCCGCCGCGGCCGCCATCGACCCGTCCGCGCGGGAGATCTCCATCGCCACCAGGCCCGCGGCCAACGGCGACATCACCGCGTGCCCCGGCACCTCCAGCCCGTCGGTGAGCAGGTCGAGCTCGCCCGCCCGCGCCACCAGGTCCAACGGGTACTCCGCCCGGTCCCAGTGCCCGTCGATCCGCTCGAGCACCTCCCGGCCGTAGGCACGGGCGCGGTCCCAGTGCGCGCGGTCCTCCTCCGTCGCCTCCCCGAACGCGTCCAGGTAGTCGACGTCCAGGGGCGTGACGACGTCGTAGGTCGGCTTCTGCCTGCGCGTCACCGGGCCTCCTGCGTCCGCTCGGCGCGCAGCGCGCGCTTGAGCAGCTTGCCCGACTGGTTCCGCGGCAGCTCCGCCACGAAGTCCACGCGCTTGGGCACCTTGAAGCCTGCCAGGCGCTCCTTCACGTGGGTGCGCACGGTCTCCGCGGTCAGCTCGGCGCCCTCCTTGAGCACGACGACGGCGGTCACCGCCTCGATCCAGCGCTCGTCCGGCAGGCCGATGACGGCGACCTCGGCCACCTCGTCGAGCTCGTAGATCGCGTCCTCGACCTCCCGCGGGGCGACCAGCACGCCGCCCGTGTTGATGACGTCCTTGATGCGGTCCACCACCTGGATGTAGCCGGCCGCGTCCTGGGTGACCTGGTCGCCGGAGCGGAACCAGCCGTCGTCGGTGAAGGCGTCCGCGGTGGCGTCCGGGCGGTTCCAGTAGCCGGAGAGCAGCTGCGGCGAGCGGTACTGGATCTCGCCGGGCTCGCCGGGCGCGGCGGGGGCGCCGTCGGCCGTCATCACCCGCGCCTCCACGTGGAACACGGGGCGGCCGCATGAGGCCGGCCGCGCGTCGTGCTCCTCGGGGCGCAGCACGGTGCACAGCGGGCCCAGCTCGGACTGGCCGAAGCAGTTGTAGAAGCCGATGCCCGGCTGACTCTGACGGAGGCGCTGCAGCACGGTCACCGGCATGATCGAGGCCCCGTACTGGGCCTTGTGCAGCGAGGAGAGGTCACGCGTGGCCAGGTCCGGATGGTTCGCCAGCGGCACCCAGACGGTGGGCGCCAGGAACAGGGAGCCGATGTGCTCGGTCTCCACGAGCTCGAGCATCCGGGGGATGTCCGGGGCGGCCAGCAGGCGCACCGTGGCGCCGAGGCTCAGGTAGGGGAGCAGGAACACGTGCATCGCGGCCGAGTGGTACAGCGGCATGGCCACCAGGGGGCGGTCCTCGGCCGTGAAGTCCAGCGCGATGATCGAGGAGAGGTACTCCGCCACGAGCGCCCGGTGGGACATCATGGCGCCCTTGGGGGTGGAGGTGGTGCCGGAGGTGTAGAGCAGCTGGGCCAGGTCGGTGGCCGACACCTCCGCCTCCGGGGCGGCGGCGTCCAACGTCTCGTCCTGGGCGGTCTGAAGCACGGAGGGCTCGGCGTGGCCGGCGGGGAGCATGGTCCACACGTGCCGCAGAGCCGACGCGCGGCCCTCGGCCCGGACCTGGTCGACCCGCTCGAGCATGCCGGCGTCGGCCACGAGCAGCTCCGCGCCGGAGTCCTCGAGGGCGTGCGCGAGCTCGCCGCCCTTGAGCGCGAAGTTCACGGGCACGTGCACGTAGCCGGCCGTGACGCAGGCGAGGAAGAGCAGCGCGTAGGCGTCCGAGTTGGTGGCGTAGGCGGCCACCCGGGTGCCGGCCGGCAGGCCGGTGTCCTGGAGGCGGCGGGCCACGCGGTGCGCTCCGTCCCGGAGCTGGGCGTAGGTCCAGTCGCGGTCCTCGAAGCGCAGGGCGACGGCCTGCGGGGAGCGGGCGACCGCGCGTGCGAACACGCGGCCGATCGTGTCCTCCGGGGCGGGGGAGAGGTGGCCGGCGTCGGTGGGGTGGGTGATCTGGTCGGGCATGGAAACCTCCGGGGGATGGGTCAGAGACGTTCGATCACGGTGACGTTGGCCTGGCCGCCGCCCTCGCACATGGTCTGCAGGCCGTAGCGGCCGCCCGTGCGCTCGAGCTCGTGCAGCAGGGAGGTCATCAGGCGGGCGCCGGTGGCGCCGATGGGGTGGCCCAGGGCGATCGCCCCGCCGTTGACGTTGACCTTCGCCGGATCGGCGCCGGTCTCGGTCAACCAGGCCAGCACGACGGCGGCGAACGCCTCGTTGATCTCCACGAGGTCCATGTCGTCGATGGTCAGGCCCATGCGGTCGAGCGCGTACGCCGTCGCCGGGATCGGGGCGGAGAGCATCATGACGGGGTCGGCGCCGCGGGCGGAGAGGTGGTGGATGCGGGCTCGCGGGGTGAGGCCGTGGCGGCGCACCGCCTCCTCGGAGGCGAGCAGGAGGGCGGCCGCGCCGTCGGACATCTGGGAGGCGGTGGCGGCGGTGTGCAGCCCGCCGGGGACGATCGGGTCGAGCGAGGCGATCTTCGTGGCGTCCGGGGTGCGGGGGCCCTCGTCCGCGGTGAGGCCGGCGAGGGGTAGGATCTCGCGGTCGAAGCGACCGTCGGCCTGGGCGGCGAGCGCACGCTCGTGGGAGCGCACCGCGAACTCCTCCAGGGCGTCACGGTCCAGGTTCCAGTGCCGGGCCATCATCTCGGCCCCGCGGAACTGGGAGATCTCCTCGCTCCCGTAGCGGGCGGCCCAGGACTCGGAGCCGGTGAACGGGTCGGGGAAGCCGAGATCGCGGGCGGCCGTGTTGGACCGGGAGAGCGGGATCGCGCTCATGGACTGGACGCCACCGGCGACGACGAGGTCCGCCGTCCCGCTCATGACGGCCTGCGCGGCGTAGTGGACCGCCTGCTGGCCGGAGCCGCACTGGCGTTCGACCGTGGTGCCGGGGACGTCCTCGGAGAGCCCGGCCGCGAGCCAGGCGTTGCGCGCCACGTCCATGGCCTGCGGGCCGAGCTGGTCGATGCAGCCGAGGATGACCTCGTCGTATTCGGCTGAGTCGATGTCCTGGCGGCCGACGAGCTCGCGCAACGGCGCGGCCGCCAGGTCGAGGGGATGCACACCGGCGAGCCCCTTCCCTCGGCGACCCACGGGGGTGCGGACGGCGTCGATGATGTAGGCCTCGGGCATGGGGGCTCCTCCGGACGGCGGGGACGTGACGCCGATCACGCTATTGCTTGGACATCCAACGATCAAGAGTGTGACGGGATCCGTCGCGGCGGCGTGGAGGAGCGCCGTTTCGTCAACGAAAGCGGCTCGGGGCGCGCCGTTTCGGCTACGAAAGCGCTGGGGCGGGCGTCGCCATACCCTGGTCAGGACCCCCTGCCCCGGGCCTAGCGTAAGGACCAGCGGCATGCACCCGTGCCGCCGAGACGAGAGGAACCGGCCATGGCCACCCCGCACACCCCCGACCCCCAGGACGCCCGGCGCGCACGCGAGGCGACGGACGAGACCTCCGGTGCCGCGTTCGACGGCGACACGCCCCCAGCCGAGGGCGCAGGCGTCGGCCCGAGCAACCCGGGCATGGACGTGGAGCAGACCGGCGAGCGCTCGGCGGGCAAGATCGTGCTCGGGCTGATCATCGCCCTCGTGGTCATCGGCGTCCTGCTGTTCATCCTGGGCCGCGTCGCCGGCCTCGGCTGAGCCGCGGCGCAGACCCCTCGGGCACGCCACCGGCACACCACGACCACGGGGCGGGCACCGATCCGTCGGTGCCCGCCCCGTGGTCGTGTCCGCTCCGCGGTGATGCCGTTCAGCGGCGACTCCGCACCGTCGCAGCGGTCAGAAGCCGCCGCCCATGGTCCGGCGGCCACCCGCCGTGCGTCGGCCGGCGGCACCGGACCGGCCGCGGGAGGCGAGGGCCCCGCCGAGCAGCCCGCCCAGCAGGCCGGTGCCGAGGCCGCCCGTGGACCGGGCCGAGGGCCCGAAGCCGCCGCGGTACGCACCGGAGCTGCGCCCGCGCGTCGTGCTTCCGGCGCCGCGGCGCGAGAGCTCACGCAGCGCCAGACCGCCGAGCGTGCCCAGGAGGGCACCGCCCAGGCCGCTGGACCGGCGTCCCTGAGAGCGGGCCTGCCGGCCGAAGCCGGGGGACCGGCCGATGTGCGCACCGATGGTGGGTCGGCTGGAGCGGCGGCCACCGCCGCCGAGAGTGCGGGTGAGGCTGGAGAGGATGCCCATGGTGTCCTCCTCGGACGTCGTGCCGGCCACTCGTGCGTGGCCGGTCGGGTGCGCCTCAACCTAGGCGCCGACCCCCGCACGGTGTCCAGACCGGGCCTCCTCATGCATCGAGGCGGGATATCCACCCCACGGCCGCCCGCGGCAGCCGGATGGGGTCGATATCCCGCCTCGAAACGCGCGGGCGGGGGCGTCAGTCCTGGAGCGGGGAGGTCTTCGGCTCGTCCCTCCAGAGGGCCACGTTCCGCGCCTCGGGCAGGTCGGAGATGTGGAAGCCCGGATTCATGCCCGCCTTGAGCTTGCGCTCGTAGTCCCGGAGCAGCTTCACGGCCAGCCCGCCCAGCGGGATGATCGCCACGAGGTTGATGGTCGCCATGAGGGCCGCGAACGTGTCCGCGAGGTTCCACACCAGCGCCACGGAGCCGAGCGCGCCGCCGACCACGCACACCAGCACGAGCACGCGGAACACGGTGATGGCCGGGCCCGCGTGGCGGCCGGCCAGGTACCGGATGTTGGCCTCGCCGTAGTAGGTGTTGCCCAGCACGGAGGACCAGGCCAGGAAGAAGATGATGACGGTCAGCGCCGGGCCGGCCCACGCGCCCACGGCCTGCTGGAGCGCACCCTGGGTCACCTGCATGCCGAGCGCCTCCCCGCGCCCGTAGGCCGGGTTGGAGAGCAGGATGATGAACGCGGTGGCTGAGCACACGATCAGGGTGTCGAAGTAGACGCCCAGGGACTGCACGAAGCCCTGCTTGGCCGGGTGGGAGACGGCCGCGGTGGCGGCGGCGTTCGGGGCGGAGCCCATGCCGGCCTCGTTGGAGAACATGCCGCGGCGCACGCCCTGCATCACCATCGTCATGCCGACGGCGGCGCCCGCGACCTCGCGCAGGCCGAAGGCGTGGCCCACGATCAGCGCGATCATGCCCGGGACCTCGGTGATGTTGACGACCATCACGATCAGGGCCAGGAAGATGTAGAACGTGGCCATCACGGGGACCACCACGTTGGTCACGGCCGAGAGCCGGCGCACGCCGCCGAAGATCACGAGGCCGGTGAGGGCGGCCAGGCCCAGGCCCACGATCCACGCGGTGGTGGAGGACGCGCCCCAGTTGGCCTGCACGGACTCGGAGATCGAGTTGGACTGCACGGCGTTGAACACGAAGCCGTAGGTCACGGTGATGGCGACGGCGAACACGGCCGCCAGCCACTTGGCGCCCAGACCGTCGCGGATGTAGTACGCGGGCCCGCCGAAGTAGCCGTCCGCGCCCTTCTGCTTGTACAGCTGGGCCAGCGTGGACTCGACGAAGGCGGTGGCGCCGCCGAGGATGGCCAGCAGCCACATCCAGAAGACGGCGCCCGGGCCGCCGATCACGATCGCGATCGCCACGCCGGCCACGTTGCCGGTGCCCACGCGCGAGGCCGCCGAGATGGTGAAGGCGCGGAACGGGCTCACGCCGTCGTTCTCGAACCCGGTCTGGGACTTGGCCGTCACCGACCGCAGCATCTCCGGGAGCATGCGCACCTGCACACCCACGGTCCGGATGGTGAACCACACCCCGGCCACGAAGAGCAGCGCCATCACGACGTACCAGTACTTGTCGTTGAGGGCCGTGACGGCCGCTGTGATCTGTTCCACTGTCGCTTCCACAGCCCCACCCTAGAGGCTGGGGCGGAGGACGGGGAATCGGGGCCGGGGTCAGCCGGCGGCGGCGTCGTCCTCGACGCGGAGCTGGATCAGCTGCCCCATCCGCTCGGGCAGGTCCCCCTCGGGGGTGCCGACGCTGGCGTGGCGGGCGGCGGCCCGGGCGAGGTCGTCGGCCAGTTCGTTGCCGTGCACGCCCACGTGGCCCTTGACCCACGTGGTGTCCACTTGGACGTCCGCGGCCTGCGCCAGGTCGACGGCGGCCAGCAGACGGCGCAGGGTGCGGCGGATGCGCTCGCCCCGGGCGCCGCCGAGGGTGAGCCGCTCGCGGCGGGCGGCGTTGAGCATGGCCAGCGCGGCGCGCGAGTCCGAGTGGATGGTGACCCGGCCGCCGGGGGTGCCCGCCCACGCGCAGATCACGTGCCCCAGCACGAGCGCCTCGAGTTCCACCTCGAGCGGCATCGTGGCTCCGGGCACGGCCTGCACGGCCCACATGCTCGGCCCGGCGACGGCGGCCGCCCCGCCGATGCGGGAGCCGCGCAGCACGGAGCCGTCCACGTACACGTCCGTCACGTCCGCCTCGTCCGCGAACGTGAGGCTGTGGGTCACCCCGGGCAGGTTGCGGCGCAGGAAGCGGTCCGTGCGGCGGCGGGAGAGGAAGACGCCGGAGGAGCGGCGCAGCGCGTCCTCCTCCTCCTGGGCGGCCTCGATGGCCTCGAGCGGGATCCGGGCCGCGCCCGTCTGGGCGACCGTCTCCGGGTCCACGTCCGGCAGCAGGTAGCTGGAGCGCTGCGTGCCCACGGGGGACTCGTCGAGCCGGTAGGAGACCACGCGCGTGTCCACGGGGGCGAGGACCTCGAGCAGGGAGAGCAGCTCGGCGTCCCGGTCCGAGCGCAGCCGCACGATCACCGGGCGCTCCGGTGGCAGGTCGACGGTGACGGTGGACCAGAAGACGCTCAGATGCGCCGTGCCGACCATCCCGGTGTAGACGTGGCCGCGGACGTCGTCGCCGAGCTCGCGCAGCTCAAGCTCGCGGGCCACGTAGACGATGCCCCCCGTCGTCGGATGCAGGTCCAGGCGGAGGGCGGGGCCGTGGTCCACGCCGGGCAGCATGGCCAGCGGGCTGGCCACCACGCGGACGCCGTCCCGGCGGATCCGGGTGCTGTCTCTTATACA
>NZ_JABFNH010000024.1:222420-223369 GCF_017168435.1 Micrococcus sp. KRD070
GGGGCGGGGGACGACGGGGCCGGTGCGCGTGAGGTCGACGCCGTTCCGGTCCCGCGGGGTGCCCCGAGGCCGGCGGGCACGGACCACGCGCAGCGGGCGGTGCTGCTCCTCCGCCTTGGCGCCCGGGCCACGGAAGTCCCAGCCCACGTCGACGAGCGCCGCGGGGTGTGCGGGCTCGACGTCGTGATGCAGCGTCCGGTCCACGACCGTCCGCGGGTGGTTGATCCGTGCTCCCATGGCTTCGCCGGCTGTGTCGAAGGGGACCGCGCCGGAACTGTGAGCCGGGTCCGGCGGGCCATGCTGGTACTGCGGCGGTCGGGCGGGATCGCCGTGGACGAAGGGGACGACCCGTCCCGACCTGTTCTGCTCTGGGCGACCTTACCGAGCGCACCTGTGAGGAGGCAGGTCTCCTCTCCTCGGCCTCCCGCGCGGCGGCGTCGGACGAGGGGTCAGAGCGGGTCCGTGCGGTGCCGCTGCACGTCCGGGCCGGTCGCCACGCCGAGCGCTTGCGCCTGTGCGCGCTGCTGCCGCAGGGACACGGTGCCCAGCAGCAGCGCCAGGGCCCGCTCCCCGTCCTCCGGGGTGTCCGCCGCCTCGGTGAGCAGACGGTGCAGGCCGAGGCCGCCCAGCCCGAGCGCGAGGGCGGAGAGCACCACGTCCGCCCCGTCCCGGTGCCGCAGCAGGGCGGCCTCCGCGGCCTCGGCGCGGCCCGCCAGGTCCGTGACGCGGCGGGCGCGCACGGTCTCCTCCGCCTCGGCGACGATCCGGTCCGCCACCCGCGCCAGCAGTGACTGCTTGTCCGGCACGTGCCAGTACAGCGCGGAGGCCTGCACGCCCAGCACCCCGGCCACGCGCCGCATGGACAGGTCGCCCATGCCGAAGTCCTGCAGGATCCCGACGGCGGCGTCCACCACGTCCTGGGCGGTCAGCCGGGGGCGGGGTGCGGGCG
>NZ_JABFNH010000024.1:223469-248094 GCF_017168435.1 Micrococcus sp. KRD070
GTGCGGGCGGGGTCATGCCTGAGAGGCTACCGCCGGGCCGTCCTCCTCCGCCGCGATGCGTCCCCCCGCGCCGAGGCGCACGGTGCGGTCGGCCATCACGGCGGCCTCCGCGAGGTCGTGGGTGACGACGACGCCGGTCGTCCCCGCCGCCCGCAGCACCGCCCGGATGTCCTCGGCCAGGCGCCGGCGCAGGTCCGCGTCGAGCGCGGACAGCGGCTCGTCCAGCAGGAGCACCCGCGGGGCCGGGGCCAGCGACCGGGCCAGCGCCACGCGCTGGGCCTGCCCGCCGGAGAGCCGCTGCACAGGCCGGTCCGTGAGCTCGGTCAGGCCCACCAGGTCCAGCAGCTCGGCCACGCGTGCCCGCCGCCGGGCCCGGTCCCAGCCGGCGGACTCGAGGCCGTACGCCACGTTCCGGCCCACGGTCCGGTGCGGGAACAGCTGCCCGTCCTGGAACACCATCCCCACGCCCCGGCGGTGCGTCGGCACCGCCGCCACGTCCCGCCCGTCGAGCTCCACCGTGCCCGCCACGACGTCCTCGAGCCCGGCGATCCCGCGCAGGATCGTGGACTTGCCCGAGCCGGAGGCGCCCACGAGCGCCACGATCTCCCCGGCGGCCACGTCCAGGTCCGTCCCCCGCACGGGGGTGGAGCCGTCCGGATAGCGGATCGCCACATCCCGCAGCCGGAGGGAGGCCCCCGTCGTCGTCGGCGTCATCACAGACCTCCCGCCCCGGCCGGGCCCCGGGGGCGCAGCCGCTCGCACACCAGCATGATCCCGGCGCTCAGCACGGCCAGCACCGTGGCCGCCGCGAGCGCCATCCCGTAGTTGTCCGCGCCCGGCCGGCCCAGCAGCCGGGCGATCAGCACCGGCAGGGTGGGCGCGGACGGGCTCGCCAGGAAGCTCGTGGCCCCGAACTCGCCCAGGGACACCGCGAAGGCGAAGCCCGCGGCCACGCCCACGCCGCGGGCGAGGAACGGGCCGTCCACGGTGGCCAGCACCCGCCACGGGCCCGCCCCGAGGGTGCGTGCGGCCTCCCGCAGCCGCGGGTCCACCGCCGCGAGCACGGGCACGAGCGCCCGCACCGCGAGCGGCAGCGCCACCACCGCCTGGGCCAGTGGCACGAGCACGCCCGAGGCCGCCAGCTCCGGGAACGCGGCCCGCAGGGACACGACGAAGCCGAAGCCCACGGTCACCGCGGACACGCCGAGCGGCAGGAGCAGGGCGCCGTCGAGGGCCCGCTGGGCCACCAGCGCCGCGCGTGAACGGAAGGGCCGGGTCAGCAGCAGGGCCAGCGGCACGGCCACCACGAGCGTCACGAGCGTGGCGTCCACGGCCACCCGCAGGGACTGTTCGAGCGCCTGGGCCGGCGTCGACCCGCCCACGAACCCGCTGCCCGCGCTCGTGGACAGCAGCCGATAGTTGCCCAGCCCCCAGCCGTGGCGGGTGTGGAAGGAGCGCACCACGAGCGTCAGGATCGGCGCCACCACGAGCGCCACCACCGCGAGCATCACGGCCACCGGGACCGCGTCCGCGCGCGTGAGCCGGGCCGGCGGCGTCTCCCGCAGGCGCAGCGCCCGCTGGGTGCGCGCCGCCGTCACGCCGGAGACCACGACGGCGGCCAGCACCACCGCGAACTGCAGCACGGAGAACACCGCCGCGGTCCGCAGGTCCAGGTAGACGGAGGTCTGCACCCAGATCTCCGACTCGAGCGTGCCGTAGCCGGGCCGGCCGAGCGTCTGGACGATGCCGAACGCGGACGCGCAGAACAGGAACACCAGCGCCGCGCTCGCGGCGATCGCCGGGGCGAGCTGGGGCAGCGTCACGGTGCGGAACGCCCGCCACGGCGAGGCGCCCAGGGTGCGGGCGGCCTCGGTCTGGCGCGGGTCGAGCGCGTTCCACAGCGCGCCCACCTGGCGCACCACCACGGACACGTTGAAGAAGACCATGGCCAGCACGACGGCGGTGGTCGTCTGGTCCAGCCCGGTGAAGCCCAGCGGTCCGCCGGGGGCGAGCAGGGCGCGGAACGCGACGCCGACCACCACCGTGGGCAGCACGAACGGCACGAGCACGAGGGCGCGGAGCACGGCCCGCCCCGGGACGCGACGCCGGTGCAGCACGAACGCGGTCGGCAGGCCGAGCGCCACCGAGACCACCGTGCCGGCGGCGGCCATCCCGAGCGTCTGGCCGAGGATGCGCCACGTGCGCTCGCGGGCGAGGGTCTCCCTGAAGGCGGTGAGGTCCACGGCGCCGGTGAACGCGTCGGCGTCGCCGCCGATCCCGCGCCAGAGCATGGCCGCCACGGGCCACGCGAAGAAGACGAGCAGGAAGGCGACCGGCAGGACGGCGGCCACCAGCCACCACGGGCCGAGCCCGTCCCCCCGGCCGCGGGCCCGCCGGCGCGGCAGGTCCGTGCCGGGGGCCGCGACCTCGGTGAGCGCGGACATCAGCGCCGGGAGGCCTCGGCCAGGGCGGTCCACTCCTTCAGCAGGTCCTCGCGGCGCTCGTCGATGCGGGCGGGGTCCGGGGTGATGGCGTCCTCGACGAGCGGCGCGTTCTGCGCCCACTCCTCGGGCAGCTGCACCGACTCGTCGATCGGGTACATGTACATCGACTCGGGCAGGGCGGACTGGACCTCCTCGGTGAGCAGGAAGTCCACGAACGCCTGTGCGCCCTCGGGGTTCTTCGCGCCCTCGAGCACGCCGGCGTACTCGACCTGCGGGGTGCAGGAGTCCTCGATCACCTCGGTCTCGGGGGCGAACGCGGGGGAGGAGGAGTAGGAGAGCACCACCGGGAACTGGCCCTTGCCCTCGCCGCCGGAGAAGTCCGAGTTGTAGGCGTCGGACCAGCTGTCGGCGATCTTGCCGCCGTTCTCCATCAGGCCCTGCCACCAGTCCTGCCAGCCGTCGTCGCCGTACTTCTCCGTGGTGGCCGCGAGCAGCGCCAGGCCGGGGGAGGAGGCCACGGGGGAGGTGGCGACCGTCAGCTTCGCGTACTCGGGGTCGTCGAGCTGGTCGATCGAGGTGGGGGCCTCGACGTCGTGGGCCTCGAACCATGCCGGATCCGTGTTGAAGCACACCTGGCCCTGGTCCACCGGGGTCATGCGGTCCTCCACCATCCGGTCCTGTGCGGAGGCGGGCAGGTCCTGCGGGGTGTATTCGGCGACGACGCCCTCGCGGACGAGGCGGTGCGCCGAGTGGTCCTCCACGCCGTAGACGCCGTCCACGGTGGGCTCGTCCTTGGCCAGCAGGAGCTGGTTCACCACGCTGCCGGCGTCGCCGGGGGCCGTCGTCTTCAGGGTGTAGCCGGACTCCTGCTCGAACTTCTGGACGAGCTCCTGGGGCAGGTTGAACGAGTCGTGCGTCATGATCGTCACCGTCGTCGGCTCGCCGCCGGCGCCGGCGGCGGACGACGACGCCCCGTCGCCGGACGAGCCGGACACCGAACAGCCGGTGAGGGCGAGGGCGGCCACTGAGAGGGCGGCGAGGGCGCGGTGCGGGGTGCGGGACATGGCGGTTCTCCTCTGGGACGGCAGAGGGGCCGGGACGAGGCCGCCACCGGAATCCCGGGACGACGTCGACCGGGAGACTCGACTTCCTTCGCCGGTGCGGACCGGCGCAGGTTCGAGGGTCTGCGGCGGACCGCACTCTCAGCGCCGCGCGGGCGCTCCCCTGTCGATGTGGACTGGTCCCGACCCTACCCCGTCCGGCCCGCGCATAGACTGCCCGCGTGAGCGCCGCACAGCCCGCGGGGGTGACCCCGCCGCCCGCCTCGTCCAGCCCCGCCTCCGACTGGGACATCCGCCGCCCCCACCGCATGTGGCCGCGCATGCTGGTGATCGTCCTGACGCTCGCGGGCCTGGTGCTGGTGGTGCAGTTCTTCCAGGGGATCGCCTCCATAGCGGCGCCCGTCTTCCTGGGGCTGAACCTCGTGATCGTGGCCTACCCCCTGCAGGCCTGGCTCATCCGCCGGGGCCTGCACCCCGTGCTCGGGGCCGCCACCACCGTCCTGCTGGTCGTCGCGGTGATGGCCGTGTTCGGGGGCATGATGGTGTGGTCCGGCCTCGAGCTGGTGGCGGAGCTGCCGAAGTACGCGGACCGCTTCCAGCAGATCGTCCTGGACGTCTCGCACTGGCTCAACGAGCGCGGCGTGACCCCGGACATGGTGTCCCAGCAGCTGGCCTCGATCGACATGAGCACCGTGACCGGGACGGCCGTCAGCGCCATCACGAAGATCGCCACGAACGTCTACGCGGTCTTCGGTCTGCTCGTCACCGTGATCATGGGCATGTTCTTCCTGGCGATGGACTCGATGGACGTCGAACGCCGCGTCCGCCTGCTCAGCACCGCCCGCCACGAGTTCGGCCACGCCCTGGTCGAGTTCGCCCAGGGCGTGCGCCGCTACTGGGTGGTCACCACGGTGTTCGGCCTGATCGTGGCGGTGCTGGACGTGATCGCCCTCATGCTGATCGGCGTGCCGCTCGCGCTCGTGTGGGGCGTGCTCAGCTTCCTCACCAACTACATCCCGAACATCGGCTTCATCATCGGCCTGCTGCCGCCGGCCGTCCTGGGCCTGGCGGCGGGCGGCTGGTCCGACTTCCTGTGGGTGGTGGTCAGCTACTCGGTGCTGAACTTCGTGCTGCAGTCCGTGATCCAGCCCAAGGTGGCCGGCGACGCGATCGGCGTGATCCCCACCGTCAGCTTCCTCTCCCTGCTCTTCTGGGCCTGGGTCCTCGGCCCGCTCGGCGCGATCCTCGCGCTGCCCTGCACGCTGCTGGCCAAGGCCGTGCTGATCGACGCCGACCCGAACGCCCGCTGGATCAACGCGCTCATCGCCTCGGACCTGAAGGGGATGGAGCGCCGTCAGTCCTCGCTCCTGGAACGGCTGCGCCCGGCGGCCTGGCGATCCGACGCGCACGGGGGAGATGAGGACCGCGCCTCGGCGGACGGCGGGGACGACGACGGTCCCGCGACGGACGAGGTCACGGGCGGGGCTGGAGCAGCACCAGGTCGTTGAGCGCGCCGGCCAGCCGCAGCAGCGGCGGGGCGGGGAACGACAGCTGGGGCAGCCCCGGGTGCAGTGCCGCGCACGCGGCGGCCGCGGCCTCCTCGCCCGCGGCGTCCTCGAACGCCGGCCGCAGCACCGCAGCGCCCAGCGGCAGCGTGTCCAGGAGGGAGCGGGGGCCCCGCTCGGCCGGGTCGTACGCGGCGGGCTGCGCCGCCCCGGTCACCGTGCGCACGCGCAGGGGCCGGCCGGCGGCGTCGTCGGCGCCCTGCAGGAAGCGCAGCGCCGCCGCCGCGTAGGGGTGCTCGGGGTGGAACCGGTCGCCGCGCCAGTGCACGGCGGCCTCGCCGTCGCCCCCCAGCCGCACCCACGAGGCCAGGTGGCCGGGCCCGCCCCACGGCCCGGTGTCCGGCCGCGGTGCCGGCGGCACCCACAGCACCCGGGTGATCCCCAGCAGGGCGGCGAACTCGGCGGCCACCTGGCCGGGGGTCCACGCGCCGTTGATCCGCCCGTCCAGCACGGGGTCCGCGGCCACCACGGCCGTCCCCTCGCCGTCGCTCACCCAGGCCCCGCGCGGGGCGCACAGCAGGGGGGTGAGCAGCGGCAGTCCCGCCGCCTCCGCCACGGCCGTCGCGGCCGCGCCGTCGAGCGGCCCGGTCCCGGTCAGTCCCGCGGCGCTGCGCCAGGCGACGGCGGCCAGGCCCTCGGGGCGGCGGATGAAGCTCGGCCCGGTGCGGCCCAGCAGCGGTGAGCCCACGGGCGCGCGCAGCAGGTCCACCTCCGGGGGCACCAGCCGCGCCGCCCCGGCGTCGCGCGGGTGGGCGAGCACGGTGACCGGCAGCACGGCGGCGAGCGTCTCGGCCAGGCCCACGACGGCGTCCCGCGTCTCCCCCAGCAGCGTCGGCACCGGGTGGCGGTGGGGCAGGACGAGCCAGGCCCGCTCGGGCGGGTCCTCGGGTCCGGACACGGGCACGACGACGTCCCGGCGCTCCCGCGCGTCGGTGGGGACGGGGTCGGCGGCGGCCATGGCGGACGGGCTCCTGGGAAGACGGCGGCGACGCGCGGGCGCGCGGCGAGGGGATGTCCATCGAGCATAGGCGTCTGACAGGAAGCCGCGGCGGTTTGACCTGTGACCCGGCACACGTGCAGAGTGCGGCCATGACCGCGATGTTCTCCGCCCAGGACCACGACGATCTCGACCGGGTCCTCGGCGCGACCGGCGGGATCCCCGACCCCGCCGACCTGCACGCCCTCGCCGACGACGCCGTCGCGCAGGTGCGGCGTTGGCTCGCCGAGTCCCGCGACCATGAGGCCGACTTCGCGGCCCGCCAGCTGGCGGGCGCCCTGAAGGAGCCGGGCGGCCTCGACTTCATCGTGCGCTTCGTGGACCACGTGGTCCGCCCCGAGGACCCCGCGATCGCCGCCCGGGCGCTGCGGGAGCTCGCCGGCCGCGCCCCCGGCTTCCTGCCCCCGGCCCTGCGCGCCGTCCTCGGCGTCGGCGGCCGCGCCGCCCCGCTCGTGCCGCGCATCGCCGTCCCCACGGCCCGCCGCGTGCTGCGGCGCATGGTCTCCCACCTGATCGTCGACGCGCGGGACCGGCAGCTCGGCAAGGCCATCGCGGCCCTGCGCGACGAGCACACCCGGCTGAACATCAACCTGCTGGGCGAGGCGATCCTCGGCCAGGGCGAGGCGGACCGCCGACTCGAGGGCATCGCCGCGCTGATCCGCCGCGACGACGTCGACTACGTGTCCGTCAAGGTCTCCGCCGCCACCGCCCCGCACGCGCCCTACGCGTTCGACGAGGCCGTCGCGGACATCACCGAGCGGCTCACCCCGCTGTTCGAGCTCGCCCGGGACCGGGACACCTTCATCAACCTGGACATGGAGGAGTACCGCGACCTCGACCTCACGCTCAACGTGTTCACCGCCCTGCTCGAGCAGCCGGGCCTGCGCGACTACGAGGCCGGCATCGTGCTGCAGGCCTACCTGCCGGACGCGCTCGCGGCCATGGTGCGCCTGCAGGAGTGGGCCGCGCGCCGCGTCGCCGCCGGCGGCGCCCCGGTCAAGGTGCGCGTGGTCAAGGGCGCCAACCTGCCCATGGAGCGGATGCAGGCCTCCCTGACGGGCTGGCCGCTGGCCACGGTGGGCTCGAAGCAGGAGGCGGACACCAACTACAAGCGCGTGCTCAACTACGCGCTCACCCCGGAGCATCTGGCCCACGTGCGCATCGGCGTGGCCGGGCACAACCTCTTCGACGTGGCCCTGGCCCACCGGCTGATCGAGCGCCGCGGCCTCGACCCGGCCGCGGTGGAGTTCGAGATGCTCCTCGGCATGGCCACCGGCCAGGCCGCCGCCGTCCGGGCGGACGTCGGCGCCCTGCTGCTCTACACGCCCGTGGTGCGGCCCGAGGAGTTCGACGTGGCGATCTCCTACCTCGTGCGCCGCCTCGAGGAGGGCGCCTCCCCGGAGAACTTCATGTCCGCCGTGTTCGACCTGGACGCGGACGCGGACCTGTTCGCCCGCGAGGAGGAGCGCTTCCGCGCCTCGCTGCGCCACCTGGACGCGGCCGTGCCCCGTCCGAACCGCCTCCAGGACCGGTCCCGCGGGGAGGACGGGCCGACCCCCGCCCCCGTGGACGGCTTCGCCAACACCCCGGACACGGACCCCGCGCTGCCCGGCAACCGGGAGTGGGCCCGCCGGATCCTCGCGGCCGTCCCGGGCTCGGACCTCGGGACGGACACCGTCCGCGCCCACCGCGCCACCACGGCCGACGACGCCCGCGCCGCCATCGCCGCCACCGCCGACCCCGGCGCCCGCTGGGGCTCGCTCACCGGCCACGAGCGCGCCGACGCGCTGGACGCCGTCGGACGGGCCCTGCACGCCGGCCGGGCCCGCCTGCTGGAGGTGGCCGCCGCCGAGACCGGCAAGACCCTGGACCAGGGCGACCCCGAGGTCTCCGAGGCCGTGGACTTCGCGCACTACTACGCGCGCCTGGCCCGCGGCCTGGACGCGGTGGAGGGCGCTCGCGCCGTGCCCGTCCGCCTGACCCTGGTGATCCCGCCGTGGAACTTCCCCGTGGCCATCCCGGTCGGGGGCGTCCTCGCCGCGCTCGGGGCCGGCTCGCCCGTGGTGTTCAAGCCGGCCCCGCAGTCCGAGCGGACGGGCGCGGTCGCGTGGGAGCTGATCGTGGCCGGGCTGCGGGACTCGGGGCTGTTCGACGACCGCGGCCCGCTCGCCGGGCACGACCCCGCGGACCTCGTGCGCCTGGTGACGCTGGCGGACGAGGACGAGGCGGAGGTCGGCGCGGCGCTCGTGACCGACCCGGCCGTCGAGCGGCTCATCCTCACCGGCAGCTGGGACACCGCACGGCTGTTCAAGGGGATGCGCCCCGACCTGCACCTGCTCGCCGAGACCTCCGGCAAGAACGCCGTGATCGTGACCCCGTCCGCGGATCTGGACCTGGCCACGAAGGACGTGGTCCAGTCCGCGTTCGGTCACGCCGGCCAGAAGTGCTCGGCGTCCTCCCTCGTGGTGCTCGTCGGCTCCGTGGGCACCTCCGAGCGCTTCCACCGGCAGCTGCTGGACGCCGCCTCGTCCCTGCACGTGGCGCACCCCGCGGACCCGCGCGCCGAGATGGGCCCCGTGATCGAGGCCCCCGGCGAGAAGCTGCGCCGCGGGCTCACCGAGCTCGGCCCGGGGGAGCGGTGGGCCCTGCGTCCGCGGCAGCTGGACGAGACGGGTCGCCTGTGGAGCCCGGGCATCCGCTCCGGCGTCCGACCCGGCGCCGACGCCCACCTCACCGAGTACTTCGGCCCCGTGCTGGCCGTGATGACGGCCGAGACGCTCGAGGAGGCCATCGGGATCGTGAACGCCGTGGACTACGGCCTCACCTCCGGGCTGCACTCGCTGGACCGGGAGGAGATCGACGTGTGGCTGCGCGGCGTGCGCGCCGGCAACCTCTACGTGAACCGCGGCATCACCGGGGCCATCGTGCGCCGCCAGCCCTTCGGCGGCTGGAAGCGTTCCGTCGTCGGCCCCACCACGAAGGCCGGCGGGCCGCACTACCTGCACGGCCTCGTGGACTGGGAGGACGCGCCCACGTGGGCCGGGGGAGAGGGGCGGCCCGGGTCCGTGGCCGACGGTGCGGGCGCGTCCTGGCTCGAGACCGCCCGCGCCCTCGACACCCACGCGTGGACCACCGTGTTCGGGGTGGCCACGGACGTCTCCGCGCTCGAGGCCGAGCGGAACGTGCTGCGTCACGTCCCCACCCCGGTCCTCGTGCGCCGGCACTCGGGGCCCGCCGACCACCTGCTGCGCATCGTCTCCGCCGGCCTGCGCGCCGGGGCGCCCATGACCGTGAGCCTGCGCCCGACCCCCACCGCGGAGGGGCCCGACGCGGACGGGCTCTCGGCCGAGGCCGTGCGCGGCCGGGTGGAGGAGCTGGTCCGGTCCGCCCGCACGGAGGGTGCCGGCACGGCCGCGCCGGTGGACGTCGTCGTCGAGGATGACGCCGCGTTCCACGACCGCGCCCGGCGGCTGGCCCTCATCCCGCCCGCGACGGAGGGCGGCGGCGACGCGCGGATCCGGCTCGTCGCCGACTGGACCGGCGACCGGGAGGCGGCCGAGGCGGCGCGGAGCGCGCTGCACGCGGCGCTCGGCGACACCCCCGACGTGGCGGTCTACGCTGGCCCCGTGGTGAGCGCCGGCGAGGTGGAGCTGCTGCCGTTCCTGCACGAACAGGCCGTGTCCGTGACCGCCCACCGGTTCGGCACGCCGGACCATCTGACCGAGGGGGTCCTGTGACCCCGAGGAGGAACCTCCGATGCATCTGATCCCCCGCACGATCTGGGTCGTCGCCCGCGCCCGCCGCCGCCCGCGCGCCGGACTCTGGGAGCCGACGACGCTGCCGATGCGCGCCCTGCCCACGGACGTGGACCTGGCCCTGCACGTCAACAACGGCCAGTACTTCGGGCTGTTCGACCTCGGCCGCTTCGACGCGATGGTCCGCACCGGCCTGTGGGACGAGATCCGCCGTCGCGGCTGGACGCCCGTGGTGCAGGCCGAGCAGATTGCGTTCCGCCGCTCGGTGACCCTGGGGCAGCGGTTCGACGTGGAGACGCGGATGATCGGCCTGGATGAGCGCGCGGTGTGGTTCGAGCAGCGCGTGGTGGTCGACGGCGACGTCGCGGTGCGCGCGTACATCTGCACGCGCCTGCGCAAGAAGGACGGCCGCCCCGTGGAGAACGACGAGGTCCGGGCGATCGCGGCGGCGGCCGGCCACGACCTCGCGGGGGAGCCGACGCTGCCGGAGTGGCTGCACGAGTGGCGGCGCAGCGTGGCCCTGCCGTCGGCCCGGACGCCCCTGCCCCACACGTGGGACCTCGACACAGTGCGGCGAGGATGAACGTTCGAGTGATATAGGGCACGATGGTCGGGTGAACAACAGACTCCTGATCGTCGCGACCCTCTCGCTGGCCGCGCTCGTCGTCGTGCTGGTGGCCGCCATCGGCGGCGGCGCGTGGTGGGTGCTGGCGGTGCTCCTGGTGGCGCTGCTCGTGCTCGCCGTGTGGGACATGACCCAGAAGCGGCACGCGATCCTCCGCAACTACCCCGTGCTCGGCCACATGCGGTACCTACTCGAGTCGATCCGCCCCGAGATCCAGCAGTACTTCATCGAGCGCAACTTCGACGGCAAGCCGTTCGACCGGGACACGCGCTCGATCGTCTACGCCCGCGCGAAGGGCCTGGACAGCCACAAGGCGTTCGGCACCGAGCGGGACACCGCGGAGATCGGCTACGAGTTCCTGTTGCACTCCACCGCCCCGGTCAACCCGCCGGAGGAGCCCCCCACGGTGCGCATCGGCGGCCCGGACTGCCGCCGGCCCGTGGACATCTCGCTGATGAACATCTCCTCCATGTCCTTCGGCTCCCTCTCCGCCAACGCCGTGATCGCCATGAACAAGGGCGCCGGTCTGGGCGGGTTCATCCACGAGACCGGCGAGGGCGGCCTCACCAAGTACCACCGCGGCAACGGCGCGGACCTGTTCTGGGAGATCGGCTCCGGCTACTTCGGCTGCCGCAACGAGGACGGCACCTTCAGCCCGGAGAAGTTCGCCGAGAAGGCGCTGCTGCCCGAGGTCAAGGGCATCACCATCAAGATCTCCCAGGGCGCGAAGCCCGGCCTGGGCGGCATGCTGCCCAAGGAGAAGATCTCCCCCGAGATCGCCGAGGCCCGCGAGATCCCGATGGACAAGGACTGCCTGTCCCCGGCGTCCCACTCCGCGTTCCGCACCCCGCGCGAGATGGTCAAGTTCATCGAGCAGCTCCGTGAGCTCTCGGACGGCAAGCCGATCGGCATCAAGTTCTGCGTGGGCTCCCGCGTGGACGTGCTGGCCATGACCAAGGCCATCTGGGAGGAGCGGATCGCCCCCGACTTCATCATCGTGGACGGCTCCGAGGGCGGCACCGGCGCCGCCCCGCTCGAGTACTCGGACCGCGTGGGCACCCCGCTGACCGAGGGCCTCATGCTCGTGCACAACGCGCTCGTGGGCACCGGCCTGCGCCACATGATCAAGCTCGGCGCGGCCGGCAAGGTCGCCACCGGTTCGGACATCGTCAAGCGTCTGATCCAGGGCGCGGACTTCACCATGTCCGCCCGCGCGATGATGATGGCCACCGGGTGCATCCAGGCGCAGAAGTGCCACACGAACGAGTGCCCCGTGGGGGTGGCCACGCAGGACCCGCGTCTGATGCGCGCCCTCGACGTGGAGGACAAGGGCAACCGCGTCTTCAACTACCAGCGCCTGACCGTGCGCGAGGCCGTGCAGATCATGGCGTCCATGGGCCTGACGCATCCGTCCCAGCTGAACACCCGCATGCTGCGCCGCCGCGTGGACCACCTGAGCACCCGCTCGTACGCGTCCATCTACCACTGGCTGCGCACGGACGAGCTGCTCAACGACCCGCCCGCCGGCTGGGCCATGGACTGGGAGGAGGCGGACGCGGACCACTTCGGCGAGCACGCCCGCGTGGACTACCTCACCGAGCGCGACCCCCAGTGGCGCTCCGAGCTGCTGATCCCGGGCCGCGAGGCGGCCGGCGCCCCCGTGCAGGGCTCCCCAATCTCCGGGACGGGCTCCACGCTCGTCGACGCCCGGCAGACCGAGTCCGTGCCGCTGACGACGTCGCCGATGCCGCGCGTCAGCTCGTTGGGTGAGGGTGAGTCGCTGTCCCCGCACGGCGGCCGTCGTCGGGCCCCGCAGGATCCGGCACCCGCCGCCACCGCCGGCGAGACGCCCACCGACGAGAACGAGGGCCTGCCGGCGGAGGCCGGCGAGCGGCCCGAGCGCCAGGACGGCGAGGAGGTCACCCAGCGGGGGACCACCGGCCGCGTGGAGGGCGAGCACCGCGGCGAGGGCCGCGTCGGCTGACCCGCCCCCGCAGTCACCCCCGTAGTTGAACAGGGGCCCGCCGCTCGCCGCCCCTCCACGGCCCTGCTGTGGGTGCTGCTGGCGGCCATGGGCGCCGGGCCCCTGTTCAACTACGGCGTCTCCGCCTCCTCCACGGTCGTGATGGAGCGGCTCGACGTCACCTCGGGCCAGCTCGGCACCGTGATGACGGTCGTGTTCGCGGCGGCCGCCGTCACCTCGCTCGGCCTCGGCCGGGCCGCCGACCGCCTGTCCGCCCGCGCACAGCTGAGCATCATCTTCGGCGGCACCGCCGCGGCGCTCGTGCTCGGCGCCGTCGCCCCGTCCCTGCCCGTGCTGTACGCGGCGGCCGCCGTCGCGGGCGTCACGCAGGCCATCTCCAACCCCACCACGAACCGGATCATCCGGACCGTGGTGCCGCCGGAGAGGCGCATCGGGTGGGTCGGGGTGAAGCAGTCCGGCGTGCAGGCGGCCCAGCTGGTCGGCGGCCTGTTCTTCCCGGACGCGTCCCTCGCCCTCGGCTGGACGGGCGCCGCGCTGGGGGCCGCGGTGCTCATCGGGGCGCTCTGGGTGCTCGCGCTGGTCGCCGCCCCGCCGCTGCCCGGGGCGCCGCCGCCGGCCACCGGCCCCGTCGGCGGACGACGACGGCGGGACACCTCGCCCCTGCCGGCCACGGTCTGGTTCTTCGCGGCGATCGCGTTCCTCACCGGCCTGGGCATGCAGGCCACGAACACGTACCTGCCGCTGTTCGCGGTCGAGACGCTGGGGATGACGCTCGTGGCCGGCGGTGCCGCGGCGGCCGTGTCCGGGGTGGTGGGGGTTCTCTCCCGGATCGGGTGGAGCCGGCGGATGAGCTCCGGAGACCGGCCCACCACCCTGCTGACCGTGATCTGCCTGGGTGCCGTGGCCGGCGTCGTGGTGTTCCTCGCAGCGGACCTGCTGGATCTGCCGGTCCTGCTGTGGGTGGGCGCCGCGGTGCACGGACTGACGGTGCTGGGCGCCAACGTGGTGATCAACGCGGGTCTGCTGAGTGAGGTGCCGGCCGAGCGGCTGGGCCGAGCGACCGGGGCGAACTCGATGGGCATGTACGCCGGTTTCGCCCTGGGCCCGCTGCTGATGGGCGTGCTGCGCGACGTCACGGGCGACTACCGGGCCGGCTTCGCGGTCGTCGCGGCCGGGTATCTGCTGGCCCTGGGCGTGGTGCTGCTGTTGCGTCGCCACGTGGGTCGGCGGGGCGCGGCCTGACGCGCAGGGCCAGGACGAGGCCCACCCCGGAGGACCGCGCCTCAGCGACATCACCGCAGTGCAGCCCTGCGGTGGTGTCGCAGCGCCGCGGTCGAACGGGCGTACGGCGGAGTGCGGCGCAGTGCGCGGCGGGGCGTGCGGAAGCGCACACGACGACGCCCCCGGTCCGTGTGGACCGGGGGCGTCGGAAGCCGTGCGTCAGGCGAAGATCAGAGCTTCGTCACGTTGGCGGCCTGGAGGCCCTTGGGGCCGTCCTGGGTCTCGAACTCGACGCGGTCGTTCTCCTGGAGCTCCTTGAAGCCCCCGCCCTGGATGGCGGAGAAGTGCACGAACACGTCCGCGGAGTTGTCCTCGGGGGCGATGAAGCCGTAGCCCTTCTCAGCGTTGAACCACTTGACAGTACCGACAGCCATGATGGTGTCCTTTCGATGTGCCCCCGCGGTGCGGTGGCGGTGTTGGACCGCGGCCCGGATGTGGGACGCGGGTGAAGCGGCGAGACTGAACCGCTTGCCCAACACTCATCGACGCCGGCGATGCCGGGCTGACGAGCAGTGAAGATGGCGGGATACAGCTTGATCAACTTCAGGCTCCATCATTGCACGGATCTCGCCGACCGGGAACCAGGGGCCCGATTGTTCACCTGGAGTTCGCTCAGAGCGCGCGCAGGCCGTGGAAGAGATTGCGGTGCAGGGCGGCCGGGGGAGCGGCGTCCGTGTGATCCGCCAAGGCCGTCACCTCCAGCAGCACCACCGTGTGGTCGCCCGCCGGGACCTCGGCGTGCACCCGCGTCTCGAGCCAGAGCGAGGAGCCCCCGATCAGCAGGGCGTCGTGCGGGCTGCGGTGCACGTCGAGACCGGCGAAGCGGTCGCCCTCGCGGGAGGCCAGCTGACGGCACAGCGGCGTCTGGTCCGCCGCGAGCAGGGAGACGCCGATCGCCCCGGCCCGGCGCAGGCGCGGCCAGGTGCGGGAGCTGTTCTGCGCGGAGAAGGACACGAGGGCCGGCTCCCAGGAGATGCCCACGCCGAAGGAGGAGGACACCATCACCTCGGGGACGTCGTCGGCGAGGCCCGCCAGCGCGACGACCCCGGTGGGGAAGGCCGAGAGGCCGGAGCGGAGGTTGCCGAGGGACAGGTCGGTGTCCCACGCGGCGGTGTGGGGTTCGTGGGTCAGGGTCATGGCGCGCGTCCTCTTCCGATGACTGACGCGGCTCCGCAGACGGCGGGAACGCGGATCGCCCGGATCCGCGGAGACGCGGTACTTGCCCGTCGGGGTGTCCGAGGGGCCGAATCATCACCTGGAGCACCCCACTACTGCGTGAGAGGGTTGCCGTCCCGCCGGCCAGGGCCGTGAATGACGGGAACTCGTGATTCTGGGCACCAGCCTACGGAGGGGTCCGTGGGGCGGTCAAAGCGCGGCGGTCGCGCGGCGTCATCCGAGCTGCCGATGTGATGCTTGACACACCGCGCATCCCCAGCCAGGATCATCTCACTCGAGAGGGGGGAGCTCGAGACCGCAGCCCGCGGCCCCCGCAGTCGGTTCTCCGAGAGGGACCGGATCATGCGGATGGACATCGAGAAGAAGCCTGCGGCATTGCCGGCCGCCGTGGTCGTCGCGGCTCTCCTCGGTACCGCCATCTCGGGATGCTCCGCGTCCCCGGGCAGCGTCTCCTCCACCGCCAAGGCATCCACCGTTGTGGCGTCCTCCGTCACCGCGACGTCAGCGGCCCCCTCTGCAACCCGGTCGGCCTCCGCCACCGGTTCGTCCGCGTCGTCACCCGCCGGCGAAGAAGCACTCCCCGCCGCGCTGTTCGAGGAGGACGGGATGACGTTGGTCGAGTACACGCGCCGGCATCCGGATGCGGACCATCTCGACCCGGAGAAGGAGTCCGTCCTGGAGGAGGCGGTCGGGACGGGCACACAGCAGATCACCGTGGACGCCCAACAGGGTGCGGTCCTTCGGGTCATCGTGCTGTGTCCTTCGGATGCCACCGGTGAGACGGAGATCCTGACCTCACGGAGTGGCGGGGGAACGAAGACCTGGATGGCCGGGTCGGAGGCGCTGTGCGGCGGCTGGTCGGCGGCGACTCCCCCCCCGTGGATGAGGCGGGGCCGATGACGTTCACCGCCACGGTGGACAACGACAAGCCGTTCCGGATGGTGCTGACCGCACCCTCCGCATGAGGCCGCCATCACGACGGCGGATGACGGCGCGGGGAGGACTGAGTCGCTCAGCGTCGGTCGCGGCCGCGCAGCGCGTCCAGCTGCCGGCGGTCACGCTTGGTGGGCCGGCCCGCGCCGCGCTCGCGGTACGGCACCGCGAGCAGCTCACGCGGCACGGGCGGCGGGGAGTGGTCCACATACTGCTGCCGGGCCACGGGGGCACCCACCCGCTTGGCGATCAGCCCCGTGACCTCGAGGATCCGCTCACGTCCGTCCTGGCGCACCCGCACCCGGTTCCCGACGACGACGGGCGTCGCCGCCTTCACGGGCTCGCCGTCGATGCGCACGTGGCCCGCGCGCACGGCCGCCGTGGCCGCCGACCGGGTCTTGTACAGCCGCACGGCCCACAGCCACGCGTCGATGCGGACGCCGCTCACGCCCGCCCCCTCACGCGAAGCGGGCGCGGATCGCGGCGCCGTGCGCGGGCAGGCGCTCGTCCTCGGCCAGCACGCCGATCCCGTCCGCGACCTCCTCGAGCCCGGTCTCCGTGTAGCGGATGCGCTGCTGCAGGCGCAGGAACGTCACGGTGTTCAGACCGGAGGAGTGCCGGGCCGTCCCCGAGGTGGGGAGCACATGGTTGGACCCGGCCGAGTAGTCGCCCAGCGGCACGGGGGCGTACGGGCCCACGAACACGGCGCCAGCGTTGCGGATGCGCCCCACGAGGGCCTCGGGGTCGCGCGTCTGGATCTCGAGGTGTTCGGTGGCGTAGCGGTCGGAGACCTCCACGGCCTGGTCCATGTCCCGCACCAGCAGCACGCCGGACTGGGGGCCGGTGAGGGCCTCGCGGATCTGATCCTCGTGGAACGCCCCGGGCACCTGCGCCTCGATCGCCGCCTGCACGTCCCGGAGCAGGTCCTCGGAATCGGTGATGAGCACGGAGGCGGCCAGCGGGTCGTGCTCGGACTGGCTGATCAGGTCCGCGGCCACCCAGTCGGCGCGGGCGGTGCCGTCCGCGATCACGGCGATCTCGCTCGGCCCGGCCTCGGCGTCCACGCCGATCACGCCCTGCAGGGCGCGCTTCGCGGCGGCCACGTACACGTTGCCGGGCCCCGTCACCAGGTCGACGGGCGCGCAGAGCCACCCGCCGTCGTCGTCCTGGACGCCGTGCGCCAGCATGGCCACGGCCTGGGCGCCGCCGGCCGCGTAGACCTCGTCCACGCCGAGCAGCGCGCACGCGGCGAGCACGGTGGGGTGGGGCAGGCCGCCGTGGTCCCGCTGCGGGGGTGAGGTCACCGCGAGGCTCCCCACGCCGGCGGCCTGCGCGGGCACCACGTTCATCACCACCGAGGAGGGGTACACGGCGCGGCCGCCGGGCACGTACAGGCCCACGCGGCCCACGGGGATCCAGTGGTTCTCCACGACGGCGCCCTCGCCGAGCTCGACCGTGGAGTCCTGGGGGTGCTGGGCGGCGTGCACGAGCCGGGCCCGGCGGATCGACTCCTCCAGGGCGGCACGCACCCGCGGGTCGAGCCCGGCCAGGGCGGCCTCGAGCGCCTCCCCGGGCACGCGCAGGGCGGGCGGACGGACGCCGTCGAACCGCTCGGCCAGGTCCAGCAGGGTCTGCTCACCGCCGTGGCGGACCTGCTCGATGATCGGGGCGATCACCGGCACCACGGAGGACACGTCCACGTTCGCCCGCGGGATGATGCGGGACAGGTCCGCGGTGGCGGTGTCGAGCGGGCGCAGGTCGGTGACGGAGAGCACGGATTCCTCCAGAGGGGCGGTGGCGGGCCGGCGGGACGGGGCACGACGACGGCCGGGCCCGGACCGCGCGGACGGTCAGGCTCCATTGTGCTCTTCTCCGGGGTGCGTCCGGGGGCGGGTGTCAGACTGTCGTCATGGTCCTCCCCGTCCTGCCCGCCCTCGCGACCCCGCCCCTGCTGACCGCCCTGGACCGCCTCCTGGCGGGCGAGACCGTGCCGTCCGGGGTGGAGGGGGACATCCAGGACGGGGCGGCCGCCACCACCCGGGCCTTCGGCGTGGAATGGGGGACGCTGCTGACCGTGCTGATGGCGTTCGCGATCGGCGCGGCGGTCGTGTACCTGGCCCTGCAGGTGGCACGCGTCGTGCTCGTGCGCCGCCCCGCGTTCCAGCACGGCGCCGCACGGCTGAGCCTGCCGGCCGCCGTCGCCGCCGGCCTGCTGGCCTCCCGGATCTGGCTCGGGGTCATGGCCGAGGAGCAGGCCTGGTACCGGCCGGCGTCGTTCCTCTTGCTCATCGCCGTGGCCGCCGCGGGCGCGTGGGCCGCGTGGCGCCTGGTCGGCGTGATCGAGGCGGGGATCCTCGGCCGCTACCAGGAGACCGGCGTCGAGCACCGCCGCGAGCGACGCATCCGCACGCAGACCATCCTGATCCGGCGCATCCTCAACGCGGTGATCGTGGTGGTGGTCGTCGCCGTGGTCCTGCTGGGGGTGCCCGAGGTGCGCTCGCTCGGGGCCGGCCTGCTCGCCTCCGCCGGTGTGATCTCGGTGATCGCCGGCCTGGCCGTGCAGTCCACGCTGACCAACGTGTTCGCCGGCTTCCAGCTCGCCTTCACGGACGCGATCCGGGTGGGCGACGTGGTGGACATGGAGGGCGTGTTCGGCACCGTCGAGGAGATCACCCTGTCCAACGTGGTGCTCAAGCTCTGGGACGGCCGCCGCATGGTCTACCCGTCCTCGCACTTCACCACCCGGCCGTTCGAGAACTGGACGCGGGTGGGCGCCGAGGTCTCCGGCGTCGTGGAGCTGGACGTGGACTGGCGCGTGCCCATGGACGCGCTGCGCGCACGACTCACCCAGCTGCTCGAGTCCACGGACCTGTGGGACGGACGCGAACACGCGCTGCAGGTGACCGACGCGACCGGCGGCGTCGTGCGCATCCGCGCCGTGGTCTCCGCCCGCAACTCCGGCGACCTCTGGGACCTGCGCTGCCTCGTGCGCGAGGACCTCGTGGCCTTCCTGCGCCACGAGCACCCCGAGGGCATCGTGGTGCAGCGCATGGTGGTCCGGCACCCCGCCCACGACGACGCGGCGCCCGCCTCCGAAGGCTCCGACGCGGGGGCCCGCGGTGGCGACCGGACGGGTGAGCCGGGCCCGGACGGCTCCGGGGTGGCGGCCCGCGAGCCGCGCCCGCACACCGCGCCGCTGCCGCGCGTCGACGGCGCCGATCCGCGCCCGGACACCCTCACCACACCGCTGACCCGCGTGGGCGACCACTCCGGCCTGTACACCGGCTCGATGACGGCGGTGCAGCGCAACCGCGAACTCGCCGGCCCGGGCGAGGAGGCGTTCGCCGAGCGGCGCGCCCAGCGGGCCAAGCAGGCGGCGGAGGCCGCGGCGGCGGACGAGGCCGGGCGGCGCAGCGGCGCCGGCTCCCACGCGGACGGCCTCCTCGACGACGCCGTCACGCGCCGCCGTCAGGACGACGAGGACTGAGGCCCGGCGGGAGCGCTCAGCGCTCGAGCGTCGGGTCCCCGGGATCGACGGGCGTGAGCCGACGCCGCTCGGCCATCGGCTCGGACGCGGGCAGGCCGTGGGTGGCCGGGTCCGTCTCGGCGACGTGGCTCACGGCCTCGGGCGTGTGGTCCCCGTACTGCCGGTACTCCTTCACGCACAGCACGGGCTGATCGATCTCCTGCAGCAGCTCGTCCGAGACCGATCCCATGACGAACCGGCCGAAGCCGCCGCGGCGGCGCACGCCGATGACCACGATGGACGGGTCCAGCTCCGCGGCCACGTCCTTCATCTCCTCCACCGTGGACCGGCCGCGCGCGTACTGGCGGAACTCGGCCGTCACGCCGGAGGCGTCCAACCGGGCCTGCACGCCGCGCTGCTGCTCCTCCGTGACGAGGGACTTGGTGCGGTGCTCGCCGCCGGGGCCCGCATTGACCACCACCACGTGCTCGCCGGTGGAGCGGGCGATGTCCAGGGCGGTGTCCAGAGCGGCGTCCGCGGCCTTCGAGGGGGCGTAGCCGACGAGGATGGTCATGGGGTGCCTCCGCGGGGTCGAGGGGACGGGTCTGAGGTCAGCGTAGTGCGGGCCGGGCCCGCGGCGGAGGGGCTCAGCCCTCGCGCAGGTGGCGCAGGTGCGCGGCCACCGTCTGGACGGCCACGCGGGCCACGGTGCCGGTGAGGCCGGGGTAGATGCGCGGGGCCAGGTCCTCGGGCGTGATCGTCGCCGCCTCGGTCTCGGGCAGCGCGGCCAGGGCGGCGCGGATCTGCTCCAGGCGGCCCTCGCGGTGGTGCCGGTAGTCGCGGGCGACGACGTCCAGCGGCCCCGGCACGGGCCCGTGCGCGGGCAGCACCGTGAGCGGGCCCGCCGCCTCGAGGCGGCGCAGGCTGGCCAGGTAGTCGGTGAGGGTGCCGTCCGGGTGGTCGAGCATGGTGGTGCCCGAGCCGAGGATGGTGTCGCCCGTGATGACCGCGCCGTGCGCGCCCGCGTCCGGGACGGCGAACGAGTAGGAGTCTGAGGTGTGGCCCGGGGTGTGCCACGCCAGCACCGGGGTGCCGGCGACGTCGATCCGCTCGTCCGGCGTCAGGACGGCGGCCCCGCCGCGGCACCAGTCCGGGTCCGCGGCGCGCACGGGGGCGCCCGTGGCCGCGTGGAACGCGTCCACCCCGCCGGTGTGGTCGGCGTGCCGGTGCGTCACCAGGATGAGCGCGATCCGGCGCCCCTCGGCCGCCGCACGGACGCGCTCGAGGTGCGCGGCGACGTCGTCCTCCGGGCCCGGGTCCACCACGACGGCCGCGTCCGAGCCCGGTGTGGCGACCATGTACGTGTTGGTGCCCGCGAGGGTCATCGGGGAGGGGTTCTGGGCGGTCACGCAGCGCACCAGCGGGGCGGGCGTGGGGCCGGGCGTGGCGGTGGTCGTCGTCATAGGCTCGAGTGTATGGAGGATCAGCAGACCGGCCAGGCCGCGGACCGCGGCACCATCGACACGCGCGCGGGCCTCAAGGGCAACTACGTGCAGTCCGGGGCGGAGTTCACGCGGGACACGAACTACATCGCGGACCGGATCGTGGCGGACCCGGAGGCCGTGCGGGCCCTGCCCGTGGCCGAGCCGTCCACGGTCGGCCGCGTGGGCGGCGGGCTCACCGAGGGGGCCGAGGCGTGGCCCGTCGAGGCGGGCCGCTACCGGCTCGTGGCGGCGCGGGCGTGCCCGTGGGCGAACCGGACGATCATCGTGCGTCGCCTGCTCGGCCTGGAGGACGCGATCTCGCTGGGCACCCCGGGGCCGACCCACGACGAGCGCTCCTGGACCTTCGACCTCGACGAGGGCGGGAAGGACCCCGTGCTCGGCACCGAGCGGATCCAGGAGAACTACCTCACGCGGTTCCCCGACTACCCACGGGGCATCACGGTGCCGGCGATCGTGGACGTGCCGACGGGCGGCGTCGTGACCAACGACTACCCGCAGATCACCCTCGACCTCTCGACGGAGTGGACCGCGTTCCACCGCGACGGCGCCCCGCAGCTGATCCCCGACGCCGGGCCGGAGCGGGACGAGATGTTCGAGGTGATCGAGCGCGTGTTCACCGAGGTGAACAACGGCGTGTACCGGTGCGGCTTCGCGGGGTCCCAGGAGGCGTACGACGCCGCGTACGAGCGGCTGTGGACCGCGATGGACTGGCTCGAGGAGCGCCTGACGACGCGCCGCTTCCTGATGGGGGAGCGGATCACCGAGGCCGACGTGCGGCTGTTCACCACGCTGGTGCGGTTCGACCCCGTGTACCACGGGCACTTCAAGTGCAACCGGAACAAGCTGACCGAGATGCCGGCGCTGTGGGGCTACGCGCGCGACCTGTTCCAGACCCCGGGCTTCGGCGACACGATCGACTTCGCGCAGATCAAGGAGCACTACTACGTGGTCCACGAGGACATCAACCCGACGGGCATCGTGCCCGCGGGCCCGGAGCTGGCGAGCTGGCTGAGCGAGCACGGGCGTGAGGCGTTCGGCGGGGACCCGTGGGGCGGCGGCACCGCACCCGGGCCCGTGCGCGAGGGCGAGCGCGTGGACCCGGAGCACACGCCGCTGCGGTGAGGTCGCCCGGCCCGGCCCGCAACGCGGGTTGAGTTGTCGCGGGTCCCGGGCTGGGACACCCGCGACAACTCAACCCGCGTTGGCATGCGGTGCGGGTGGGCGCCAGGGAGGCGCGCCGGGGATTGTTGAACAATCATCCTTCATGCCTCAAGATTGTGTGACCGGCACCTCAGCCGGGCCCGATCCGAGAGGACTGCACCGTGTCTCACGCGCCGCAGATCGACCTGAACTCCGACGTCGGCGAGTCCTTCGGCTCGTGGACGATGGGGGACGACGCCGCCATCATGCCCTCCGTCTCCTCTGCCAACGTCGCGTGCGGCTTCCACGCGGGCGATCCCTCGGGGATCGCCCAGACCTGCCGTGACGCGGTCGCCGCAGGCGTCACGATCGGCGCGCACGTGGGCTACCGCGACCTCGCCGGCTTCGGCCGCCGCTTCCTGGACTGCACGCCCACCGAGCTGGCCGACGACGTCCTCTACCAGATCGGCGCCCTCGACGCGCTCGCCCGCGCGGCCGGCGGCCGGGTCCGCTACGTGAAGCCGCACGGCGCCCTCTACAACACGATCGTCCGTCACGAGGCGCACGCCCAGGCCGTCGTCGACGGCGTCAGGGCGTTCGGCTCCGACCTCCCGCTGCTGCTCCTGCCCGGCTCCGTCGCCCTGGACAAGGCGGCCGCCGCGGGGCTGCGCGGCGTCGCCGAGGCCTTCGCGGACCGCGGCTACAACCCGGACGGCACGCTCGTCTCCCGCCGCGAGCCCGGCGCGGTCCTCCACGACGAGGACGCCGTCGCCGCCCGCATGGTGCGCCTGGCCACCGAGGGCGTCGTCGCGGCGGTGGACGGCACGGACGTGCGCGTCGACGCCGAGAGCATCTGCCTGCACGGCGACACGCCCGGCGCCGTGGCCATGGCCGCGGCCGTGCGCCGCGCGCTCGAGGGCGCGGGCGTGTCCATCAAGGCCTTCGCATGAGCGCCCCACGTCACCCCGCCGCCACACCGCCGGCCCGCCCGATCCGCTGGGTCGGCACGCAGGGCTTCCTCGTCGAGTGCGCCTCGCTCGAGGACGTCATGGCCGTCCACGCCCACCTCACGGCCCACCCGGCGCGCGGCCAGCGCCAGGTCATGGCCGCCGCCGCGACCGTCCTGGTGACCTTCACCTCGCAGGCCGCCGCCGAGCACGCCGCACCGCGGGTCAGCACCCTCACCCCGGACACCGGTGAGCTGACGGGGGGCCGCATAGTCGAGATCCCCGTGGTCTACGACGGTGAGGACCTCGCCGAGGTCGGCCGGCTCACCGGGCTCGGCGTCGACGGCGTCATCCGGGCCCACAGCGAGGCCGACTGGTTCGCCGCGTTCGGCGGCTTCGCGCCGGGGTTCATGTACTGCGCCTCCGAGGCGGCCCCGTTCGAGGCGCCCCGTCGCAGCTCGCCCCGCACGGCCGTCCCGGCAGGCGCCGTCGCCGTCGCCGGGGCCTTCTCCGCCGTCTACCCGCGCACCTCGCCCGGCGGCTGGCAGCTCCTCGGACACACCACCGCGGCCCTGTGGGACCTCGGCCGCGAGCAGCCCGCCCTGCTGCAGCCCGGCGACCGTGTCCGCTACGTCCCCGTGCGCCCGACGGCGTCCCTCACCTCCGGCGCGGACGCGGCGGTCGACGCCACCCCGCCCGCCGACGCCGCGGCCGGCCTCCCGTCCGTGGCCGGCCGCCGCGGCGTCACCGTCGTGGACCCGGGGCTCCTGACCCTGGTCCAGGACCTGGGCCGCCCGGGCCTGGGCGACCTCGGCGTCGTCGCGTCCGGCGCGGCCGATCGGGACGCGGCGCGCCAGGCGAACCGGCTCGTGGGCAACCGCTCACGCGAGGCGGTGCTGGAGACCGTCCTGGGCGGCCTCACCCTCACCGCGCACGGCCACCAGGTGATGGCCCTGGCCGGCGCCGAGGCCGGCGGGACGATCACCGCGGCCGACGGCGCCACGCGCCGGGTGCTCGCCCGCACGCCGTTCGTCGTGCTGGACGGCCAGACGCTGACGGTGGACGAGCCGGTCGGCGGCCTGCGCGTGTACGTGGGCCTCCGGGGCGGGATCGACGTGCCGCCCGTGCTCGGCAGCCGCTCGACCGACACCCTGTCCGGGCTCGGCCCCGCCCCGCTGACGGCGGGGGACCGCCTCGCCCGCCGCGTCGGCCCGGATGCGAGGGGCGCCGCCGGCGCCTCCGCCGCGAGCCCGACCGCCGCCGGCGCCCCCGCCTCGGCGGAGGCCGGCGTCGCGACGGTGGGGGACCCGGAGACCTCGCTGCGCCCCATGCCCGCGCCCGGCCAGGTGGCCGTGCTGCGCGTGGTCCCCGGCCCCCGCGACGACTGGTTCGGCGAGGCGGGCCTGGAGCGCCTGTTCACGCAGGACTGGGACGTGAGCCAGCAGACCGACCGGATCGGCGTGCGCCTCACGGCCCCCGACGACGGCGCGCCGCTCGAGCGCGTGCGGGAGGGCGAGCTGAAGTCCGAGGGCGCCGTGCGCGGCGCGCTGCAGGTGCCGCCCTCGGGTGAGCCCGTCCTGTTCCTCTCCGACCATCCGGTCACCGGCGGCTACCCGGTGATCGGCGTCGTGGCCCGCGCGGACCTCAGCCTGGCGGCCCAGCTGCCGCCGGGCGCCCGCGTCCGCTTCGTCCCCCATCCCCGCCCCGGCGCCGAGACCGTCGTCGACTCCGCATCGCCCTCCGAGG
>NZ_JABFNH010000024.1:248194-260363 GCF_017168435.1 Micrococcus sp. KRD070
CCCGCCGCCCGCCCCGTCACGCGGGTGCTCATCGCCAACCGCGGCGAGATCGCCGTGCGCGTGGCCCGCGCCGCCCGCGACCACGGCATCGCCTCGATCGCCGTCTACTCGGATCCGGACGCCGACGCCCTGCACGTGGCCGTCGCGGACGAGGCCTTCCACCTGCCGGGCGCGTCCTCGGCGGACACCTACCTGAAGATCGACGCGGTCCTCGACGTCGCCCGCCGCGCCGGCGCCGACGCCATGCACCCGGGCTACGGCTTCCTCTCCGAGAACGCCGACTTCGCGCAGGCCGTGATCGACGCCGGGATGACCTGGATCGGCCCGTCGCCGGACGCCATCCGCGCCCTCGGCGACAAGATCACCGCCCGCTCCCTCGCCCAGCAGGCGGGCGCCCCGCTCGTGCCGGGTTCGGACGGCCCCGTGCCGGACGCCGCCGCCGCGCGCGCGTTCGCCGAGGAGCACGGCCTGCCGATCGCCATCAAGGCGGCCTTCGGCGGCGGCGGCCGCGGCATCCGCGTGGTGCGCGAGCTCGGCGACGTCGAGGACGCGTTCGAGGCGACCGTCCGCGAGGCCGTCGCCGCGTTCGGCCGCGGCGAGTGCTTCGTGGAGCGCTTCCTGGACCGCCCCCGCCACGTGGAGGCCCAGGTCCTCGCCGACGAGCACGGCCACGTGGCCGTGCTCGGCACACGCGACTGCTCCCTGCAGCGCCGCAACCAGAAGCTCGTGGAGGAGGCCCCGGCGCCGTTCCTCACGGACGAGCAGCGCGAGCGCATCCACACCTCCGCCCGCGAGATCTGCCGCGCCGCCGGGTACACCGGGGCCGGCACGGTCGAGTACCTCGTGGCCCCGGACGGCCTCATCAGCTTCCTGGAGGTGAACACCCGCCTGCAGGTGGAGCATCCGGTCACCGAGGAGGTCTTCGGCGTGGACCTGGTGCGCGAGCAGTTCCGCGTCGCCGCCGGCGAGCCGCTGAGCATCCCCGAGGACCCGACGCCGCGCGGCCACGCCCTCGAGTTCCGCCTCAACGCCGAGGACCCGGCGTACGGCTTCCTGCCCGTGCCCGGCCCGATCGACGCGTTCGAGGCCCCCACCGGCCCCGGGGTCCGCATGGACTCCGGCGTCCGCACCGGCTCCGTGGTGCCGGGCGAGTACGACTCCCTGCTCGCCAAGCTCATCGTGTGGGGCGAGGACCGCGCCCAGGCCGTCGCCCGCGCCCGCGACGCCCTGGCCGAGCTGCGCATCGACGGCGTGCCCACCGTGGTGCCGTTCCACCGCGCCGTGCTCGAGCAGGACGCCTTCACCTCGGGGGACCGCCTCGGCGTCTACACCACGTGGATCGAGTCCGAGTTCGCCGAGCCGCTGGCCGAGTCCCCCTACCTGGGCGCCGAGGTGCCCGCCGGCGGCCGCACCGCCGTCACCGTCGAGCTGGACGGCCGCGCCGTGCGCCTGGGCCTGCCCGCCGATCTCTACGCGGCCCTCCTCGGAGGCGGCGGCGCGGGTGCCGCGGCTCCGGCCGGCGCTGCCGCAGGCGCCGGGAAGGCCGACGACGACGGCGCCGTGGCCTCGCCGGTCACCGGCACCCTGGCCTCGTGGAAGGTCGAGGACGGCGCCGAGGTGGCCGAGGGTGACACGGTCGCGATCGTGGAGGCGATGAAGATGGAGACGCCGATCCGTGCCCCGCGTGCGGGCCGGATCCAGCTCCTCGTGGCCGAGACCCCGGCCTCGGTGACGCGCGGCCAGGCGATCGCCCGGCTGGGGGCGTGACGGTGCCGGCGCGCGGCGGTGTCACCGGGGAAGGCCTCGCGCCCGGCGTCGGCGGCGGGGAGTCCGCCCCGGCTCCGGCCCCCGTGGCCGCGGCCGCGCAGCTGCGGCAGCGGATCGCGGCGGCCGGGCTCGTGCCGGGGGAGCGGCTGGGAGAGGTGGCGCTGGCCGCCGAGCTCCAGGTCAGCCGCAACAGCCTGCGCGAGGCGTTCACCATGCTGGCCTCGGAGGGCCTCGTGGAGCGCCGGCCGCACCGCGGGGTGTTCGTGGCGGCGCCCGGTCCGGAGGACGTGCGCGGGCTGTACCGCACGCGTCGGGTGATCCAGCTCGGCGCCCTCGAACACGGCGAGCTCACCCCCGGCGCGGCCCGCCAGCTGCGCTGTGCCCAGGACCTGCTCTCGGGCGGCCCGGACACCCCCGCGCGGGTCCTGGGCGACGCCAACCATCGCGTCCACGTCGGCATCGTGGACCTGGCCGGCGCCCCCGAGCTCACGCGGCTCATGGCGTCGGTGCAGGCCCGCGTGCGCCTGGCGTTCCATCCCATGGACGAGCAGACGCGCCTGCACGTGCAGTTCGCGGACCGCAACCGGTGGATCGTGGAGCGGCTGCTGGCCGGCGACCTCCCCGCGGTGCACGCCGTGTTCGGCGACTACCTGGACGAGGCGGAGCAGTTCGTCCTGGCGCACCTCGCCGCCGTGGGGGACTGACCGCCTCCCCGGGCCCGGACGGTCACGGGACCTGGAACATCCGGTCCGGCAGGTCCGTGATGAGCATGTGCCCGGGCGCGTGCGTGATGGCCAGCGGCGGGCGGGACTCCATGATCGCCGCCTGCGGCGTCACCCCGCACGCCCAGAACACGGGCAGGTGGCCCTGCGGGACCTCGACGGCGTCGCCGAAGTCCGGTGCCGACAGGTCCGTGATCCCGAGGCCGGCCGGGTCGCCCACGTGCACGGGCGCGCCGTGCACCGCGGGGTAGCGGGAGGTGATGCGCACGGCGTCGGCCACGCGGTCGGCGGGGATGGGGCGCATCGAGACCACGAGCGGGCCCGAGAGGCGGCCCGCCGAGGCGCAGCGCCGCGTGGTGCGGTACATCGGCACGTTCACGCCGGCGTCCTGGTGGGCCATCCGGATGCCCTCGGCCACCAGGGCGGACTCGAAGGTGAACGAGCAGCCGATCACGAACGTCACGAGGTCGTCCCGCCACACGTCGAGCAGATCCGTGGGGCGGTCCGTCTCGACGCCGTTGCGGTACACCACGTACTGCGGCACGTCCGTGCGGACGTCGCCGTCCAGCGCGGGGCCGTTGACCTCGCCGGCCTCGAACACGCCGAGCAGCGGCAGGGCCTTGGGGTTGCGCTGGGCGAAGAGCAGGACGTCGTAGGCGTGGTCCTGCGGGATCGAGACGAGGTTCGCCTGCGCGTAGCCGTCGGCGATCCCCGAGGTCGGCCGCACGAGCCCCGCGCGGAACCGCTCGCGGGCCTGCGCGGGGGTCGTGGCGGCGTCCAGCGGCGGCAGCGGCGTCGTCGTGGTCATCTCAGGCACCGGTGATCATCTCGACCATGGGGATGAACCCGCGCACCGCGATGAACACGGACACGATCCACGCGAGCGCGCCGATCACGAGCAGCCACCCGGGGTAGCGGTAGCCGTGCAGCAGGTCGCGGCGGCGCCAGGCCACGTACAGGAGGGCGGCGAAGCCGACCGGCAGGATCATGCCGTTGAACGCGCCGGCGAACACGAGCAGCGTCTGCGGTGCCTGGCGCAGGGCCAGGTAGAGGGCGGTGCAGACCACGATGAAGGCGACCGTCAGCAGGTTGCGGGTGCGGGCGCTGGTGGTGGAGCGGGTGACGAAGCTGATCGAGGTGTACGACGCACCGATCACGGAGGTGACGGCGGCGGCCCACAGGACGATGCCGAACATGCGCAGGCCGATGTCGCCGGCGGCGGCCTGGAAGGCGGAGGCAGCCAGGTTGTCCTTGGACAGCACCGCGCCCGAGGCGACGACGCCGAGGATCGCCAGGAACAGGAGGGCGCGCATCAGGCCGGTCACGAGGATCGAGGCTACGGAGCTGCGGGTGATGTCCTGGACGTCGTCCACGCCCTTCACTCCGGAGTCGATCATGCGGTGGGCGCCCGCGTAGGTGATGTAGCCGCCGATGGTGCCGCCCACGAGGGTGACGATCACGAAGAAGTCGACCTCCTCCGGCATCACGGACTGGCGCAGGGCCTCGCCCACGGGCGGGGCGGAGGTGATGGCCACGTACAGCATCAGCAGGATCATGACGGCGCCGAGCGCCACCACGATCCGGTCCAGGGCCACGCCGGCGCGCTTGGAGAGGAAGATCAGCAGCGCGATGAGCGCGGAGACGCCGCCACCGATCAGGGGGTCGACGCCGAGCATGGCGTTCGCGCCGAGGCCGGTGCCGGCGATGTTGCCGATGTTGAAGACCATGCCGCCGAGGAACACGAGCGCGGCGAGGACCCAGCCGAGGCCGGGCAGGACGCGGTTCGCCAGCTCCTGGGCGCGCATGCCGGAGACGCCGATGACGCGCCACACGTTCATCTGGACGGCGATGTCGATGAGGATCGAGACCAGGATGGCGAACGCGAACGCGGCGCCCATCCGGACGGTGAACGTGGCGGTCTGCGTGATGAAGCCGGGGCCGATGGCCGAGGTGGCCATGAGGAACATGGCGCCGAGCAGTGCGGTGCGCCGGGTGGCGCTCGCGGCACGGGAGTCCGTCTTCGGTGCGGTGCCCGAGGGGGTCGAGCCGTCCGGCCCGGCGTGGGGGATGTCTGCGTGGGACACGGTGGTCACCTTCGTCGAGGGCGCCAGGCGAGGTGACGGGCGTCACGAGGCGCTGGGGGAGACGGTAGCTGTTGTTGAACAATCCTGGCAACAGCGAGACCGGGTGTCGTGGCGTCCCCGCCCGAAGGAACGCCTCACCTGCCTGGCGCGCCCCGCCCCACGCCGCGACCATGGAGACATGTCGCACACGTCTGAACAGTCCTCGCCCCTGGCCGATCAGCTCCCGCCGGGCGGTTTCGACGAGCCGCACGCCGCCGGCGGCGTGCATGCCCGCCTCAACTGGCTCCGCGCGGGCGTGCTCGGCGCCAACGACGGCATCGTGTCCGTCGCGGCCACCGTCGTCGGTGTCGCCGGTGCGACGACGGCGCTCACCCCGATCCTGCTGGCCGGCGCCGCCGCCGTGGTCGGCGGCGCGTTCTCCATGGCGCTGGGCGAGTACGTGTCCGTCTCCTCGTCCTCCGACTCGCAGAAGTCGCTGATCGCCAAGGAGCGCCGTGAGCTCGAGGAGGATCCCGAGGGCGAGCTGGAGGAGCTCGTGCAGCTCTACGAGGCGGACGGCCTGAGCCGGGCCACGGCCGAGGCCGCCGCGCGGGAGCTCACCGAGAAGGACGCGCTCGCCGCGCATCTGCGCATGGAGCTGGGCATGGCGGAGGAGGACGTCGTCAGCCCGTGGGCCGCCGCCGGAGCGTCCTTCCTCGCGTTCCTCGTGGGCGCGCTGCTGCCCTTCCTGACGGTCGTCCTGGCGCCGGTGGGCCTCCGCGTCCCGTTCACGTTCGGCGTCACCCTCGTGGCCCTCGCCGTCACCGGCTGGGTCGGGGCCCGGCTCGGCGACGCGCCCGCGCTGCGGGCGGCCGTGCGCGTCGTCCTCGGCGGCGCCCTGGCACTCGGCCTGACCTTCGCGGTGGGCTCGCTGCTGGGGGCGTCGGTCGCCTGATCCGCGCCGGAAGGGGTGGGCCGGCCCAGCGCCCGTGGCCGCGCCGTGGCGCGCGCGGAGCGGTCCTGGAAGCCGAGGACCGTGCGCATACCACAGGCGCCCCCCGTCGAGTTGAAGCGACGCCCACGGTTCGCGTAAGGTGGGACGGCGCACGCCGCGTTGTTCTCGTCGTTCCATCGGTCAGGTGACCGGGCGGACGGCGGGTCGGAAAAGCAACGCGCTCCCGCAGACCGGATCCCGGGACGCCCTCAGGGCGGACCGGGGCTCACCGTCCACACCAGCGATCCCATAAGGAACTTCGGTTGGCTCTCACCCAGCCTGGTCCACCTTTTCGAGAAGTCGCAGTAAGAGTGCGGTGTCCACACCCGGGGCGGGGCTCACAACAGGTGTCCGCGGACAGGTCCGCGGCTCGCCGCCATGCGGGTTCCGCCCGTCCTTTTACTACTACTTGCCACGAGGAGTGATCATGGCAGCTCACTGCCAGGTAACCGGGGCTGGGCCGGGATTCGGCCACAGCATCTCCCACTCGCACCGTCGCACCAAGCGCCGGTTCGACCCGAACATCCAGAAGAAGACCTACTGGGTCCCCTCCCTGCGCCGCAACGTCACGCTGACGCTGTCCGCCAAGGGCATCAAGACCATCGACGTGCGCGGGATCGACGCCGTCGTGGCGGACCTGATCGCGAAGGGAGTGAAGCTCTGACATGGCCAAGGACAAGGACGTTCGTCCGATCATCAAGCTGAAGTCCACCGCCGGCACCGGGTTCACCTACGTGACCCGCAAGAACCGCCGGAACAACCCGGACCGCATCACCCTGAAGAAGTACGACCCGGTGGTCCGCAAGCACGTCGACTTCCGAGAGGAGCGCTGAGATGGCCAAGAAGTCCAAGATCGCCAAGAACGAGCAGCGCAAGGCCATCGTGGCCCGTTACGCCGAGAAGCGTCTCGAGCTGCGCAAGACCCTCGTGGACCCGAACGCGTCGGACGAGGCCCGCGAGGCCGCCCGCCTGGGCCTGCAGAAGCTGCCCCGCGACGCCTCCCCGGTCCGCGTGCGCAACCGCGACGCCATCGACGGTCGCCCCCGCGGCACCTTCCAGCGCTTCGGCATCTCCCGTGTGCGCTTCCGCGACATGGCGCACCGTGGCGAGCTGCCCGGCGTGACCAAGTCCTCCTGGTGACCTGAGGCCCGGTCTCCGGGCGCTCGGCACCACCGCGACGGCGGCGTCCCTCCTCAGGAGGGGCGCCGCCGTCGTCGTGCCCCGGGGATGAGGGCCACCCGGGTCACGGGAAATCGCGGATTCTCGCGGTTCAGGGGGCGATTCGCCCGCGGAGAGGTGGTACGTTCACAACTGGCAGCCCGGTCCGAACGGCCCGGGAACCGTAACCGACGTCCCATAGGGAGGACCCATGGCCATGAACCGCAAGGAACTCGTCGCCGCCGTCGCCGAGCGCTCCGGCAACACCCAGGCCGCCGTCAGCGATGTGCTGGACGCCCTCTTCGAGGTGTTCACCGCCCAGGTCAAGAAGGGCGAGAAGGTCTCGATCCCGGGCTGGCTGGCCGTGGAGCGCACCGAGCGCAAGGAGCGCACCGGCCGCAACCCGCGCACCGGCGAGGAGATCACCATCCCGGCCGGCCACTCCGTGAAGGTGACCGCCGGCTCCAAGCTCAAGGCCGCCGCCTCCGAGTGATCCCGGCCGCGGTGCGCGTCCCCGGACCCACGCCGCACGCCGCAGGACGGGCGTCCCACCCTCGGGTGGGGCGCCCGTCGTCGTCTCCGGCCGCGTAGGATGGGCGGACGATCGTCCGGCCGACGTGGGCCGGGGCCGTCAGGAGAGGAGTCGTGGCATGCGCAGCGCCGTCGCCGCCGCTCCGTGGGCCCCGTCCGGCCTCGAGGACCCCCGTCCGCGCGTCGTGCGTGGACCGGCCCGTCTGGCCCGGGGCTGGGCCGGGGCCCTGGCGATGACCGCCCTGGCCGCGCTGTTCCACACCGCCGCCGAGCCCGGTCACGGGTTCCCCGAGGTCGGCGTGGTCGCCTTCGCGGCCGTCCTCGCCGCCCCGCTCTGCACCGCCCTGGCGGGCCGCGCCCTCTCGCTGTGGCGCACCGCCGCGGCCGTCGCGATCGCCCAGGGGCTGTTCCACGTGCTCTACGGGCTCGCCGCCGGCGGGCACGCCGTGGCGCCGGCCGCCGGCGTCGACCCGGCCCACCTCGGCCACGCCCGTCCCGGCACCGGGGCCCTCCTGGCGTCGGGGGAGGCCCTGTCCGGCGCCCCCACCGGCCACCTGACCGACCTGCGCATGCTCGCGGCCCACGTGATCGCCGCGGTCCTCACCGTGCTGGTGCTGCGGCGCGGCGAGGCCCTCGTGCTCACCATCGCCGAACGCGTGGTGGCCGCCGTCTGCCCGCCGCCGGCCGCGCACGGCCCCCTGCCGACGCCGGCCCGCGTCCGGGTCCCCGTCCCGCCGGTGCTCCGGCCGGCGACGTCCCTCGTCCTCCTCAGCTCTCCGGGGCGGCGCGGCCCGCCGTTCGCCCTCGCGGCCTGAGGACGCCGGCTCCGTCCGCGTCTCGAGGCCCGACCGCGCCCGACGACCCTTCGGAACGGTCCGCCCGCGACTCCCGTCCGGGACCGCGGCAGACCCGTGAGGACACCACCATGCATCACCAGACCACCCCTGTCCGCCGCGCTGCTCGCGCCGCCGCCGGACTCGCCCTGCTGCCCGCCCTCGTCGTCGCCGGGGCTGCCCCCGCGGCCGCGCACGACGAGCTCATCCGCACCGCCCCCGCCGTCGACGAGACCGTCACGACGGCGCCGTCGGAGGTCTCGCTGACCTTCAGCGGCGAGCTGATCGACGGCGAGGGCATCCAGAACCTCCTGCAGGTCCGCGACGCCGACGGCAACCAGTGGCAGTCCGCCGCCGGCACCGTGGACGGCCCCACCTTCTCCGCGCCGCTGTGCGAGGGGCTGCCCAACGGCGACTACGAGGTCGCCTACCGCGTCGTCTACTCGGACGGGCACTCCGAGGAGCGCTCGTTCGACTTCGCGGTGGACGACCCGGCCGCACCGGCCGCCGGCACCGCGCCCCAGGGCTGCGGCTCCGCCGTCGCCGGGGCCTCGATCGCCGCCTCCCCGGAGGCCACGGCAAGTCAGGGCGACGCCGCCTCGGCCGCGGCGACCGCGCAGGCGGACGCCTCCGACGCCGCGCAGCCCGCGGACTCCGACGCGCTGCCCGCCTGGGTGTGGGTCGCCGGCATCGCCGGCCTGGCCGTGCTCGTGGTCGCCTTCCTCCTGATGGGCCGCCGCGCCCGCGCGCTCGGCCACCTCGACGACGGCCGCTGACCTCTGATCCCCGGCCGGCCCCCTGAGGGGACCGGCCCCGTCCTCGCGCGTCCGAACGCCCCGCGCGTCGTCGCGCGCCCGCCTGACAAGGAACCCCACAGACGTGACCACCACCTCCCCCCGCGCCCCTCGCCGCCTCGGCGCCGCCGCCGTGCTCGCCGTCGCCGCCCTCGGCCTGACGGCCTGCGCCGGAGACGACGCCGGCTCCGCCCCGAGCGCGTCGGACGCCTCGAGCGTCGCGCCGGCCACGGGCGCCTCGTCGGCCGCGTCCACCGCGGACGGCCAGGCCGCCGGCCTCACGATCACCGACCCCTGGACGAAGGCCACCGAGGAGGGCATGACCGGTTCCTTCGGCATGCTCGAGAACTCCTCGGACCAGGACCTGCACATCGTCGGCGTCCGCTCGGAGCTGGGCGAGACGGTCGAGCTCCACGAGATGGTCTCCGGCGAGGACGGCCAGATGGTGATGCAGCAGAGCCCCGACGGCTTCACCGTGCCCGCGGGCGGGAGCTTCGAGCTCGCCCCGGGCGGCAACCACGTGATGTTCATGGGCCTGACCGACCCGATCGAGCCGGGTGAGGACGTGACCTACGACCTCGAGCTGGAGGACGGCTCCACCCTCGAGGTCACCTCCGTGGTCCGGCCCTTCACCGGCGCCAACGAGTCGTACCACGGCGGCGAGTCCCACGAATCGGAGGACCATGCCGACCACTGACCCCGTCGTCCGGTCGGACGACCACCACGGGCCGGACGACCACCACGGGCCGGACGGGCGCGAGGGCGCCCGCCCGACCCCGGGGGGCCCCTCCCGCCGCGGCCTGCTCCTCGGGGCGGGCGCGGTGGGCGGCGGCCTGCTGGGCACGGCACTCGGCTACGGCGCCGGCCACGCGTCGGCCTCCACCGCCCCGGGCGCGTCCGCCGCGCCCGGGACGGGGGCCTCGCCCTCCGAGGTCATGGGCGACACCGGCATCGAGGGCGACGTCGGCCGGGCCGGCTGGGCCGAGCCCGGCGGCCAGGCCGCCCGGGTGGCCGTCAGCTCGCCCGTGGGCACGGACACCGTGCCGTTCCACGGGCCGCGCCAGGCCGGCGTCGACACCCCCGCCCAGGCCCACGCCGTCTTCCTCGCCTTCGACCTGCACGAGGACACGGACCGGGTGCGCATCGAGCGGATGCTGCGCCTGCTCACCGACGACGCGGCGCGCCTGACCCAGGGCCGCGCCACGATCGCCGACACCGAGCCGGAGCTCGCCGCCGCCCCCGCTCGGCTCACCGTGACGTTCGGCTTCGGCCCGGAGCTCGTCCGCCGCGTGGCCCCGGACCGGGCCCCGGCCTGGCTGCGCCCGCTGCCGGCGTTCGAGCAGATCGACCGCCTGGACCCCGCGTTCAGCGACGGCGACCTGCTGCTGCAGATCTGCGGCGACGACCGGATGTCCGTGGCCCACGCCCGGCGCATGCTCCTCAAGGCGGCCCGGCCGTTCGCCACCGAGCGCTGGGTGCAGGAGGGCTTCCGCTCCGCCCGCGGCGCCCACCCCACCGGCACCACGATGCGCAATCTCTTCGGGCAGGTGGACGGCACCGGCAATCCGGCGGCGGACACCCCGCACCTCGACCGCGTGGTGTGGGGCGTGGGTGCCGAGCAGGTGGGCGTCACCCCGTGGATCGCGGACGGCACGTCCGTGGTGATCCGGCGCATCGAGATGCTCATGGACACGTGGGACGAGCTCGACCGCCCGGCCAAGGAGAAGGTCATCGGCCGCCGCCTCGGCACCGGCGCCCCCCTCACGGGGGAGCAGGAGCACGACGAGCCGGACTTCGACGCCGTCGGCCCCACGGGCTTCCCGGTCATCTCGGACATCGCGCACCTGCGGCGGGCCCGCGGGGAGGAGCCCGAGTACGGGATGCTGCGTCGCGGCTACAACTACGACGACCCGCGCGGGGCGCTGGAGGCGGGCTCCGGCCTGATCTTCGCCGCCTACCAGGCGGACGTGGACCGACAGTTCGTCCCCGTCCAGGCCCGGCTCGCGGAGTCGGACCACCTGAACCTGTGGACCGTGCCCGTCGGCTCGGCGGTCTTCGCGATCCCGCCCGGCTGCGCCGAGGGCGGGTTCGTGGGCGACGCCCTGTTCGCCTGACCCAGGGGCCCGACGACGGCGGGGCCGCTCCCGTCGTCGCCGGGCGTCCGCATGCTTTGAGAGGATGGACCCCATGTCCGCCGCCACCGCCCCCGCCCGGGGCAGCCATCCCGCCGAGAACGACGACGCCGCCCGCCCCGGTCCGTCGGGGCCGGTCGGAGTGCCCCGGTGGATCTGGGTGCTCGTGGCCGCCGCGGGAGCGGCCGGCCTCGCCGCCGCCGGCTGGCTGACCGGCGTCACCGCCGCGCGCCAGCTCTCCGACCCGGGGTGGATCACCCGCTGGGGCGTGCCCGTGGGGGAGCTCGTCTCCAACGTGGCGATGTCCCTGACCATCGCCGCGCTGATCTTCGCGGCCGGGGTCCTGCCGCCCCACGCGGCGGGCACGGAACGGTGGCACCGCTCCGCCCGGCAGCGGCGCGAGGACGCGGACGCCGCACCGCTGCCCGAGCACCCCGCGTTCACCCGCGTGATGCGGATCGCCGCCGTCAGCGCCGGCGTGTGGACAGTGGCCGCGCTGGCCGTCGGCGTGCTGTCCTACTCGGATCTCGCCGGCATCCCCGTCACGGCGGGGCAGGGCTTCACGGACGGCCTGGCGGCCTACGTGGTCGGCATCTCGGTGGGCCAGGCGTGGTTCTGGGTCACCGTGATCGCCGCCGTCGTGACCACGTTGGCGATCGCCGTCCGCTCCCACAACGGCCTGTTCTGGACCGGCATCCTGGCGATGCTCGCCCTCGTGCCCCTGGCCCTGATCGGGCACGCGGCGGGCGGTGACGACCACACCGGCGCCGTGAACTCGATCGGCCTGCACCTGCTCGGCGTCGTCGTGTGGGTGGGCGGACTGCTCGTGCTCGTCGCGATCTCGGACACCCTCGTGGGGCCCAACGGGGCGCAGGGGCGGGGCCGCAGCCTGCGCCGGCAGGGCCCGGCGCCCCTGCTGCACACGGTCCTGACCCGCTACTCCGTGCTCGCCGGGCTGGGCCTGGTCACGGTGGCGCTGTCCGGCGTGGTCAACGCGTCGATCCGCATGGACGATCCGGCCCAGCTGCTGAGCCCCTACGGCATCCTCGTGTCGGCCAAGTTCCTGGCGGCCCTGGGCCTCGGCCTGATCGGCCTGCTGCACCGCCGGTGGGTGATCCCCCTGTCTCTTATAAACATCTCCGAGCCCACGAGACGCGTAGTAATCTCGTATGCCG
>NZ_JABFNH010000024.1:260463-268005 GCF_017168435.1 Micrococcus sp. KRD070
GTCCCAGCCCCGCCCCCGCGCGTCGCCTGCTGTGGCAGCTCATCGCCGTGGAGGCCGTGATCATGGGCGCCGTCATGGGCGTCTCCTCCGTGCTCTCCCGGACGGCCCCGCCCGTGCCGGAGGAGCTCGCGCCGGACGCCTCCCCGGCCCGCATCCTCACCGGCTACGAGCTGCCGCCGGCCCTCGAGGGCGCCCGGTGGATCACGATGTGGCGGTTCGACTGGCTGTGGGTCGCGATCATCGCGTTCCTGACCCTCTGGTACCTGCGCTCCGTGTGGCAGCTGCGCCGCCGCGGCGACCGCTGGCCCGTGCTGCGCACCGTCGCGTGGCTCGCGGGCCTGGCCGTGCTGCTGTGGGCGACCTCCGGGTCCCCGGCCGTGTACGGCCGCGTCCTGTTCAGCGCGCACATGGTGGGCCACATGACGCTGACGATGCTCAGTCCCGTCTTCCTCGTCCTGGGCGCACCCATCACCCTGGCGCTGCGGGCCCTGCCGTCCCGCACGGATGGGACGCGCGGCCCCCGCGAGTGGATCCTGTGGATCGTGCACTCCCCGTGGGGGCGGTTCATCACGAACCCGATCGTGGCGGGGGTCAACTTCGCCGGCTCGATCCTGGTGTTCTACTACACGGACTTCTTCCGGTTCTCGCTGGAGACCCACGTGGGCCACGAGTTCATGAACGTCCACTTCCTGCTGACCGGGTTCCTGTTCGCCCTGGTCATGATCGGCTCGGATCCGCTGCCGCGCCGGCCCCCGTACGCCCTGCGGCTCGTGCTCCTGATGGCCACGATGGTCTTCCACGCCTTCATCGGCGTCGCCATGACCACCTCCACCGGTCTGCTGCAGGCGTCCTGGTTCGGCAACATGGGCCGCGACTGGGGCCCCACCGCCCTCGAGGATCAGCGCATCGGCGGCGCGGTGATGTGGGGCATCGGCGAGTTCCCCACCGTGATGATGGCGGTGATGGTGGCCGTGCTCTGGTATCGCAGCGACCGCAAGAACGCGGTCCGGCTGGACCGGCAGGCCGACCGCGACGGCGACGCGGAGCTGCGCCGCTGGAACGAGATGTATGCCCGCATGCACGGCACCCCGGCCACCGACGCCCCGAGCGGCGCCGAGCCCGCGGCCCGTGACTCCTCCACCGGCCCCGAGGAGGCCCGTGATGTCCGCTGACCGTGTCCGTCCCCTCCGCCGCCCGGCCGCGCCCCGGCGTGGTCGGCTGCGCCTCGTGGCCGCCGTCGCCGCCGGCCTGCTGGCCCTGACGGGCTGCGGGGCCGGGGACAACGATCCGGCCGCCGCGTCCGTGCCCGCGGACGGGGTCCACGACGACGCCGGCACCGCGGTGCACACGGAGTCGGCGGCCCCGGAGGGGCTCGGCCTGGGCGACCGTCAGGACGAGCGCATGGCGGAGGCCGCGGCCGAGCGTGCGGCCACGTTCGGCTTCGTCCGGCAGCGGGCCGCCACGGCGGAGGAGATCGACGCGGCCCGCGAGGACTCCCGGGACCGGCGTGCGGACGCGGACCGGACCACCGTGCAGCCGGCGCAGTGCAAGGCGCCGCTGACCGCCCTGGACTTCTCTCCGATCGCCCTCGACGGGGCCGAGGCCACGCGCGTGGACGTCGGCGCCGACACCTTCACGGGCACGGGCACCGTGGAGGTCGCCCGGCTCACGGGCCAGGGCCGCCAGGACGTCGAGCGGCACATCCAGACCGTCAACGCCCTGCGCGCCGACTGCCGCGAGATGACCATGACCGTGCAGGAGGGGGACGCGACCGTCGACTACCGCCTCGAGGTCTCCGACGCGCCGCTGTCCGACGGCACGCCGGCGCAGTCCGCCCTCGTGTGGGAGCGGACCGTGGCCTCGGAGTCCGAGCCCCAGCTCACGGCCCAGGTGCTCACCGCCGTCACCTCCGACGCCGTGGTGATGGTCTCCTTCGTGGGCCGGCCCGAGGCCGGGCGCAAGGAGTTCACCCTCATCGCGGAGGAGATGCTGGCCGCCGCCCTGGCCGCCGACTGAGCCGGACCCGCCCGGCGGCGTCGTCTTTCCCCCTGTGACGCCGCGGCGTCCGCTCACGGCTGACGCGTCCGGGACGTGCGCCATGATGGTGGGCATGACCGCACCGCAGACCCTATCTCTTATACACATCTGACGCTGCCGAGATGTGTATAAGAGCCAGGTGCCGCGCGCGGCCACCCGGGTGCGCGCGTCCGAGCTGGTGGGCCGCGGCTGGCTGAACACCGGCGGTGAGCAGGTGACCCTCGAGGACCTGCGCGGCAAGGTCGTCCTCCTCGACTTCTGGACGTTCTGCTGCATCAACTGCCTGCACGTCCTGGACGAGCTGCGCCCGCTCGAGGAGGAGTTCGCGGATGTGCTCGTCACGGTGGGCGTGCACTCGCCCAAGTTCGAGCACGAGGCGGACCCGGACGCGCTCGCGGCCGCCGTCGAGCGCTACGCCATCGAGCACCCCGTGCTGGACGACCCCGAGCTGACCACGTGGCAGGCGTACTCGGCGCGCGCCTGGCCCACCCTCGTGGTGGTGGACCCGGAGGGCTACATCGCCGCGCACCTGTCCGGCGAGGGGCACGTGGCCGGGCTCTACGGGCTCGTGCGCGAGCTCGTGGCCGAGCACGAGGCCAAGGGCACGCTGCACCGCGGCTCCGGCCCCTACGTCCCGCCCGCGCCCGTGGCCCGGGACCTGTCGTTCCCCGGCAAGGCCGTGTCCCTCGGCGGCCGCGGCTCCCGCCCGGGCTCGTTCCTCGTCTCGGACACCGGCCACCACCGCCTCCTGGAGGTCGCCGAGGACCTGACCACGGTGCTCCGCGCGTTCGGCGGCGGGGACCCCGCCACGGCGGACGCGGGCCAGGCCGAGCTCGCATTCCCCACGCCCGGGGAGAAGGGCCACGCGGACGGCGGGCCGGACGAGGCGCTGTTCAACGAGCCCCAGGGCCTGGCGCTGCTGCCCGAGGACGTCGCGGAGCGCGTCGGCTACGACGTGGTCGTGGCGGACTCCGTCAACCACCGGCTGCGGGGCCTGCGCCTGTCGGACGGGCACGTCAGCACCCTCGCCGGCAACGGCGTGCAGAAGCTCATCGACTCCGAGCGCGCCAAGGAGGCCGCCGCCGTCGACGACGAGGGGGACATCGCCGTCGACCTCGCGGACCTGCCCGGGGAGCCGACCGCGATCTCGCTGTCCTCCCCGTGGGACGTCGTGTGGCACCCCGCCCTGGGGCGTGTGGTGATCGCGATGGCCGGCACGCACCAGCTCTTCGACTTCGACCCCGTCACGGGCGCGCTCGCGGTGCACGCGGGCACGGCGCTCGAGGGCCTGCTGGACGGCGACGCCGGACGGGCCTGGTTCGCGCAGCCCTCGGGGCTGTCCGTGGGCGCGGACGGCGCGCTGTGGGTCGCGGACTCGGAGACCTCCGCGGTGCGCTGGGTGCGGACCGGGGAGGACGGGCGCCGCGAGGTCGGGACCGCCGTCGGGGCGGGCCTGTTCGACTTCGGCCACGTGGACGGGGAGGCGGACCGCGCGCGCCTGCAGCACCCGCTGGGCGTCACGGCCCTGCCGGACGGCTCCGTGCTGATCGCGGACACGTACAACGGCGCGATCCGCCGGTACGCCCCGGCCGGCGAGGACGCTGCGGGCCGGGCGGTCCCGGCCACGGTGACCACGGTGGCGCGGGGGCTGCTCGAGCCCTCGGACGTGCTCGTGGAGCACGACGCGGACGGGAACGACACCGCGATCGTGGTGGTCGAGTCCAACGCCCACCGGCTCACGCGGCTGGCGGTGCCGGAGGAGTTCCTCACCGTGGACGAGGGCGCGCGGCAGACGCAGCGTCCCCGCACCCCGGTGGTGGCCGGCGACCTGGACCTGACGATCGGCTTCGCCGCGCCCACGGGGCAGAAGCTGGACGACCGCTGGGGCGACCCCACGCAGCTGAAGATCTCCTCCTCCCCGGAGGAGCTGCTGCTCGAGGGCGCGGGCACGTCCACGGGGCTGCACCGGACGCTGCGGCTGAACCCCGAGGTCGAGGAGGGCGTCCTGCACATCACCGCCCGGGCCGCCGCATGCGACGGGGAGAAGGGGCAGCCGATCCCCGACCACGCCGCCTGCCACCTGTACCAGCAGGACTGGGGCATCCCGGTCACGGTGCACACCCCGGACCGGGCCCCGGAGGGCGCCGAGACCCGCCTGGACCTGGACCTGCGCGGGATACACTGAGCGCGTCGTCCGCCCCCGACCCCGAAGGCTGCGCCCCACCATGACCACGCTCATCGTCACCTCGTCCGCCCACGGATCCACGCGAGAGATCGCCGAGCGTGTCGCGGAGGTGCTGCGCACGTCGCAGGCCGTCCCGACCGTGGTGGAGGACGTCGAGGGCGCCGCCGCCTGGCTGGCCACGGCGGACGCGGTGATCGTCGCGGCTCCGGTCTACACGGGCTCGTTCGCCGCCGACGCCCGGGCGTTCCTTGACACCCGTCGGGCCGAGTTGACGGACCTGCCGCTCGTGATCCTGGCCTCGGGCGGCGCGCCCGAGCTGGCCCGGCCGGTGCGGGAGAAGCTCGAGTCCTACGGTCCGCGCGAGGTGGCGTACTTCCGCGGGGCGCTCTTCGAGGAGCGCCTGGGCCGGCTGGAGAAGCTCAAGCTCAAGCTCTCCCGCAACGAGCACTACGGCGACTTCCGCGACTGGGACGCCATCGAGGCCTGGGCCAAGACCCTCCCCGGCGCCGGCGTGCGCTGACCTCACCCGCCGCTGTCGTCGACGAGACGGTGGAGGCGGAGGAGCCTCCGCAGACGCTTTCGTTGACGAAACGGCGCCGGAGGCGCTCGTGCCCGCGGCGGAGGCGAGCGGTTAGCCTGGCCGCATGTCCCCTTCCGCCCGTCGCCCCGCCGCGTCCCCTCGGGTCCGCCGGGAGCGGGCGCCGCGTGGGCCCCGCCCGACGACGGCGCCCCTCGCCCTGCCCGACCGGCCCGGGTGGGTGCGGCTCGCCGCGGGCGCGGTGGTCCCGGGCGTCATCGCCGCCGCCGCGGCGCTCGCGGCCCTGCAGGTGTTCGTCCTCAACCCGTTGGCCGCCGCGCCCGGCGACCGCGGCCTCGGGAGGATCTACGCGGACCTGAGCGCGGCGGGCCAGCTCGGCGTCCCCTTCGTCCTGTCGGCCGTGATCCTGGCGGCCGGGCTCGGTGTGGCCGCCGTCCTGTGGTTCCTCACGTGGCGTCGCGAGGAGGTCGACCCGCTGGCGGTCCTCGCCCTGGGCCTCGCCTCGCTCGTCGCCGCGTCTCCGGCCTACTTCATGGCCTCGTTCGGGCCGGGCATGGCGCTCGCGGACACCTACGGCGTCGGCGGGGGCGACCACAGCCCGTGGGCCTGGCCGATCTACGTGGTCAGCGTGCTGGCGTTGGCGGGGCTGGTCGCCGTCGTCGTGCTCCTGCTGCGCGGTCCGGTGGGCGGACTCGGCGCCCCGCGGCGCCGGGCCTAGGCTGGCGGGACCGACCTGACCACGACCCCACCAGGAGGACGCACATGACCATCCGCGCCGGCATCGTCGGATACGGGAACCTCGGACGCAGTGTGGAGAAGCTCGTGAAGCTCCAGCCGGACATGGAGCTGGTGGGCATATTCTCGCGCCGCACCGGCCTGGACACGGACACGCCCGTGCTCCCGGCGGAGCGGGCCGCCGAGCACGCCGGGGAGATCGACGTGCTGTTCCTCTGCCTCGGCAGCGCCACGGACATCCCCGAGCAGGCGGCCGGCTACGCGCGGCACTTCACCACCGTGGACACCTACGACAACCACCAGCTCATCCCGCGGCACCGCGCCGAGATGGACGCCGCGGCCCGGGAGGGCGGGCACGTGGCGATGATCTCCACCGGCTGGGACCCGGGCCTGTTCTCGGTGAACCGGGTGCTGGGCGCGGCGCTGTTCCCTCAGCCGCAGCAGAACACGTTCTGGGGCAAGGGCCTCTCGCAGGGCCATTCCGACGCCGTCCGTCGGGTCCCCGGCGTCCGGCGCGGCGTGCAGTACACGATTCCCAGCGAGGAGGCGATCGCCGAGGCCCGCGCCGGACGGGGCGCCGAGATCACCGGCGCCTCCGCGCACGTGCGTGAGTGCTACGTGGTGGCCGACGAGGCCGACCACGCGGCCATCACCGAGGCCATCACCACGATGCCGGACTACTTCGCCCCGTACGAGACCACCGTGCACTTCATCTCCGAGGAGGAGTTCGAGCGCGACCACCAGGGCATGCCGCACGGCGGCCACGTCGTCACCTCGGGCGACCTCGGCGGCTCGCGCAGCGCGGTCGAGTTCGTGCTGGAGCTGGAGTCCAACCCCGACTTCACCGCCGCCGCGCAGGTCGCCTACGGCCGTGCCGCCGCGCGGCTGAAGGCCCAGGGGGAGACGGGGGCGCGCACCGTGCTCGAGGTCGCCCCGTACCTGCTCTCGCCCACGGGGCTGGACGAGCTGATCCGCCGGGACGTCTGAGCCGCGGCGAGGCGTCCGGCGCGGGGCACCGGGCCGGGCGCCGCCGTCGTCGGTCTCAGGCCAGCAGCAGGGCGACGGCGGTCATCGCGGGGATCGCCACGATCGTGGTGACGAGGATCGTGTCCTTGGAGACGCGCAGCCCCGCGTCGTAGCGCACGGCTGAGACGAACACGTTCTGCGCGGTCGGCAGGGAGGCCAGGACGACGGCGACGAACACGTGCCGCGCGTCCAGGCCGAACACGAACTGGGCGAGCAGCCAGGCCAGCAGCGGGTGGACCGCCAGCTTCACCGCCGAGGCCAGCAGGACGTCCGCGCGTCGCCCGCCGGCCCGCTCAAGCGGGCGCGAGCCGACCAGCGACATGCCGAACGCCAGGAGCATGGCCGGGATGGACAGCCCGCCGATCAGCTCCACGGACTCCATGAGCGGGCCCGGCAGCGACCAGCCGGTGAGCGAGAAGACGAGACCGGTCACCGAGCCCAGGATCAGGGGGTTGGTGGCCGTCTGGCGGATCTGGTCGGCCGCGGCGCGGCCGGGGGAGCGGCGCACCGCACGATGCCCGCCCGCCGCCGTGCGCCGTCGGGCCTCGCGGGCCGTGGCGGCGTCCATCGCGGCCACGTAGAGCGGCGTGTAGATCGCCAGCTGGAAGATGAGCGCCGGGGCGGCCAGGGCGGCGTCGCCGAGGACGTAGGCCGCGATGGGGATGCCGAGGTTTGCCGAGTTCACGAGCGAGGCGCTGAGCGCGGACATGATCCGCTCCGAGGCCGACCTGCCCTTCAGCAGCGGGACCGTCACCGCGAGGTACAGTGCGGCCGCCGCGAACGCGGACAGCGTGGCCACCCACAGCTGGGGGCCCAGCACGGCGCCCACGTCCGCGCGGGAGAGCGTGACGAACAGCAGCGCCGGGTTGCCGATGAAGAACGCCGCGCGGGAGAGCACGGTGCGGCCGTGCTCGCCGAGCACCCCCGTGCGCCCCACCAGGACGCCCACGAGGATGATCACCCACACGACCGCGAAGCCGGAGAGCACCTGGGTCACGGACGGGCCTCCACGGGGCGGGGC
>NZ_JABFNH010000024.1:268105-269495 GCF_017168435.1 Micrococcus sp. KRD070
GTCCGCGGCGGGGTCAGGGGCATGGCGCGATCCTACGCCGCGGGCTTCGGCTAGCCTGGATCACGACGGCGGCGCCCACCGCCGAGCGCGCCACGCGGCCCGGCCCCGCGCGGCAGGGCCCTGCAGCCCGGCGCGAAGGGGAGCGGATCCTCGGGCCCGCCCGCACGCGACGGACGTCGTCCCCGACCCGCGGCGCGGCATGGCCGGGAGCGCGCCGGCGAGGATGCACCATGACCCGTCAGTCCGACCTCAAGACCCTGATCCGCGCCCGCATGGCCGTCACCGGTGAGCGGTACACCGCCGCGGCGGCGGCCCTCGCCGACGAGTGGCAGTCCGCCGAGCGCTACCACGCGACCGTGCTCGCCCGCTTCTTCGACGGGGACCGGCTGCGCTCCATCCCTGCGCGTCGCAAGCCGCGGGTGGCCGTCCTTCTCGAGCTGCTGCGTCGCTTCGGAGCGGGCCGCGCCTACGCGGAGGCCGAGGTCAACGACCTGCTGCGCCCCGCCCACGAGGACGTGGCCACGCTGCGTCGCGAACTCGTGGACTACGGGTTCCTCGACCGCGCCGACGGCGTCTACCGACTGGCGGACGCCGGGCCCGACCTCGACCCGCGCTTCGCCGCAGACCTGCCGGTCGACCTGGAACGCCGGCTGCGCGAGATCCGCGCGGGCGGTTGAGGGGAGCGGGACCCCGCACGTCGACCTGGAACGCCAGCGGTCGCCATGACGCCGGAATGTGGCCGTATTCCGACGTCTTGCGTTCCCGGTGCGGCCGTGGCGGGGCGACGTGGACCGACACGGCCCCGGGTCCCTCGCGTGAGGGGCCCGGGGCCGTCGTCGTGGTGTGGAGCGGGCGACGGGAATCGAACCCGCGTATCTTGCTTGGGAAGCAAGCGCTCTACCATTGAGCTACGCCCGCGCAACCGCTCAGCTTCCGCCTGCGGCGCGGGCACCACCATACACCAGCCCGGCCGGTGCACCGGCCCCGCGTCGTCATCGAGCCCCGCGGACCCGTACGTCAGTGCACCGGGTCCGCTGCGGCGACCTCGCGCGCCCGCACCCGCCGCGTCGCCGCCCGGGCGCGCGAGCGACCGAACGCGTCCGCGTACCGCGTGAGCACCGGCCCGGCGATCACGATGGAGAACTCCCCGCGGATGGTCAGGGCCGCACCCGCGCGCCAGCGGCCGGCCACGCCGTTTCCCGAACGAAAGCGCACCAGGGGCCGCCGTTTCCCGAACGAAAGCGCGCCGGGGGCCGCTGGTAGAGTCCGAACCGCGCCCGGCCGCGGCCGGACGCGTCCGGCAGCCCCTGTCCCGGAAGGACGTCCCATGCGCGACACCACGGCCGACGCGGCCCAGGTCCCCGCCCGCCCCGACGACGCGGCGGTGTAC
>NZ_JABFNH010000024.1:269595-281023 GCF_017168435.1 Micrococcus sp. KRD070
GGCCCCCGCCGCGACGCCGTCCCCGGTCGCCGACCTCGAGTCGGTCCGCGCCGCGATCCGCGCCCACGGCGGCCCCCTGGCCTCGACCGCGCACGTGTGCGGCCGCCCCGCCCCGACGCCTTCGGCCGCCGACGCGCCCCGCGGCCTGCGCGGTGCCGCGCGCACCCTGACCGCGACCCGCCGCGACGTCGCCGCACGCCTGGCCGACTCCCGCGAGCGCGCCGACGTGCCCGTCGAGGCGCTGCTGAACTCGGCCTTCGTCGACGCCCACGCGGACGAGCGCCCCGCCGATCGCGGCGTGCCGCGCGGGCGGCTCGCCGGCCTGGTGGACGCCGTCCTCCCGCCGGCCCGCCACGCGGACGACGACGCCGCGGCCGGCCTGCTGCTCGCCCTGCGCGAGCCGGTCCGCGAGGTGTTCGCCTCCGACTCGTTCGCCGCCCGCCCGTACGCCGACGCGCCCACCGTCCGCGCGCTCTTCGAGGACTTCCTCGCCCACCCGCGCCGGCACGACCCCGAGCGCTTCTGGCGCCTGCTCAACCTCGAGCTCTGGCTGCGCGACGCGGTGGACGCGGACGCCGCCCCGGCCGGCCCCGCCACCGCGTCGCGCTACGCCTTCGGGGACCGCACCTGGATGGAGCGCCGCCGTCTCACGGACCCGCACGAGCGCCCGCTGAGCATCTACGAGGTGCACCTGGGCTCGTGGCGGCCCGGGCTGGACTACCGCGACCTGCCCGCGGACGCGATGCCGCAGGACGCCCCGTGGCACTTCTCCGTGTCCGAGAAGATCGTGGCCATCACCCAGGGTCGCTCCTACTACACGTGGGAGGTCCGCCCCTCCGTGGCCGCCCGCGTCCTCTCCCGCCTGGTCACCCGCACGCCCGCGGGCATCGGCCTGGGCGATCCCACCACCATGCAGCTGGCCATCCAGGAGGCGGGCCTGCCGCGCATCGTGCTCTCCGCGGCGGCCGGCGCCGCCGGCAAGGTCGCCGGCAAGCGCGGTGTGTTCTACAACGTGGTGGGCGGCAACGTCCGCGCGATCGACGGGCCCACCACCTACTCCACGTTCCCGGCCAACGTCTCGGCCAAGCTGCCGCCGGCCGAGCCGGACCGGGTGGCCGCCGAGGTCTCGGCGATGATCCGGGCGGCGGACATCCCGGCCTGGGCGAAGGCCTCCTTCGCCGGCACCGTCGTGATGGACGCCAACGACATCGGCCGCAACGCCCTCGGCAAGGACACCGCCGCGTCGGCCGCCGTCCTCGAAGCCGCCTTCGCGGACAACCCGCTGGGCCAGGGCCGCGAGCGCACCCCGCTGGCCGTCGTCGTGCGAATGGACTGAGCCGTGCTGCTCTCCGACCGCGACATCCGCGCCGAGCTCGACTCCGGGCGCGTCGGCCTGGACCCCCTCGACCCGGCGATGGTCCAGCCCGCGTCCGTGGACGTGCGCCTGGACCGGTTCTTCCGGCTCTTCGACAACCACCGGTACGCGCACATCGACCCGCGCCAGAAGCAGGACGAGCTGACCCGGCTGGTGGAGGTGGACCCGGACGAGGCGTTCATCCTGCACCCGGGGGAGTTCGTGCTCGGCTCCACCTATGAGCAGGTCACCCTGCCGGACGACCTCGCCGCCCGCCTCGAGGGCAAGTCCTCGCTGGGGCGGCTGGGCCTGCTGACGCACTCGACCGCCGGGTTCATCGACCCCGGGTTCTCCGGGCACGTCACGCTCGAGCTGTCCAACGTGGCCACGCTGCCCATCACGCTGTGGCCGGGGATGAAGATCGGCCAGCTGTGCTTCTTCCGGCTCTCCTCGTCGGCCCAGTCGCCGTACGGCACCGGGGCCAACCAGAACCGGTACCAGGGTCAGCGCGGGCCCACGGCCTCCCGGGCGCACCGGGACTTCCACCTCACCCGCATCGAGCGATGACCGACGTCGCGCTCCCGCCGGTCGCCTCCGCCGCCCCGCGCCGCCAGGTGGCCGCGTGGGCGCTGTGGGACTGGGGCTCGGCCGCGTTCAACGCGGTCATGGTCACCTTCGTGTTCGGCACCTACCTGGCCTCGGACGCGTTCGGGCCGGACGAGCGGGGCACGGCCTGGCTCTCGACGGCGATGGCGGTGGCCGGCGTCGTCATCGCGGTCACCGCGCCCGTGCTGGGGCGTCGGGCGGACGGCGCGGGACGGCGCCGCCTCTGGCTGGCGCTGACCACGGGCGCCGTGATCGCGTGCACCGCAGCTTGCTTCTGGGTCACCCCGGAGGAGTCCTCCCTGCTGCTGGGCGTCACCCTGATCGCCCTGGGCACGGTGTTCTTCGAGTTCGCGGAGGTGCAGGTCAACGCGATCCTCGTGCACATCTCGACGCCGGCCACGATCGGCCGGATCTCGGGCATCGGCTGGGGCGCGGGGTATCTCGGCGGCATCCTGCTGCTGCTGATCGTGTTCGTGGGCTTCGTCTCGGGGGACGCGCACTGGTTCGGCGTCACGGAGGACGCGGCGCTGAACATCCGGGTGGTCGCGCTCGTGGCCGCCGCGTGGTTCCTCGTGTTCGCGATCCCCGTGCTGGTGGCCGTGCCGGACCCGGCCCCCGCCCCGGCGGCGGACGGCGGGCCGCGCCGTGAGTCGGTGCTGGGCTCCTACCGCGAGCTGGGGGCCACGCTGGCCCGGATGTGGCGCGAGGACCGGAACACGCTGTGGTTCCTCGTGGCCTCGGCGGTGTTCCGCGACGGCGTGGGCGCGGTGTTCGTCTACGGCGCCATCCTGGGCACCACGGTCTACGGGCTGGCGGCCTCGGACGTGATCCTGTTCGCGATCGCGGCCAACGTGGTGGCCGCCCTGGGCGCCTTCGTGGGCGGGCGGCTCGACGACGCGGTCGGTCCGCGCCGGGTGATCCTCGGTTCGCTGGCCGCCATGGTCCTCGTGGCCGGGGCGCTCTTCTTCGCCTCGGGCACCCTCGCGTTCTGGGTCGGCGGGCTGGCGCTGTGCCTGTTCGTGGGCCCGGTGCAGTCGGCCTCGCGCGCGTTCCTGGGCCGGCTCACCACGCCGCGGACGGCTGGCGAGGTGTTCGGGCTGTACGCCACCACGGGCCGCGCGGTCGGGTTCATCACGCCCGCGCTCGTCACGCTCGCGCTCGCCCTGCACCCGGACAACCGGGTGGTCATCCCCGTGATCGCCGTCGTGCTCGTGGCCGGTGGGCTGCTGTTCGCCCGGGTCACGGAGCCGATCACGCGGAGCGCGGAATCGGTCCGCTGACCCCGGGTGGGGCGCATCCCTCCGTTAGGCTGGACCGGACCCTCGCCCGTGCCTGACGAAGGGACCGCATGCTCGTCATCCTGACCGCGCTCTTCGTCGTCGCGCTCGCCGCCCCGGTGCTCTTCCGGTGGATGGGACGTCAGGGGTTCTATCTGCTCGCCGCCGCTCCCGCGGCGGGCTTCGTTTGGCTGCTCACTCAGCTGCCGCACGTGTTCGCGCTGCAGGAGGCGCTCGACGCCGGCCGGCCGGTCCCGGCCTCGGCGGCGCGCCTGGACCGCGCCGTGCCGTGGGTGCCGTACCTCGAGACCGAGCTCGCGTTCCGCATGGACGTGCTGGCCGCGTTCATGTCCCTGATCGTGCTGGGAGTCGGCGCGCTGGTCCTGGCCTACTGCGCCCGCTACTTCCGGGAGCACGAGCCGCGCAACGCGGTGTTCGGCGGGCAGCTGCTGGCGTTCGCCGGCGCGATGTTCGGGCTCGTCACCACGGACGACCTGATGGTGCTCTACACCTTCTGGGAGATCACGTCCGTCCTGTCCTTCCTGCTGATCGGCTACTCGGGCCACCGCATCTTCGCCCGCCGCTCCGCCATCACCGCCCTGATCGTCACCACGTTCGGCGGCCTGGCCATGCTCGCGGGCCTGATCATGCTGGCCCACTTCGCCGGGTCCTGGCGGATCTCCGGGGTCCTCGAGGCCGCCCCCGCCCTCATGGCCGACGCCGGGCTGCGCGGGCTGCTCGAGGTCGCCGTCGCCCTGGTGCTGATCGGCGCCCTCACGAAGTCCGCCCAGGCCCCCTTCCACTTCTGGCTGCCGGGCGCGATGGCCGCGCCGACCCCCGTGTCCGCGTACCTGCACGCGGCGGCCATGGTGAAGGCCGGCGTCTTCCTCGTGGCCCGCCTGGCCCCGGAGTTCCACGGCCTCGCCATGTGGCAGGTCCTCGTGATCGGCGTGGGTCTGTGGACCCTGCTGCTCGGCGGCTGGCGCGCCCTGCGGCAGACAGACATCAAGCTCGTCCTCGCGTATGGCACGGTCTCCCAGCTCGGCTTCCTCATGGTGGCCAACGGGCTGGGCACCCGCGACGCCGCCATGGCCGGCCTCGCCATGCTCCTGGCCCACGCGGTGTTCAAGGCCCCCCTGTTCATGGTGGTCGGCATCATCGACCACGAGGCCGGCACGCGCGATCTGCGCCAGCTCTCCGGGATCGGCCGCCGCCACCCGGCCCTGGCCGCCGTCGCCGTGGTGGCGGGCCTGTCCATGGCCGGCCTGCCTCCGCTGTTCGGCTTCGTGGCCAAGGAGTCCGTCCTGGAGGGCCTGGCCGCCCACGGCGTGGCGCACGCGGACGTGTGGGGCTGGACGCCGCTCGTGCTCATGACCGTGGGCTCGGTGCTCACCTTCGCCTACACGTGGCGGTTCCTGTGGGGCTCGTTCGCCGCCAAGCGGGACGAGGAGGGGGCCGCGGTCCCCGTCACGCGCTTCCACACCCGCGTCACCACCCTCGAGCTGGCCCCGGCCGCGCTGCTCGCGCTCGCCGGCCTGGTGCTCGCCTTCCTGCCCGGCCCGGTGGAGGGGATCATCACCGCCCACACGGGCTCCCTGCCGCCGCTGGACCCGGAGGAGGCGCCGGCCTACCTGGCCCTGTGGCACGGCTGGACGCCCATCCTCGCCCTCTCCGCGGGGGTCTGGGTGCTCGGCGCGCTGCTCGCCCTCGGCCGGCCGGGAGTCGAGGCGTTCCAGCGCCGCGTCGAGTTCCCGGTCGACGCCCTGCGCACGTACCGGAAGATCACCGGCGCCCTCGACGAGGTCGCCATCTGGGTCACGGGGCGCACCCAGACCGGCTCCCTGCGCCGCTACCTGGGCATCATCCTGGCCACCGCGTTCCTGCTGCCGGCCGCGTTCCTGCTCTTCCCCGTGGGGCGCAGCGAGCGCACGCTGGCCACCTCGTTCCTCTCCGCGGACGTCGCCTGGTTCCAGACCCCGGCGCAGCTGGTCGTGGTGCTGATGATCGCCGTCGCCACCGTCTTCGCCGTCCGCGCGCGCCGCCGCTTCAAGGCGATCATGCTGGTGTCCGTGACCGGCTACGGCGCCGCCGCCCTGTTCGCGATGCGCGGCGCCCCGGACCTCGCGATCACCCAGGTGCTCGTGGAGACCATCATCCTGGTCACCCTCATCCTGGGCCTGCGCGTGCTGCCGCCGGACTGGTACGACCGCCGCACCGGCTCGCGGCGGCTGGGCCGCCTGGCCGTGGCCGTCGGGTTCGCGCTGACCATGATGTGGATCGCCGCCACCGCGCTGGCCGCCCGCACGGCGGAGCGGATCTCGCTGCCCATGCCGGAGCTCGCCTACACGGACGGCTACGGCACGAACGCCGTGAACGTCACCCTCGTGGACATCCGCGCGTGGGACACGTGGGGCGAGATCACGGTGCTGGCCGCCGCGGCCACCGGCGTGGCCTCCCTGATCTTCCTGCAGCACCGCGACGGGCGCACCCGCAGCATCGACGACGTCGCCCCCGGCTCCGTCGGCGACTTCGGCGCCGACTCCTCGCTCGGGGCCCGCGAGCTGTCCGTCGTGCGCAGCTTCGCTGTGGACGATCGCAAGGGCCAGTGGCTCGTGGCCGGCCACACGATGGCCCCCGAGCGGCGCTCGATCATCCTCGAGGTCGTCACCCGCTTCATGTTCCCGATCATGATGCTGCTCTCCGTCTACCTGCTGCTGGCCGGGCACAACACCCCCGGCGGCGGCTTCGCCGGCGGCCTGCTCGCAGGCCTGGCCCTCACGCTGCGCTTCCTCGCCGGCGGCCGGTACGAGCTGCAGGAGGCCTCCGTGATCCCGGCCGGGCCCATGATCGGCCTGGGCCTGGCGATCGCCACGCTCACCGGGATCGCCCCGCTCTTCTTCGGCGGGCAGATCCTGCAGTCCTATGTGGTGGAGTTCACCGACCTGCCGCTGTTCGGCGACGCCCTCAAGCTGGTCTCGGCCACGGCGTTCGACATCGGCGTGTACCTCGTGGTGGTCGGGCTCGTGATCGACGTGCTGCGCTCGCTCGGCGGTGAGGTGGACCGCCGGGGCGAGGAGGCCCGCCGCGCCCGCCTGCGCGCCGCGGCCCGCCGTCGCCATCCGCGCATGCCCACCCCGTCCACTCCGTCCACCCAGGAGGCCGCCCGATGATGACCGTCGACCTGGCCCTGCTCCTGGCCATGGGCGTGATGTTCGCCGGGGGCATCTACCTCGTGCTCGAGCGCAGCCTGACGCGCATCCTGCTCGGCATCGTGCTGATCAACAACGGCGCCATCATGCTGCTGTTCCTCTCCTCGGGCGGCACGGGCCTGGCCCCGCTGTTCGTGCGCGGACGGGACCCGCACGAGTACGCGGACACGCTGCCGCAGGCGCTGATCCTCACCGCGATCGTGATCGGCTTCGCCGTGATCGCGTTCCTGACCGCCATGATCTACCGCTCGTGGCTGCTCGTCCGCGAGGACGAGGTCGAGGTGGACGCGGAGGACGTCAAGATCGCCCGGATGCCCGCCTGGGACGCGGAGGACGACGCGGAGCTCGTGGAGGAGTCCTCGGAGTTCCTGGACGACGCCGCGGACCCCAACGCCCACTACGAGCACGCCACGGAGTCCCGACCCCACGTGCGCCACGCCTCACCCACGCCGCCCGCCCATCCCGGCCCGGCGTCCGCCGTCCGTGCCCACCGCGCCGACGGGGGGCCGCGCCCGTGAGCATCGGCACCCTCCCCCTGACCGACCTGGCCCCGCTGGCCGTCATGCTGCCCGTGCTGGGCGCGGCCGTGACCTTCATGCTCGTGCGCCGCCCCCGCGCGCAGATCACCGTCACGGTCTCCGCGCTCGTGCTCACCCTCGTGCTGGACGCGCTGCTGCTGGCCGCGGTCTGGGACACCGGGGTCGCGGCCGTCCACCTCGGCGGCTGGCCGGCCCCGCTGGGCATCAGCCTCGTGGTGGATCGGCTCTCGGCCCTCATGCTCGTGGTGTCGGCGCTGATCACCCTGGCGGTGCTGCTGTACGCCTCGGCGCAGGGGCTGATCAACCGGGACGAGGGTGGGCCGGTCTCGATCTTCCACCCCACGTTCCTGATCCTCGTGGCGGGCGTGTCCAACGCGTTCCTCGCCGGCGACCTGTTCAACCTCTACGTGGGCTTCGAGATCCTCCTGACGTCCTCCTACGTGCTGCTGACCATGGGGGGCACCGCCCAGCGCATCCGCGCGGGCGTCACCTACGTGGTGGTCTCCGTGCTCTCCTCGGTGGTGTTCCTGATCGCGATCGCGATGATCTACGCGGCCACCGGCACCGTGAACATGGCGGACCTGGCCGTGAAGCTGGGCGAGCTGCCCACCGACGTGCAGATGGTCCTGCACGTGCTGCTCCTGGTGGGCTTCGGCATCAAGGCGGCCGTGTTCCCGCTGTCCTTCTGGCTGCCGGACTCGTACCCCACCGCGCCCGCCCCGGTGACCGCGGTGTTCGCGGGCCTGCTCACCAAGGTGGGCGTGTACGCGATGATCCGCACCGAGACGCTGCTCTTCCCGGGGGAGCACGTCAACGCGCTCCTGCTCGTGGTGGCCGCGCTGACCATGGTGGTGGGCATCCTCGGCGCGCTGGCCCAGACGGACATCAAGCGCATCCTGTCCTTCATCCTCGTCTCCCACATCGGCTACATGATCTTCGGCCTGGGCCTGGCCACGGAGGCGGGGCTGGCGGCCACCGTGTACTACGTGGCCCATCACATCACCGTGCAGACCGCGCTCTTCCTCGTCACGGGCCTGATCGAGAACCGCGCCGGCACAGCGAACATCGACCGCCTCGGGTCCCTGGCGAAGGTCTCCCCGTTCGTGAGCGTCCTGTTCCTCGTGCCCGCGCTCAACCTCGGCGGCATCCCGCCGTTCTCCGGCTTCCTCGGCAAGGTCGGCCTGCTGCGCGGCGGCGTCGAGCAGGCCACGCCCCTGGCCTACACGCTGGTGGGCGTGTCCCTGCTCGTGTCCCTGCTGACCCTGCTCGTGGTGGTGCGCGTGTGGACCCGCGCGTTCTGGCGCCGCGTCGAGGACGTGGAGCACCCGCCCGCCCAGCTCGTGGCCGCCTACGAGCGGGCCGTCGCCCGTGGCGAGCGCCCCCGCCCGCTCGAGCCGGGCCTCGTGCTGCCCACCACGGCGCTCGTGGGCCTGACGCTGGTGTTCACGGTGGCCGCCGGTCCGCTGTTCGCGCTGGCCGACGAGGCCGCCACGGACATGCTCGACCGCTCGCCCTACATCGCGGCGGTGCTCGACGACGCCGCGGCCGAGCGGGCCGCGGCCACCCTCAGCGTCGACCCGACGGAGGTGCACGATGCCCGGAAGTGACTCCGCCCGCCGCGGCGTGGTGCGCCCCGACCGGATCCGGGGCATCGTGGCCCAGTGGCCGCTGATCCTCGTGATGGTGGCCGTGTGGTGCGCCCTGTGGCAGGACTTCGCTCCGCACGTGGCCCTGACCGGCCTCGCCTTCGCGCTGCTGATCATCGGGCTCTTCCCGATGCCGAGCATCCCGTTCAGCGGCCGTCTGAACCCCTGGTGGTCCCTCGTGTTCACGGTGCGGTTCCTCGTCGACGTCGTGCGCGCCTCAGTCAACGTGGCCGGGACGGTGCTGCTGCGTGGCCGCCGCGCCCGCGGCTCGATCGTGGGCGTCCCGCTGCGCAGCCACGACGACCTCATCATCACGCTCGTCAGCCACGCCCTGGCCCTGGTGCCGGGCTCGATCGTGCTGGACGTGGACCGGGTCCGCTCCGTCCTGTACCTGCACGTGCTCGACGCGACCACGGACGAGGACGTGGCGGGCTTCCGCGCCAAGGCCCTCGACGTGGAGGCGGGCATCATCCGCGCCGTCGGCACGCGTGAGGACCTCGAGCTGGTCCGCCGCTTCCCGAGTTCGGCGCCCCCCGCCGCCCGCCCCCCGAAGGAGGAGGCCTGATGGACCCCATGGACCTGGCCACGTGGGCCGGCGGGGCGCTGCTCGTGGTCGGCGCCGTCGGTGCGCTCTACCGGATCGTGCGCGGCCCCTCGCTGCTGGACCGGGCGGTCGCCACGGACGTGCTGCTCGTGGTGTTCTCCGGGATGCTCGTCCTGGAGATGGCCGTGCACCGCCACACCCACCACGTGGTCCTCGTGGTGCTGGCCGCCACCGTCGGCTTCGTCGGCTCGGTGACGGTGGCGCGCTTCGCGGAGGACCGGCGCCCGGACCACTCGCTCGAGGACCAGGCGCGCGTGCCCGGCACCACGGACGTGCCGGGCGGGGAGGAGGGCCGATGACCGACACCGCCACGCTCCTGGACTGGCTGGCCGCGTTCCTGCTCGTCAGCGGTGCCTTCTTCTCCCTGGTGGCCGGCGTGGGCCTGTTCGTGCTCCCGGACCTGCTGGCCCGCATGCACGCCGCCGCCAAGCCGCAGGTCCTCGGCCTGCTGCTCATGCTCGCCGGGCTGGCGATCGAGTGGCGGTCGTGGGTGTGGCTGCCCGTGCTGTTGCTGGCGTGGGTCACCCAGATGGTCACGGCCCCGGTGGCCTCCCACCTGGTGGGCCGTACGGGCTACCGCACCAAGCACGCCCGCCGTGAGCTGTTGCACCGGGACGAGCTGGCCGCCGTCGTCCGTCGCGCCGAGCCCCCGGCGGACCCCGGGCCGCGCCGCGCCGGCGCCCGGCCGCGCGGGCGCCGCTGACACCACCCCGCATAGCACGACGGCCGCCGTCCGGATCCCTCCGGGCGGCGGCCGTCGTCGTGGTGGTGGCGGGGCGGCTCAGACCTCGTGGTCCACGCGGTGCGCGGTGGACTCGGACACCTTGCGGATCGCGGCGCCGGCGCCGCGCTGGCCGGCGACCTTCAGCAGCGCCGCGACGCCCGCGGAGATGAACGCGAAGGACAGGGCCTCGATGAGGGGCAGCGTCTCGTCGGCCGCGTCGTTCGGGGCGCTGTGGCCGGTGACGAGCCGCCAGCCGCCCGCCACCACGCGGGAGCCGACGATGCCGCCGACCAGCGTGATGCCGGCGGACAGGGCCTTCTGGGCGAGCGTGTTCATGGTGCGCCTTCCGTGGTCGGGGATCTCACGTGCGGTTGCGGCCGCGGCCGACGACGCCGGACGGGCCGGTCCCCAGCCTAGCCCGCGGTGGGCACCGGGTCGCCGCTGACGTGCCGGCCGGGGTCGCCGTCGGCGTCCAGATGGGCCTGCAGCATGCCGGTGAGCTCGTGGTCCACGGGGATCTCGACGCCGTCGACGGCGCGCACCGGCAGGACGCCGCGCACCGAGGAGACGAGCCAGACGCCCTCGGCGCCCTGGAGGTCCGCCGGGACGAGCGGGCCGTAGCCGAGCTCCCAGCCGTCCGCGTGGGCGGCCGCGAAGATCACGGCCTGCGACGTGCCGGCGAGGATGCCCTTCTGGCGCAGCGGGGTGAGGAGGCGGCGGACGCCGTCCTCCCCGGTGCGCACGATCAGCACCGTGGAGGTGGGGCCCTCGAGCAGGTAGCCGTCCGCGCTGGTGAAGACGACGTCGTCGGCGCCGTGCGCGCGGGCGTAGCGCAGGGCGGCCATGTTCACGGCGTAGGAGAGGGTCTTCGCGCCGGTGAGCAGCCACGGGGAGCGCTCGGGGGCCTGCGAGTCGATGCCGCGGTCCAGCAGCAGCACCCGCAGCCCCCGCTGCCGCTCCTCGTCCTGGATCGCCGGGGCCGGGCTCAGCAGCGCCCACGCGGTGGGCGTGGGCACCGCGCCGGGAGCCGCGTCCGGGCCGCGGGTGACGGTCAGGCGCACGGCGAGACGGTCCCCGGGCGCGACGTCGTTGGCCTCGGTGAACGCCCGCAGGCCGAGCGCGACGGCGGCCTCCCACGCCGCCGCCTCGGGGGCGGCCAGCTGCAGGGCGGCGGCGGACGCGGCCAGCCGGCCGAGGTGGGCTCCGAGCTTGCGCATGCGCAGGGTCCCGAGCCCGTCGGCGACGGCGAGCGCCGTCTCGAAGATGCCGTCGCCGCGCGTGACCCCCTGGTCCGTGACGCTCAGGTGCGGGACGGCCGGGTCCGCGAGCCGCGGGGCGGGGGCGCCGTCCGCGTCCGTCTCGAGCAGGACGAGGACGGGCGAGCCGGCGGCGGGGGAGAAGGCGGTGGGACGCATCCGCCCAGGATAGACGCCCGCCCCCGGCCGATCGGGGCCGGGGGCGGGCATCAG
>NZ_JABFNH010000024.1:281123-290803 GCF_017168435.1 Micrococcus sp. KRD070
GTCGGGGGCGGTCAGGCCCGGTGGGCGCCGCCGTCCGGGGCGGGGACGGAGGGCTGCGCCGGGGCGTGGGCGCGCTCGAGCTGGGCGCCCTCCACGTCCACGTCCGGCATGATCCGGTCGAGCCAGCGCGGCAGCCACCACGCCTTCTCGCCGAGCAGGTGCATCAGCGCCGGCATCAGGAGCAGGCGCACCACGAACGCGTCCAGCAGCACGCCGAAGGCCAGGCCGAAGCCCATCGGGCGGATCATCGCGTCGTGGGCGAAGATGAACCCGCCGAACACGGAGATCATGATGATCGCCGCGGCGATCACGACGGCCCGGCCCGAGCGCAGGCCGGTCAGCACGGCCTGGCGGGCGGGCAGGCCGTGGGCGTAGGCCTCGCGCATGCCGGAGGCGATGAACAGCTGGTAGTCCATGGCCAGGCCGAACAGCACGCCGATCATGATGGTCGGCAGGAAGCTGAGCACGGGGCCGGGGTTGTGGACCCCGAACACCGAGCCGAGCCAGCCCCACTGGTAGATGGCCACCACGCCGCCCATGGCGGCGAACATGGAGAGCACGAACCCGCCGGTGGCGATCAGCGGCACCAGGATCGAGCGGAACACCAGCACCATGATCAGCAGGGACAGGCCCACCACCACGCCCAGGTAGAGGGGCAGGGCGTCGGAGAGCTTCTCCGAGACGTCGATGAACCCGCTGGTCATGCCGGCCACGCCGAGGTTGGAGGCCTCGCCGGCCGGCTCGGTGGCGCGCAGGTCGCGCACCAGCTCCTCGGTGGAGACGGCGTTCGGGCCCTCCTCGGGCAGCACCTGGAACATGGTGACGGTGCGGTCCTCGTTGAAGCCCGCGGGCACCACGGCGTGCGCGTGCTCGAGGCCGGCGAGCTGCTCGCCCACCGCCAGGCGGGCGTCCTCGGCCGCGTCCTCGTCCAGGCCGGCGGGCAGGTCCACGGTCACCACGAGCGGGCCGTTGTAGCCCTCGCCGAACTTCTCGGCGGTGAGCTCGTACGCAACCTGCGAGTCGGAGCCCTCCGGCTCGGACCCGCCGTCCGGCAGGCCCAGGCGCATCGAGCCGACCGGCAGGGCCACGAGCACCAGCAGGGCGACGGCCGCCAGGGCCGAGGCGATCGCGGCCGGGGTGGACATGGTCGAGCGGCGCCCGGCGCGGCGCACGGCGGCGGAGCCCTCGGCGACGGAGGCGGGACCCTCGTCGGCGAGGCGGGCCCGCTCCTTCTTCGAGAGGATCCGCATCCCGGCCAGGGAGAGCAGGGCCGGGGTCAGGGTGACGGCCACCAGCACGGCCACGGCCACGCAGACCGCGCCCACGGTGCCCATCAGGCCCAGGAACGGGATGCCGGTGACGTTCAGGCCCACGAGGGCGACGATCACGGTGATGCCGGCAAACACCACGGCGTTGCCGGAGGTGCCGTTGGCCAGCGCGATCGACTCGTGCAGGCCCGTGCCGCGACGCAGCTCCTGGCGGTGCCGGTTGACGATGAACAGCGCGTAGTCGATGCCCACGGCCAGGCCCAGCATCACCCCGAGCACCGGGGTCACGGAGATCATCTCCACGGCGGAGGAGAACGCGAGCGCCCCGGCGGCGCCCACGCCCACGCCCACCAGCGCGTTGACCAGCGGCAGACCCGCGCCCACGAGGGTGCCGAGCATGACCACCAGCACGATCGCGGCGACCACGAGGCCCACGACCTCGCCCGGGCCGAGCAGGGAGGGCGCGGTGGCGTTGAGCTCCTGGGAGGGATGCACGGCGACGCCGTCGATGTCCGCGCCGGTGAGGGCGCCGGTGACCGCCTCCTTGTCCTCGGCGGTGACGTCCAGGGTCGGCGTGGTGAAGGTGACGATCCCGACGGCGGTGCTGCCGTCCTCGGACACGGTGCGGAAGTCCTCCGCGAGGGCCAGGGTGCGCTCGCCGCGCTCGGCCTCGACGCGGCCGTCGTCCAGCTCGGCGCGGCCGTCGGCGAGGTCGGCCTCGGCCTGGTCCAGGCGCTCCGCGCCGGCGGCCAGCTGGGCCCGGCCGTCCTCGAGCTCGGCGACGCCGCGCTCGTACTCGGCCCGGCCCTCGTCGATCTTCTGCTGCTGCGCGTCGAGCTCGGCCTCGGCCGCGTCCAGGGCCTGCTGCCGTCCCGCGGCCACCTGCTCGCGGCCGGCCTCGAGCTCGGCCTCGGACTCCTGCAGCTGCTGCCGGCCGGCGGCGAGTCGGGCGGCGCCGTCGTCGGCCTCCGCCTGGGCGGCCGCGAGCTGTTCGGCGCCCGCGTCGGCCTCGGCCTGGGCGGCCTCCAGCTGCGCGCGGGCGGCGTCGGCCTGGTCCTGACCGGCCGCCAGCTGTGCCTCGCCGGCGGCGAGCTGCGCCTCCTGGTCGGCGAACTGCGCGGCGACCTGCTCCGCCGGGATGCCGGCGGCCTCGGCCTCGGCCAGCGCGGCGTCCCGGGCCTGCTCGAGCTCGGCGCGGCCCGCGGCCAGCTGCTCGGCCTGGGCGTCGAGCTCGGCCTGCCCGGCCTCGAGCTCGGTCCACCGGTCGCCGAGCTCGGCCTGCCCGGCCTCGAGCTCCTGCCGCTGTGCGTCGATCTCGGCCTGGCCGGCCTCGAGACGCTCCGCCTGCTCCTCGAGCTCGGCGCGGCCGGCGTCGAGTTGCTCCTGGCCGTCGGCCACCTTCTGCTCGGCCTCCCGGAGCGGGGCCAGGGCGTCGGCCGGCAGGGCCTCCAGGCCACGCTCCTCGAGGTCGGCGCGCGCGGCGTCGAGCGCGGCCTGCCCCTCGTCCAGCTGGGCGGCGGCCTCGGCGAGGCGCTGCTCGCCCGCGTCGGCCTCGGCCGTGCGCCGCTCGAGCTCGGCCCGGCCGTCCTCGATCTCCTGGCGTCCGTCCGCGAGGCGCTGCTCGCCGTCGGCCAGCTCGGCGCGGCCCTCGTCGAGCCGGGTGCGGGCGTCGTCCCGCTGGGCCTGGGCCTCGAACGGGTCCACGACGCCCTCCACGGCCGGCTGCTCGGCGACGTCGTCCAGCAGGGCGGTGATCTGCTCGCGCTGGGCGTCGGTCAGGGGGGAGCCGTCCTCGGTGGTGAACACGACCTGGCCCCTACCGCGGGAGGCCTCCGGGAACTCCTCCTTGAGGCGGTCCGTGACCTGGGCGGTGGGCGTGCCGGGGATGGTGACGGTGGAGGAGAGCGTGCCGCCGAAGGCGAGGAACCCGCCGACGGCGAGGGCCAGGGCGAGCACCCAGGCGAGGATCACGAGGAGGGGGCGGCGGGCGGCGCCGAGGCCGAGACGGTAGAGCAGTGTCGCCATGGGAAGGGGAGGTCCAGGAGGAGGACTACCTGGCCCGGCACGCCCCGACCCCGGGCGGCGCCCCCGTCAGGCGGAGGGCAGGCGCAGGACCAGGTCCGCCGCGGCGCGCGGGGCGTGCCGGGCCAGGTAGTCCTCCTCCTGTGCGGCCCAGCGGTCCCAGTGCGGGGCGAAGGTCTCACCGTCCCGGGCCAGCGCCCGCGTGCGCCGCGCGGGGGTCTCGAGCTCGAGCCACACCGCCAGGTCGAGCAGCGGTCGGGCGGCGGTGCTGAGCGCACCCACGCCCTCGCACACCACGACGTCGGCCGGCGCGGTCCGCCGCGGCGGACCGGGGGCGGCGCGGTGCCAGTCCCACGTGGTCCAGGTCGCCGTGCCCCGCTCCCGCAGCGCGCGCACGACGGCCGGGTAGGGGCCGTCGTCGCCCACCGCGGCGGCCAGCCCGTCCCAGCCCTGGTACATGGACTCGATCTCGATCACCTCGACGCGCGCGAACGGCGCGATCCGGGCCGCGAGCGCGGCGGCGAGGACGGTCTTGCCCGACCCCGAGCGGCCGTCCAGGCCGATGAGCGCCGGTCGGGTCACGGGTCCTCCGGGGTGGGGTCCGTCAGCGCGGCGGTGGCCGCCTCGAGCACCCGCACCGCGGCCCGCAGCTCCGCGACGGAGAACCCCTCGAGGGCGGCGCTCAGCCGCTGGGACATCGGTTGGAACGCGCGCTGCCCGTCGCGGCGGGCCGTGTCCGTGTGCTCCACCAGCACGCGCCGCCGGTCGCCCTCGTCCCGGCGGCGGCGGACGTGGCCCGCGGCGGCCAGGCGGTCCACGAGGGCGGTGGCCGAGGCCCGGGTGAGGTGCAGGTGGGCGCCGAGGTCCGAGGCGGTGACGGGCTCACCGGCCGCCGCGCGGGCCATCAGGTACGCGAGGGCTCTGAGGTCCGTGCGATGCAGGCCGACGCCGCGGCCGGCCTCGTCGACGGCGTGCTCCGCGCTCTCGCTGAAGACGCGCAGCGCGTGGACCACGGCGAGATGCTCCGCGGGGGCGGAGGGGGGCTGCGTGGTCATGGCCGGGAGTCTAGCCAGCCCCCATGGTTGTTTGATCATCGAACCATCCCCTACGCTCGGGGGCATGCCCACCGCGCCCGACCTGTCCGCCTTCCGCACCCCCGCCGCGCCGGGGCGTCCCTCTCGGGGGCTGCGGCTGGGCCTGGCCGCGGCGCTCGCCGTGGTCTGGTTCGCCGTGCTCGGCCTGGGCGGCCCCGTGTTCGGCGCGATCGGCGACGTCTCCTCGAACGACCAGGCCACCTTCCTGCCGGCGTCGGCCGAGTCCACCCGCGCGGGGGAGGAGGCGGCGGCGTTCCAGGACGGTGAGGCCGTGCCCGCCGTCGTCGTGGGCCCGGCGAGCACCGCGGACCCCGCGGCCGCCTTCCCCGCGCTCGCGGACCTCGCGGGCCTGTTGGGCGAGGTGCCGGGCGTGGTCGACGTCGCCGGTCCGATCCCCTCCGAAGACGGTGCGGCGGTGCAGTTCCTGGCCTTCGTCGACTCCTCGGCCGGGGCTGAGCGACCCGTGGCCGACGTGGTGGCCGACCTGCGGGAGGTCGTGGCGGACCCGGCGGCCGCCGCCCCCGCCCTCGCCGGGACCGTGGCCGCGGACACCGAGTGGCACGTGGGCGGTCCGGCGGGCCTGGTCGCGGAGCTGGGCGGCGCGTTCGCGGGGATCGACGGGCTGCTGCTGCTCGTGGCGCTCGTGGTGGTGTTCGTGATCCTCGTGGCGGTCTACCGCTCCGTCCTGCTGCCGGTCCTCGTGCTCCTGACGGCCGTGGCCGCGCTCTGCGGCGCGATCGTGGCCGTCTACGGGATGGCCCTGGCGGGCTGGATCCAGCTCAACGGCCAGGCCCAGGGCATCCTCTCGATCCTCGTGATCGGCGCGGCCACGGACTACTGCCTCCTGCTCGTGGCCCGGCACCGCGAGGAGCTGCTGGTCCGCGCGGAGGTCGGGGAGGCGCTGCGGGCCGCCGTGCGCGGGTCCTTCGGCGCGATCACCGCGTCCGCCTCCACCGTGGCCCTCGCCCTGCTGATCCTGATGGCCTCGGACCTCAACTCGACGCGCTCCCTCGGCCCCGTGGCCGCCACGGGTGTGGCCTTCGCGTGGCTCGCCGCCCTGACCCTGCTGCCGGCGCTGCTGCGGCTGACCGGGCGTGCCGCCTTCTGGCCCACGATCCCGTCCCCCGAGCGCGCGCGCCGTCGCACGGAGCGCCGCGCCGCCCGGGGCCGGGCCTTCACCCCGCCGCGCGACGGCGCGGGCCGGCCCATCGCCGGCCTCGAGGAGGACCACGGGGTGTGGACGCGGGTGGGCACCGTTGTCGCGCGCCGGCCCCGCCCCGTCTGGGTCGCCACGACGGTCGTGCTCCTCGCCCTCTGCGGCGGCCTGCTGCAGCTGCGCGCGGACGGCGTCGCCCAGGAGGACGTGCTGCTCGGCGACTCCGACGCCCGGCAGGCCCAGGCCCTGCTGAGCGAGCACTTCGACGCCGGCGCGGGCGCCCCCGCCCAGATCCTCGCCCCGGCCGGGGACGCGGAGGCGGTGCTCGCCGCCGTCGCGGAGGACCCCGGCGTGGCCGAGGCCGAGGTCACCGCGGACGCCCCCGAGGCCGCCGCGGGCCCACCCCCGGGCGTGACCGACGCGGAGGGCGGGGCGGGTGCCGCGTCGGCGCCGGAGCCGCAGCCCCGCGTGGTGGACGGCCGCGTGCTGGTCTCGGCCACTCTGGCGGACCCGGGCGAGTCCCTCGCCGCGCAGCAGACCGTGGCCCGCCTGCGCGACCGGCTCGCGGACCTCCCGACCTCGGGCGAGATCCTCGTGGGCGGCCCGGCGGCCCAGGCGCTGGACACGAACGTCACCACGCAGCGCGACCTGCGGGTCGTCATCCCGCTGATCCTCGCGATGCTGCTGGTCATCCTCGCGGTGCTGCTGCGCTCGCTCCTGGCACCCGTGCTGCTCGTGGCGGCCACCGTGGTCAGCTTCGGTGCGGCCCTGGGCGTCTCGGCCCTCGTGTTCCGGCACGTGTTCGGCTTCGAGGACGCCGACCCCACCGTGCCGCTGTACGGCTTCGTCTTCCTCGTGGCGCTCGGGATCGACTACACGATCTTCCTGATGACCCGGGCGCGGGAGGAGACCCCGCGGCACGGCACGCGGGCGGGCGTGCTGCGCGCCCTCACCGTCACGGGCGGGGTCATCACCTCGGCCGGCGTCGTGCTGGCGGCCACCTTCGCCGCGCTCGCGGTGATCCCGCTGATGTTCATGGTGCAGTTGGCGTTCATCGTGGCCTTCGGCGTGCTGCTGGACACGCTGATCGTGCGCTCCCTGCTGATCCCGGCGCTCGTGCGGGACATCGGCCCGAAGGTGTGGTGGCCGGCGAAGGTCGACTGAACCGCGCAGGAGGGAGGGGCCCGACCGTCAGTGCGGTCGGGCCCCTCCGGTGCACGGGCGCCTCAGGGGCGCGCGGTCACTTCTTCTTGGCCTTCTTCGCGTCCGACTTCTTCGTGCGCCCGGCCTTCGGGGCGGGCGCGGACTGGGCGCCCTTCACGCGGCCCGCGGCGGCGGCCTCGGTGGTGGTGCCTGCGCTGCTCAGCCGGCCGTCGTCGGTGGTCAGGAACGAGCGCATGAACCACTGGAACAGCTCGAGCTGGGCCACCTGGTCGATGAGGATGTCCTGCGTGACCGGGTCGAGGTCCTCGGTGGCGTCGATCGCGGCGCGGTGGTCCGTCACGACGCCGTCGTAGACGAGGTCCAGGGCGGCCAGGTGCTCCAGGGTCGACGCGCGGCCCAGCGTGTAGTCGTCCCACGTGCGGGCGGCCACGAGCGCGCCCGGGGTGCCCGCGGGGGAGACGCCCAGGGTGGCGATGCGCTCCGCGACGACGTCGACCATGCCGCGGACCAGCTCGATCTGGGGGTCGAGCATCTCGTGCACGCCGATGAAGCCGGGGCCCACCACGTTCCAGTGGGCGTGCTTCAGGGTGAGCTGCAGGTCGTTGAGGGCGTGCAGGCGGCCCTGGAGGATCTCGGCGGTGCGGCGGCCCGTGCTCAGGGACAGGCCCGGGACGGTGTACTCGGCGGCGTTCTTCTCGGCCATGGTGGCGCTCCTTCTCCGTCGGGACGGGCGCGCCGTCGGCGACGCCCCGTGATCCGCCATCCAACCGCGCGAGACCCCCGCGCTTCCAGGGCCGGGCGCCTGCACCGGAACGGAGCGCAGACGAATCCGGGGCCTCGGGAATGGATCGTGGACGGCCCGCGTTGACCCTCGCAGAAGCAGAAGTGAGTGAAGTCGACTCAGGTTCACTTGACAGTCCACCGCCCCGGTGGCAACCTGAGTCATGAAGGCTCAAGTCCCTGCGGCGCCGGTGCCCCGGCCCGCCGGTCCGGCCCCCGCTTCACCGTCAGACAGGAAGGACCCCATCATGTCCCGTGCAGTCGGCATCGACCTCGGCACCACCAACTCCGTCGTCGCCGCCCTCGAGGGTGGCGACCCGGTCGTCATCGCGAACGCCGAGGGCGCCCGCACCACCCCGTCCGTCGTCGCGTTCTCCAAGGGCGGGGACGTCCTGGTCGGCGAGGTCGCCAAGCGCCAGGCCGTCAACAACCCCGAGCGCACCTTCGCGTCCGTCAAGCGCCACATGGGCACCGACTGGACCGCCGAGGTGGACGGCAAGAAGTACACCCCGCAGGAGATCTCGGCCCGCACGCTGATGAAGCTCAAGCACGACGCCGAGGAGTACCTGGGTGAGAAGGTCACCGACGCGGTGATCACCGTGCCCGCCTACTTCAACGACGCCGAGCGCCAGGCCACCAAGGAGGCCGGCGAGATCGCGGGCCTGAACGTCACCCGTATCATCAACGAGCCCACCGCGGCCGCCCTGGCCTACGGCCTGGAGAAGGGCAAGGAGGACGAGCTCATCCTGGTCTTCGACCTGGGCGGCGGCACCTTCGACGTGTCCCTGCTCGAGGTCGCCAAGGACGAGGACGACTTCGCCACCATCCAGGTGCGCGCCACCGCCGGCGACAACCGCCTCGGCGGCGACGACTGGGACCAGCGGATCGTGGACTGGCTGCTCCAGCAGGCCAAGTCCAAGGGCGCGGACCTGTCCAAGGACAAGATCGCCCTGCAGCGTCTGAAGGAGGCAGCGGAGCAGGCCAAGAAGGAGCTCTCCTCGGCCACCTCCACCAACATCTCGCTGCAGTACCTGTCCGTGACCCCCGAGGGCCCGGTGCACCTGGACGAGCACCTCTCCCGCGCCAAGTTCCAGGACCTCACCAAGGACCTGCTCGAGCGCACCCGCAAGCCGTTCGAGGACGTCATCAAGGAGGCCGGCGTCAAGGTCTCCGACATCGACCACGTGATCCTCGTCGGCGGCTCCACCCGCATGCCCGCCGTCTCCGACCTGGTGAAGGAGCTGACCGGCGGCAAGGAGCCCAACAAGGGCGTGAACCCGGACGAGGTCGTCGCCATCGGCGCCGCGGTGCAGGCCGGCGTGCTCGCCGGCGAGCGCAAGGACGTGCTCCTGATCGACGTGACCCCGCTGTCGCTGGGCATCGAGACCAAGGGCGGCGTGATGGCCAAGCTCATCGAGCGCAACACGGCCATCCCGACCAAGCGCTCCGAGACGTTCACCACGGCCGAGGACAACCAGCCCTCCGTGTCCATCCAGGTCTTCCAGGGCGAGCGCGAGTTCACCCGGGACAACAAGGCGCTGGGCACCTTCGAGCTGACCGGCATCGCCCCGGCCCCGCGCGGCATGCCCCAGATCGAGGTCACCTTCGACATCGACGCGAACGGCATCGTGCACGTCTCCGCGAAGGACAAGGGCACCGGCACCGAGCAGTCGATGACCATCACGGGCGGCTCCTCGCTGTCCAAGGAGGACATCGACCGCATGGTCAAGGACGCCGAGGCCCACGCGGACGAGGACAGGAAGCGCCGCGAGGCCGCCGACCGCCGCAACCAGGCGGAGCAGTCCGCGTACTCCGTGGACAAGCTCCTGCAGGACAACGCGGACAAGCTGCCCGAGGACGTCAAGACCGAGGTGCAGGCCGACGTCGACGCCCTGAAGGCCGCCCTGGAGAAGCAGGACAACGACGACGAGGTCGCCGCCGCGTTCGAGAAGCTCCAGGCCTCCCAGGTCAAGATCGGCGAGGCCCTCTACGCCCAGCAGGGCGCGGAGTCGGCCGACGCCGGCGCCGAGTCCGCCGCCCCGCAGGGCGACGACGAGGACATCGTCGACGCCGAGGTGGTCGACGAGGACGACGAGAAGAAGGCCTGACACCCCGGGGCCGGGGCGGGCGTCCACGCCCGCCCCGTCCCGAGACCCACGACGCCGGCGGGCCGGCCCGGCAGCGCCCCTGCCGGGC
>NZ_JABFNH010000025.1:0-21536 GCF_017168435.1 Micrococcus sp. KRD070
GGTGTGGGGGTGGCGGGCACGTTCCCGACGGGGAACGTGCCCGCCGGGGTTGGACGGGCAGACCGCTCAGACGAACAGAGGCGCGGCGAGGCCGGCCAGGACGGCGCCGACGAGCGGGCCGACGATCGGCACCCAGGCGTAACCCCAGTCCGAGCCGCCCTTGTGCCGGATCGGCGCGACAGCGTGGAACAGGCGGGGGCCCAGGTCGCGCGCCGGGTTGATGGCGTACCCCGTGGGGCCGCCCAGGCTCGCGCCGATCGCGACGACGAGCAGGGCCACCGCGAGCGGGCCGAGCCCGGAGGGGGTGGAGCCGAAGAGCAGGATCACGAACACCAGGACGAACGTGGCGATCACCTCGGTGACCATGTTCCACAGCGGGTTGCGGATCTCGGGACCTGTGGCGAACGTGCCCAGGATCGCGCCCTGGTCCGTCTCCGCCTGGTAGTGGTCGCGGTAGGCCAGCCAGGCCAGGGCCGCGCCGAGGAAGGCGCCGATCAGCTGCGCCGCGAAGTACGCGAGCGTGGTGCCGAGGGTCACGGCGATGCCGGGGGCGTACTCCTCGGCGCCGCTGACGAGCAGGCCGACGGTCACGGCGGGGTTCAGGTGCGCACCGGTCGCGGCAGCGACGTAGACGCCCGCGAAGACGCCCAGCCCCCAGCCGAAGCTGATGAGCAGCCAGCCTCCGCCGTTGCCCTTGGTCTTCGTCAGGACGACGTTGGCGACGACGCCGACGCCGAGCAGGAGGAGGATGGCCGTGCCGGCGATCTCATGCAGGAAGATCGTGCCCATGGACGGGCTCCTTTCCGTGGACGGGGGCGGCGTCGGCAGCTGCGAGCGCGGCGGCGGCGGTGACGTCGTCGTGGGCGGTCTCGCCGCGGAGGCGGGCGGCGACGAGGTCCTTGTACGCCCGGATCTCACCGGCGATGCGCTCTTCATCCCAGCCCAGCTCGGGGGCCACGAGGGACGCGATCTCCGCGGCCGCCGCGACGCCGCGGTCACGGACCTCGGTGGACAGGCGCGTGCGGCGCTCGATGACGTCGTCCAGGTGGACGACGCCCTCGGCCCGGGCGGCGTGGACGATCTCGGCGCGCAGGTAGCGCGGCGCCTCGGCGAGAGGGACGCTCAGGGACGGGTCGGCGTCGATCAGGTCGAGCACGTGGCGCAGCACGGTGCCGTAGCGGAACAGGAGCCGGTCCACGCGGGCCTCGTCCAGGCCGTAGTCGGCGGCGATGCGGTCCGCCTCCGCCTCGATCTCCGAGTAGCCGAGGCCGCCGAGCACGGGGATGTGCTCGGTGAGGCTGGGACGGGTCGGGTGGGTCTCGCGCACCACGAAGTCCACGACGTCCTCGGCCATGGCCCGGTACGTGGTCCACTTGCCGCCGGCCACGGCGGTGAGGCCGGGGGCCACCTCGGTGACGGTGTGCTCACGGGAGATCTTGGTGGAGCCGCCGTCGGATCCGGTGACCGGCTGCAGGAGCGGGCGCAGGCCGGCGTACGTGGCGATCACGTCGTCTCGCGTGAGGTCCTCCTTCAGCACCGCGTTGGCGTGCTCGAGGATGTAGTCGATGTCGTCCGCGGTGGTGGCCGGATGGGCCACGTCCTCCGCCCACGGGGTGTCCGTGGTGCCGATCACCCAGTACTCGTCCCACGGGATGAGGAACAGCACGGACTTCTCCGTCTTGGTGATCACGCCGGTGGCGGCGTCGGCGCGGATGCGGTCGCGCGGGACGGTGATGTGGGCGCCCTTGGAGGCGAGCACCTCGAGGCCGCCGTCGGCCCCGGCCAGCTCCTGCTGCTCCTGGGTCCACACGCCCCCGGCCAGGATGACGGCGCGCGCGTGCACGTCGAACTCCTCGCCGGAGGTCTCCTCGCGGACACGCACGCCCTGCACACGGCCGTCGTCGCCGCGCAGGTAGCCGGTGACGGCGGTGTAGTTGGCGGCCACGGCGCCGTGGTCCACGGCGGATCGCACGAGCATCATGGCCAGGCGGGCGTCGTCGAACTGGGCGTCGGCGTACTCCACCGCGCCGACGATCTTCTCGTCGTCGAGGGAGGGGAAGGTCGCGGCCATGGAGCGGCGGCTGAGATGGCGGTGCGCGCCCATCGCGCGGCGGCGGCCGAGCGACTGCATGGCGTCGTACATGGTGACGCCGGCGCCGATGAAGCCGCGGTCGATCACCTTGTGGAAGAACGGGAAGACGAAGCGCAGGGGACGCACCAGGTGGGGCGCGGTCTGGGTGAGCAGCAGGTCGCGCTCCCGCAGCGCCTCGTACACCAGCTTGACGTCCAGCATCTCGAGGTAGCGCAGGCCACCGTGCATGAGGCGGGAGGAGCGGGACGAGGTCCCGGAGGCCCAGTCGCGGGCCTCGACGATGCCCACGTCGAGGCCGCGGGTGGCCGCGTCGAACGCGGCGCCCACGCCGGTGGAGCCGCCGCCCACGACCAGGATGTCGAGGGGGGCCTCCGGGCTGGTGGCCCGGAGGCGGGCGAGGTGGTCCTCCCGCGTGGCGGCGGAGAGGGGGACGGTTCGCAGGGTCGGCATGGGGGGTTGCTCCTTTATCAGTGGAAGCACAGTGTAGTGGCGTGGCTCACGATACCCAGTATCAGCGCGAGCCGAGGTCCATGATGTCACTCCCGGGTCGCGGGTGCCCACGCGCCGGGTACGGTCTCGCGGAACCCGAGCCGCTCGCACAGGGCCACGTCGGTGCGCGTGGAGGTGGCCCGTCTCGCACGGTCCCCGGGCTGTGGCACCTCACCCTGTTCCGCTGGAACGAGGGCGGAGCGCCCCGGGTGACGCGCGCCCACGGGTGAGGCCTCGCCCCTACACTCCGACCATGGACATCACCGTCGGCGCCGTCGGCCGCGCCTCGCTCTCGGACTGGGAGCAGGAATGCTGCGGTGACCCGATCGCCGTGGGGGAAGTCCACGAGCTGATCCTGCTGCCCTCCCGGGGAGTGAGTCAGGCTGGGCCCCTGGCCTCTGCAGGCTGGGTCGTCACCCATCACGACGACGGCAGCCCCGCCGGGTCGATCCCGTTGCGTCGTGTGCGGGCCGTGGTGAGGGCGGCACACGAGGTGTGGCCCTCGGGGCGGCTCGCCGAGATCGACCGCGTCCCCGGCCACGCTGACCTGACGATCCTTGAGCCAGAGGAGGCCACCGGCCTCGGCTTGGGGGAGGTCGTCTACGTCGGCGCCTACGAGCCGGTGCTCCCCGAGACTCCCCGCCCTGACGAGTGGCCTCTCGACCTGGAGATCCTCGAGGACCTCGGTCCGCACACCTGGTGAGCCTCGCGAGTCCACCCCCTCACGGTCTCGAGCTGCATGGGGTGAGCGTAGAAGTCCGTTCGTCGTCATAGATGGCCCCTCACCCCCCGGTCGCTCGCGAGCATCGCGTAGACGAGGGTGTCCGTCCACTCGCCCTTGCTCCACAGGTCCTGCCGGTGGTGTGCCTCTCGACGCATCCCGAGCATCTCGGCCAGTCGGGCGGACGCCGTGTTGCGGGCATCCATCTGTGCCACTACCCGGTGCAGGCCAGACGTCTCGAACCCCAGGTCCAGCAGCGCAGCCGCGGCCTCCCGGGCGAAGCCTTGACCGGCATGTCGCGGATCCAGTGCCCAGCCGATCTCCGCGACACCGCGCTCGCGGTCCGTCAGCCACAGGATCACGTCACCCACGGGGACGCCCGCGTGCTCCACCACCAGGGACGCCGCCCCGGACGGGCCGCCGAGGTCGTCCCACGTGATCCGCTTGGCCAGCTTCGCCCGCGCGGTCGCCTCGTCCCAGGGCTCGTCCAGCAGGTGGCGCACCACCTCGGGCTGCGTGTACATCTCCTGCAGCCAGCCGAAGTCGTCCTCCCGGTGCGGCCGCAGCGTCAGCCGCGCGGTGGGCAACGGCCAGTCAGGGGCGCGGCCGCCCGCAGCCGCGCCCTCCTTGCGCCCCACCGGAGGCGGGGCGTCGACGTCGGCGGGGACCGGCGTCGTCGTGCCGGACGCCCAGTCCTGGCGCAACATTGCGTAGGCCACGGACGCGAGCGGCTCGCCGCCGTCCACGGGCCAGCCGCGCCGGTAGTGCGCCTCCTTGACCCAGCCGGCCCGGCGGAAGGTGCGCAGCATGGGGACGTTGTCCTCGCGGGTCTGGCCCTCGAAGCGGTCCACCGCGGGCATCGTCTCGAAGACGCGCCGGGTGAGCGCGGTGAGGATCTGCGCGCCGAGCCCGCGCCCGCGGAACCGCTCCGCCACGCGCAGGTCGAACAAGGGGGTGGGGTCCGTGAGGTCCTCCAGGCGCACCACGCCGACGCGGCCGTGCTCGGGATGCTCGATCCAGAAGGTGCGGTGGTCCTCATCCTCCCAGGCGCCGCCATCGACGGCCTTCTCCGCCTCCGGCCGGGTGACGCGCGGGCGCGTGTGGAACGGCCACGCGTTCTCGGTGAGCAGGGCGACGAGCGCGTCCCGGTCGGCGCCTGCCGGGTCGAGTGGAGTGAAGGTGACGTCCATGGGGCCGAGAGTAGGGGAGGGGACGTCACCGCCGCCCGTTGCCGTGACCCCATGGCCACGCCCCTCCTCGACCTCGCGGCGCACCGCGCGAGGAAGCCCGGGACGCGCAGGCCGAGATCGGCTGGACCATAGCCCAGGCCCACGCCGGCCGGGGCCGCGCCACCGAGCTGGCCTGTGCCCTGTTGGACCTCGCCTTCGCAGGCCTCGGCGTCCGACCCGTGGAGGCTCACGCCTTCGCGGACAACGCGCCCATCCTGCGCGTGATGGAGAAGGTCGGCCTGCGCCACGAGGGCACCTTCAAGGAGGAGTCACTGCACCGCACCCGCGGCTGGGTGGACGGCGTCACTTACGCGATGCTCGCCTCGGAGCATCGGGCCCGGGGCAGACGGCTTTCCACCTCACGACGCCCAGAAGTACGCAACTCTCTAGACATAACGTTGCGTAAGGTGGCGGCATGAGCAACGATCCGCGCCCGACCCCGTGGGCCGTCGGCTGGGAAGAGCGCCCCTGGGCCGCGGGCCCGGATGACGCCGGGCTGCGCTCCCGCAGCGCTCGCGTGCGCGCCTCGGGCCCGTATCGAGCCGCGCTCCCGGCCCGCATCGCCCGACTCGGGCTCGACCTGCCCTCTGATCTGGCGACCGAGGTCGAGGAGGCGACGGCCGCCGTCGTGCGCTTCGATGCTGAGATCAGCCACGCCCTCCCGGGGCTCACCGGCGAGATCGCCCCGATCGACGCGGTGCTCCTGCGCACTGAGTCCGCGTCCTCCTCGCAGATCGAGCACATCACCGCGGGCGCGCGAGCCCTCGCCCTGGCGACTCTCGGCGAACGCACCCGCCCGAACGCAACGCTCGTGGCGGCGAACGTGAGGGCCATGGGCGCTGCTTCCCGGCTGGCCGCCGACCTCGACGAGCCCGCCCTGCTGGCCGCCCATCGTGCCCTCATGGACGGTCAGGAGCATGCCCGGCCGGGCGCCTACCGCGATGCGCAGGGGTGGATCGGGGGCGGGGTGCCCACGCCGCACACGGCGCAGTTCGTCCCGCCCCACCCGGAGCGCCTGCGTGCCGGGATGGACGATCTCTTCGCCTACCTGCGCCGCACGGACGTGCCCGCCCTCGTGCAGGCCGCCATCGCGCACGCCCAGTTCGAGACCATCCACCCGTTCGCGGACGGCAACGGCCGCACCGGGCGCGTCCTCGTGCACGCCGTGTTGCATCGGGCCGGCGCGATCACCCGTATGGGGGTGCCCCTCTCCGCGGGACTCCTCACGGACACGGCCGGATACTTCGACGCCCTCACCGCCTACCGCGACGGCGACCCCGCGCCCATCGTGCGCCGCTTCGCGCAGGCCGCCCTGGCCGCCGTCGGCAACGGCCGAGAGCTCGTCGCGGACCTGGACGAGGCCCTGACCGGCTGGCGCGAGCGGCTCACCGCCCGGCGGGACGCGGCGGTCTGGCGGGCGCTCGCGGTGATCATCGCGCAACCCGCCGTGACCGTGGACCACCTGGCCCAGGTGCTGGGTGTCTCGCGCCCGGCCGCCCAGCGGGCCGTGGACCAGCTTGTCGAGGCCGGTGTGCTGCAGCCGGTCTCCAGCCAGCGTCGGAACCGGGTGTGGCTGGCCACCGAGGTGCTCGCCTGTCTGGACGAGTTCGCCGCGCGTGCGGGCCGGCGGGGTTGACCGGGTGTGGACTACCGGGCTGACCAGCCTCATGCCGCGTGTAGTGTCCCGGCCATGGTCAGGCGAACACACGAGGTGAGGCCCGCGGGATGACTCGCGGTCCGTCAGCCACAGGATCACGTCCCCACGGGCATGCCCACGTTCCCCACCACCAGAGACACCGATCCGGCAGGGCCAGCCGAGGTCGTCCTCCCGGGGTGGGCGCAGCGTCAGGCGCGCGGTGCGCAACGGCCAGTCAGGGGCGGGGCCGCCCGCAATCGCGCCCTCCCCGCGCTCCACCCGGGACGTCGACGCCGGCTGGGTGCCACGCTTCGACGTCGACGTGCTGGAGGCCGCCCTGCGGCCCGTCCACGAGCGGCCCCGGTGGGAGGAATGGGGGCAGATCGCCGCGCCAACCCTGCTGATCACCGGGGAGAACGGGTACGTGCCCGCCGGAGAGCTGGACGAGATGCGGCGTCGGCGCCCGGATGTGCGGCACGTGCAGGTGCCCGGCGCGGGGCACGACGTGCACCTGGACGCGCCGGAGCGGGTGGCTGAGCTCGTGCGGGGGTTCGCGGCCTGACTGATCTGGGGCAGGATCCCCCCATGGACCACAAGCAGATCCTCCACGACGGGCTGCGCCGCCAGCGTGCGGCCCTCCTCCAGAAGCTCGAGGGCCTCAGCGAGCGCGACGCCCGCCTGCCGCGCACTCCCACCGGCACCAACCTGCTGGGACTGGTCAAGCACGCCGCCGTCGTCGAGCTGGAGTACTTCGGCGAGACGTTCGGCCGCCCCGCCGAGGTGCAGCTGCCCTGGGCGGCGGCGGGGCAGCCGGAGGAGGACAACGTGGACATGTTCGCCGCCGAGGGTGAGTCCCTCGAGGACGTCCTCGAGTTCGCCCGCCGTTGCTTCGCCCACGCGGACGCGACCATCACGGCCCTCGGCGCCGACGCCCCCGGGCGGGTGGCGTGGTGGCCCGACGACAAGGCGGAGGTGACGCTCGCGCAGATCATTGCGCACGTCGCCCTGGACGAGGCCCGGCACGCCGGCCACGCGGACATCCTGCGGGAGCAGATCGACGGGCAGGCCGGCCTGCGCGCCCCGGGGAACAACCTGCCCCCGTGGGACGCCGACCGCTGGGCCGCCCACGTGGACCGTCTGACCGCCATCGCGGAGGGGAGTGGCGGGCCGGGCCGGAACTGAAGGCACATGCCTCCCGTGCCGGTCCTTGGCCTACGGTGTGGCCATGACGAGTACTCCCGCTGCCGCCGTACCCCCTGCCCTCCAGCGCTCATTCGATGCGTGGGCTGCCGCCGGCAGGCCCGCCGACGAGCCCACGCGCTGGTCCTTCGATCACTGGACGGCCCACGTGCCCGACCTGCCCGCCTGCCTCGAGTGTGAGCCGCTGACCCGCGCCGTCGTCACCGGCTACGCCGCGAAGGTGACCGCCGAGGACCGCGCCGTGCAGCGGGACGCCTTCATCGCCGCGATGGTGTGGGGATACGGACGGGTCGGCTACGGCCCCTCCCGGGTGGAGCGCATCATGGCGCAGCCCGGGTTTGAGGAGCAGCTCGCCGACGTCACCCGCATCACCCTCGAGCAGGGCGGGCCCGCGGCCTTCGAGCACATCCGGCAGCAGCGCAAGAGCGGGGTCGGCTGCCTCAAGCACCTCGGCGCGGCCTTCGGCACCAAGTACCTCTACTTCCTCACCAAGGCCCACCGGGAGTCCGACATCGCCCCCGTCCTCGACTCCGTGGTGCGCGCCTGGTTCGCCGAGCATGTGAAGGACGTCGACGTCCGGATCGGCGGCGGCTGGACCTACCCCGACAGGTACCGGACGTACGTCACGACCATGCAGGCGTGGGGTGAGGAACTCAAGATCCCGGCCGACGACGTCGAGCGGCTCATCTTCCTCCAGCAGCAGGACGCCACCCAGGAGCCCTGGCGGGCGAGCTGGAGTTCCGCCGCCGCGGACCCGGAGGCCGGCGAGCTGCTCGAGGCCCTCCGCCTCGCGCTGGCCGACCTGGGCGCCGGGGACGACGCCGAGCCCCACCTGCAGGCTCTGGAGGACGTCATCGCCGACGCGGAGGACCGGGCGCCCGACGAGGCGTGAAGCCCCGCCCGCCTGTGCGCGGTTGGCGTCGAGATGAACGTGTCCGCTGAGCAGCTGATCGGCGACGAGTCCGGCGTGCACCGCGGCCTGTACCGGCGCGTCGTGGACCACGTCCCGTGGCTACGCGGCTTCGTCTGCGACGACCTCCACAATTTCGGCCCAGAGGACCGGTGGATCTTGGCGCGGTGAGGGCTCAGCGATCCATCGCAAGGGCGCCTACCGTGTCCAGGGCCCTCCGTAGGCTCGAGGCGTAGCCGGGGTAGATGTCCCGGACGAAGAGAGGACATTGGCATGACCACCAAGGCGGGGCTCATCGTGGCCGCTTCCCATGCTCTGCAGAACAGTCCCCAGCTGTTCGCACGCGTCGAGGACGGCGGTGTGGTCATTGGTGGGCGTGGCGGCGAGGTCATGCCGGATTCGACCGGGCTGTACGCGGTTGTCGCGCAGGATCCTGACGCGGCGCGAGCCGAGCTGCGATTGGACACGTCTGTCAGTCGAAGCGATGTGCTTTACATCGGCAAGGCCGAGGGCAGCCTGCGGGCCCGCCTGGAACGCAAGCATTTCGCGGGCGGCGGCACCGCGCACTCCACTCTGCGCCGCACTCTGGCCGCACTCCTGGTGGATCGGCTGGACCTGGAGCCAGTCGCCGTCGCCTCCGCGGGTCGATTCTCCCTCACCCCGGAGAGCGGCGAGCAGCTGACCACCTGGATGCGCCGTCACCTCGCCGTCCGTGTGTGGCAGGCGCCCGCCGGGTTCGCGGAAGTGACACCGCTCGGGGGCATCGAGAAGCCTGTGATCGACACGCACACCCCGCCGTTGAACCTCATCTACGGCGGCACCAGCCCCGAAGCACAGCTGCTCCGCCAGCGCATCCGGAAAGCCCGCACGGCCATGGCGGAGCAGGCGAAGCGCGATGTGGACGTGGTGGAAGTCCATTCGTCGGCGCGCGCGACCGTCGGCGACTTGTTCCGCCGCCGCCGCCCCCGCCAGTACGGGCTGCGGGGAAGCATCGGTCTCTGGGAGGAGCTCGCTGAACGGCTCGACGACACCCCCATGCCCACCAGTGAGTATGAACTCGGCCGGCTCCTGCGCGATGCGCTCGATCGCTCCCTCGAGGGGGCCGAGCCTTACGACGAGGACAAGGTCAATGTGGAGCGGTTCAACCGCGGAGGCATGAGTCAGGGCCTCGTCCATCTGCCCTGGTGGGAGGACCAGGCCATCCCCCTCCTCCTCGACCGCTGGGGAGCCTGGGCGGACACCCGGGGTCTCCTCGGCCCGGAGGACTACATCGGGAGCTGGTGACCCGACAGTGTGTGGTGCCTGCCGCCGTCCTCGATGGCCTCCTTCGCCACCGGCCGGGTGACGTGGGGCGCACAGGGAAGGGCCACGTGTTGCCGGTGAGCAGCGCAATGAGCTCCGCGCGGTCCGCGCCGGCGGGGTCGAGACGGGTGATGGCGACGGTCATGGGGCGAGGGTGGGCGCCGGCATCATGGGCGCCTCCCCACCCGGACCCCTTCCGAGTCCGACACAATGCATACATCCATGCATGCATCCGATTACTCTGGCCCGCATGACTCCACTCTCCGACCCCTTATGGGGCAGTCGTGCCACGGCTGCCGGCCGCCTGGCCCACGACGTCGCCTGGCGCATCGTCCGCGGTGAGATCGCCGCGGGGGAGATGCTCACCGAGGTCCAGCTCTCCACGGAGGCCGGCATCTCCCGGACGCCGGCCCGGGAGGCCCTCCTCCAGCTCGAGCGCTGGGGCCTGGTGCGGCTCCTCCCCAAGAAGGGCGCGGCCGTGCAGGCCCTCACGCCGCAGAGCGTGGCCGACCTCACGGCCCTGCGCGGCCTCCTCGAGTCCACCGCCCTCGCCACGGTCGCCGCGCGGCCCGACGCCGTCGGGCCCCTCGTCGCCACGCTCACCGCCAACCTGGAGCAGCAGCGCGCCGCCCTGGACGCCGGCGACCTCGCTGCCTTCTCCGCGCTGGACGTGCGCTTCCACCGGGACGTGATCGCCACGTGCGGCAACGCCGCCTTCGACGAGGTCGTGCGCACCTTCGCCCCCCGCCTGGCACGCCTGATCCACGCCGCCACCGGCGGATCCGTCGACGCCGCCCGCCGCCTCCTCGATGGGCACGCCGAGATCTGCGCCCAGCTGGCCGCCGGGCGCGCCGCAGACGCCCAGCGCGCCCTGCAGGCGCACCTCGACGCCGCGGGGAGCGGCGTCGTCCCCGGCCTGCCGCCAGTGGGCCCGTCCGAGGCAGGTGAACCCCGATGATCGAGGGCCTGCTGATCCTGCTGCTCTGCCAGCTGGCGGGCACGCTCGTGGCCGACACGCTGCACCTGCCGATCCCCGGGGCCGTGCTGGGCATGCTCCTGCTGCTCGGCCTGCTCGCGTGGCGCCGGCCGGCCGAGGACGCGCCGGTGATGACGGCGAGCCATCACCTGCTCCAGCACCTGCCGCTGCTGTTCGTCCCGGCGGGCGTCGGCGTCGTCGCGGTGCTGGGCCTCATCGAGGAACACCGGGCGCTGATGCTGGTCGGCTTCGTGGTGCCCTGGCTGCTGGGGCTGGTGGTCACCGCCGGCGTCGCCGCCCCGCTCGCCCGCCGCCTCACGGACAAGGAGGACGCACAGTGAACGCCGCCGAACTCACCGACTCCCTCGCCGAGGCCTGGGACGCGCTCCTGCACACACCGCTGTTCGGCATCGCGCTGACCCTCGCCGTCGCCGTGCTCTCCCGCCGTCTGTGGCTCGCCGCCCGGCAGACCGCCCTGCTCACGCCCGTGCTCGTGACGATCGTGCTGGTGGCCGCGTTCCTGGCCCTGACCGGCATCGACTACGAGACCTACATGATCGGCGGCAGTTACCTCACCTTCCTGCTGGGCCCCGCCACCGTGGCCCTCGCCGTCCCCCTCTACCGGGCCGGCCCTGACATCCGGAAGCTGCTCCTGCCGGTCGCCGTCGGGGTCACCGTCGGCTCGCTGACCGCCATGGTGAGCGCCGTGCTGATCGTGCGGGCGATGGGCGGGGACGCCGCGCTGGCCGCCACGTTCGCCCCCAAGTCCGCGACGACGCCGATCGCCATGGCGGTGGCCGACGCCGGCGGCGGGATCGTCTCCCTCGCCGCCGTGCTCCCCGTGCTCACCGGCGTGCTCGGCGCCGTGTTCGCCCCCTGGGTGCTCGACCGGCTGCGCGTGCGCGACCCCCGCGTGCGCGGTCTGGCCATCGGCGTGAGCTCCCACGGCATCGGCACCGCCCGCGCCCTCGCTGAGGGGCCGAAGACCGGTGCGTTCTCCGCCCTCGCCATGGCCTGCTCCGGTGTGCTCACCGCCCTGCTGGCCCCGCTGGTGCTGGCGATGACGGGGTGAGGGGCCGGGCGGCCGCCCCCGGCCGGGCAGCCGCCTCGACCCGCTCCGGCCGCGGCGGCCGCCTTACCGTGTCCGCCCCGCCTGCCACCCTGGTCCTCTTCCTTCCCCGCGGGCCGCCCGCCGGCCCTCGCAGGCGCAGTGACGCGGCCCGGTCCTGCGAACGAGAGGACCCCACCCATGATGGGCCCGTCCCACGCGGCCACCGGCGCCGCGGCCTGGCTGGCGCTCACGCACTGGCAGTCGCCGATCGCCGTGCTGCACCTGCCCGCCGAGCTCCAGCTGCTCGGCGCCGTGACCACCGCCGGCGCGGCCATGATCAGCGACTGGGACCACCCCCGCGCCACCGTCGTCCACGCCCTGCCGCCCCTGACCGAGTGGCTGAGCCGCGGCATCCGCCACGTGGCCGGCGGGCATCGGCGCGGCACACACTCGCTGGTGGGGATCGCGGCGTTCACCGCCGTCGCGACGGCGGCCGCCTCCATCCAGGTGCCGATCGCGGGGCACGTCTACACACCGGGGCAGGGGGTCATCGCCGCGTTCCTGGCGGCCGTGGCCGCCAAGGCCCTCCGACTGCTCCCGAACCGGGGATGGAGGGCCGCGTGGGCACTCGGCATCCTGGTCGCGGTGTCGGCGACCGTCCTCAGCGACGGGCTGTGGTGGATCCCCGCCTCCGTGGCCGTCGGCGTGAGCGTGCACATCCTCGGCGACGCCCTCACCAACAACGGGGTGGCCCTGCTCTGGCCGCTCAGCCCGGAGCCTCCCGCGCGCCTGTGGTGGTGGCAGTCCTCCGGACGGTTCCGGCTTCCCCTGCTCGGCCGGACCGGGTCCTGGCGGGAGTGGGCGCTCGTCTCGGTGGTCACCGCGTTCACCGTGGTGCGGGCCGTGCGGCTCGTCCCGCTCGCCGCTCGGGGGGTGGCGGCACTGTTCTGAGCGGCGGCACCCGGCCACCGCCGCCCCCTCACGCCTCCGGGAGCCACCCCGCCCGCACGGTCGCCTCGGTCCCGCGGGGCAGCCTCGGGCGGCCGCCGGCGGCCAGGTCCCGGCAGGCGTCCGTGAGCGCCTCGAACGACCACCCCGGGACCCGGCCCAGCGCCTCGGCCGTGCCGTCCTCGCGCCAGTGCACGTGCCAGTCCCGGCGCCGCAGCCCATGACGGCCCCGCAGGCTCACCCCCGTCCCGACCGCGTGCACGACCGCCTGGTCCACGGCCTCGAGCAGCTCATCCGACCCGGGGTCGCAGGCGTCGCATCCGCAGTCCGGGAGCAGCGCGTGCACCTGCCCCGGGGCACCGACCGCCACCCGGAGCACCGGCAGGACGCCGCCGTCGTCGTCCTGGGGCACGTCCGTCTCCAGCAGCCACCAGGGGGAGGCGCCGTCGACGCAGGCCGGCGGCGCCACCCGCAGCGCCCGGTCCACGGGGGCCGCCAGGTCGGCGCGCCCGGCCTCGTCGAGCGGGATGCCACGCACCGGGTCCGGCACGACGACGGCGCCCGCCTCCGCGAGCACCTCGGCCCACACGCGGGCCCGGGCGCCCGCGATCCGATACCGCTGCGGGTCGGTCACCCGGGAGTACTCCTCCTCCCGAGGCGGGGCGCCGTCCGGGTGCGGGGCAGGCCAGGCGGGCAGGTCGAGGGCGGCGTACCGCCGGGCCACCTCCGCCCGCAGACGCGGCAGGGTCGTCATGGGAGGCTCACCCGTGTGTCCGGCCCGGGCGGTCACCCCGCTCACTCCGCCGGCGTCAGTTCCCGCTTGAGGATCTTGCCGGTGGCGGTCTTGGGCAGCCCGTCCCGCACGGTCACGGTGCGCGGGTACTTGTAGGGCGCCACCTGGGACTTCACGTGCTGGATCAGCTCCTCCTCCGTGGCGTGCGCACCGGGGGCGAGCACCACGTGCGCGGCGACCTCCTGGCCGAGCTCCGGGTGGGGCACCCCCACCACGGCGGCCTCCGCGACGGCCGGGTGCTCGTAGAGCACCTCCTCGATCTCGCGCGGGTACACGTTGAGCCCGCCGCGCAGGATCATGTCCTTCGTGCGGTCCACGATGTAGTAGTTGCCCGCGGCATCGCGCCGGGCGAGGTCGCCGGAGCGGAACCAGCCGTCCTCGGTGATGGCCTGGGCGGTGGCCTCCGGCTTGCCCCAGTAGCCCTTCATCACGTTCTCCCCGCGGATCCACACCTCGCCCAGGGTCTCCTCATCGCCCTCGGGCACCACGGCCCCGTCCGGCGTCACCAGCTGCAGTTCGCACCCGCGGACGGCGCGTCCGATCGAGCCCGGCTGATGCTCCTCACCCGGATGGTTGAAGCACGCCACCGGGGAGGTCTCGGACAGGCCGTAGCCCTCGAGGATCTCGCAGTCGAAGGTGGCCTCGAAGCGGCGCAGCAGCTCCACGGGCAGGGCCGATCCGCCGGAGACGCCCAGGCGCAGGCTGGCCAGGTCCTCCGGATGGTCCTTGGCCGCGGCCAGCACGGCCCCGTACATGGTGGGCACGCCGATGAACACGTCCACCGCGCACTCCCGGACGGTCTGCGCGGCCACGGCGGGATCGAAGCGGGGGATCAACGCCAGGCTGGCGCCCGTCGTCACGGGCGCCATGAGCGCGCACGTGAGGCCGAAGACGTGGAACAGCGGCAGGCAGCCGAGCACGGTCTCCCCGTGCTGGAGCTGGATCAGCGTCTCCGCCGCGGTGTCCGCGTTGGTGCCCATGTTCCGGTGGGTCAGCTGGGCGCCCTTGGGGCGGCCGGTGGTGCCGGAGGTGTAGAGGATGACGGCGTCGTCCTCGAGGTCCCGCTCGACGGTCTCGGTCACCGGGCCGGGGCTCGCCGCGAGGTGCGGGGCGAGGCCGTCCTCGCCGAGGGTGCGCAGCGGCACACCGCGCTCGCGGGCGCCCTCCACGGCTTCCTCGGACGGCACGGACCACAGCATCGACGCGCCCGAGTCCTCCAGGTAGTACTCGATCTCGCGGCGCTTGAACAGCGGGTTCATCGGGACGACGACGGCGCCCAGCTGCAGGGCCGCGAAGAACACCACCGGGAACGCCGGGATGTTCGGCACCATGAGCGCCACGCGGTCCCCGGGGCCGATGCCCTCCTGCCGCATGAGCCCGGCCAGACGCTGGGACTGGTCCTGCAGCTCGGCGTACGTCATGCGGTTCTCGCCGAGGATCAGGGCGGTGGAGTTCGGGTGCTCGGCGGCGGTGCGCTCGAGGCGGGCGGGCAGGGTGAGGGTCACGACGGGCCTCCGAGGGGAGTCGGATGTGATGGGAACCACAGCGTAACGCCCGGCGGTGCTCGTTCGCTGTGAGCCGAGCGGGGTGTGTCGGCGGACCTCACGCCAGCGACATCACCGCGGTTCTGCCCGGCGGTGATGTCGCTGGCGCGCGGTCATCCACCGGCCCCGCCTGCGACGTCGATGTGTCGTCTCCACGGCTCAGGGGCGCAAGACTGGTCCCCGCACACCGCCGCCCGGACCGCCGGGCCAGACCGGAGGACAGACCATGACCGCACAGACCCCCGCCACCCCTGCCATCCCCGAGACGATGAAGGCCGTCGTCATGCGCGCGCCGGGCGACGTCGTCGTGGAGGAGGTGGACACCCCGCGCGTCGCTCAGCCCACGGACGTCGTCCTGAAGCTGGCCGCCGCGTGCGTGTGCGGCTCGGACCTGTGGCCCTACCGCGGTCACAACGACGTCGACCACCGGCGCATGGGCCACGAGTACGTCGGCACGATCGTGGAGAAGGGCGAGGACGTCGCCACCCTCGAGGTCGGTGACTTCGTGATCGGCTCGTTCATGCTCTCGGACAACACGTGCGAGATCTGCCAGGCCGGCTACCAGTCCCGCTGCGTCAACGCCGGCGAGTACACGGGCAGCCAGGCGCAGTACATGCGTGTCGAGCTCGCGGACGGCTCCCTCGTGAAGGTGCCCGGGGGTGAGCCCTCGGACCCGGACCGCCTGGCCGACTACCTCGCCGCCTCGGATGTGCTCGGCACCGGCTGGTACGCCGCCGTCGCCGCGCAGGCCGGCCCCGGCAAGACCATCGCCGTGGTCGGCGACGGCGCCGTCGGCCTGTGCGCCGTCCTGGCCGCCAAGACCCTCGGCGCGGAGCAGGTCATCGTGTTCTCCCGCCATGAGGATCGGGCCGCGCTCGCCCGTGAGTTCGGCGCGGACGTCGTGATCGCCGAGCGCGGCGAGGAGGGCGCCGCCCAGGTGCGCGAGCTCACCGGCGGCTACGGCGCGCACGGGGTGTGCGAGGCCGTCGGCACGCAGGGCTCCATGGACCAGGCCCTGGCCTCGGTGCGCCCCGGCGGGTACGTCGGGTTCGTGGGCGTCTCCCACGACCAGACCCTCGACGGCTCCGACCTCTTCGCCCGGGAGATCCACCTCGAGGGCGGGCCCGCCCCCGTCCGCCGCTTCCTACCCGAGCTGATCGAGCGCATCCAGTCCGGCGAGATCCAGCCCGGCCGCGTGTTCACCGCGCGCATGCCGCTCGACGACGCCGCCGAGGCGTACCAGGCCATGGACGAGCGCCGCGAGATCAAGGTGCTGCTGGAGGTCTGAGCCCCCTGCGGAGTGCGGAGGTGCCGAGGGGCTCCTCCGCCCCTCAGCCCTTCTTCACGGTGATCGTCCACTCCGCGGCGCCGCGCTTCACGAAGTCGGTGACCTCGTGGCCGTTCTCCGCGGCCCAGCGGGGCAGGGAGTCGGTGGCCTGGGTGCAGTCGAAGTCGATCACGAGCTCGTCCCCGGAGGGGATCTGCTGCATCGCCTGGTTGGCCTCCACGAGCGGGAAGGGGCAGACCTGGCCGTCGGTCTCGAGCAGGTGCTTCGCCATGATGTTCTCTCCTTGGTGTCGGTGGTCAGAGGTCGTTCGTGGGCGGGTCGGCTCAGCCGATCGGCGTGAGCTTCACGGGGCGGGCCGCCCCGGCGTCCGCCGCCGCGCCCTCGGCCGAGGTGAGGCCAGAGCCGGAGGTGGGGGCCGGCGTCGTGCCCTTGCCGCGGTGGTTGAGGATGAAGAGCTTGGCCGCCAGGCCGGTGCCCAGCACCATGAACACGAGGGCGGTCCAGCCCTGGAAGCTGAAGGTCGCGGTGTTCACCATCGCGTTGCCGATGGTGCAGCCGCCGGCCCACGCCGCGCCCCAGCCCATGCCGAGGCCGCCGATGATCGAGCGGACGGTGGTCTGCGCGTCGGGAACGCGGACGCGGAACTCGCCGGAGGCCTTCGCGGCGATGAACGAGCCGATCAGCAGGCCCGTCACCATCAGCACGCCCCAGTCCACGAGCTCGAGTTCGCCCGTGCCGATGAACGCGCCGATGTTCGCGGACGGGCCGGTGATGCCCAGGCCGGACTCGCGGCCGGTCGCCCAGGAGAGCGGCCACGCGAGGATCGCCAGCACGCCGATGATCGCGGCGGTGACGAACGGGTGCCACGCCTTCTCGGTGAGCACGTGCGCGAGGCCGGTCTTGGCGGCGGGCAGGCGGAAGCGGGTCATGGCCGCCTCGCGGCGCAGGTGATGACGCACGGCCAGGCCGACGCCGGCCACGAGCAGCGCCACGAACACCCACGGGGACAGCCCCGTGAGCTGCTGGAACGAACCCGTCTGCGTCTCGACGGAGCGGACGGCCTCGGTGGTGCCGGCCAGCGGGCCCTTGCGGAACGCGGTGGCGCCCACGATGTAGAAGATCAGCGCGAACCACGAGCCCACGAGGCCCTCGCCCGCGCGGTAGTACGTGCCGGTGGCACAGCCGCCCGCGAGCACGATCGAGAAGCCGAAGATCAGGCCGCCGATGATCGTGCCGAGCCACGGGAACGTCTCCGCCTCCAGGGTGATCACGCCGAGCGCGTCGAGGGCGAACACGCCCACCGACTGGACGGCCACGATCACCATGAACGCGGTGAGCCAGCGGGTGGACCGGATGGTGAACAGGTCACGGAAGGCGCCCGTGACGCAGAAGCGTCCGCGCTGGAACACGAAGCCCAGGACGAGGCCGAGGAGGAGTCCGGTGATGATCATGCCTGCCATGAGACAGTGTGCGGCCGGGCCCGCGCGCCGCGCAGGACGCGCGGGGTAACAGTCGCAGAGCTGTGCCGGGGACGGCGCGCGGCGGCGCCGTGGGCGACGCTTGACCCTCCCCTTGGGGGAACGCCCACGCTGGGATCACCTGAGAGAGAGGTCGCCCCATGAGCCCCCTGATGACCGTCGGCGAGTTCGCCCTCGCCACCGGACTGAGCGCGAAGGCGCACGCGGCCGAGCTGCGACGCCGCCGCGACCTCGAGGACCGCGCGCTCGCGCTCGCGGTCGCCGGTGTCTACGCGGCCCCGGATCCCGACGACGACGGCGGCCCCGCCCGTCCCGGCCCCGTGGCGGAGCGCACGGTCGGGCCGACGCCGTGGGCCGGCGTCGTGCAGCGGGTGGCCCTGGACGAGGCCGGTGAGGAGTCGACCACCGAGCGCGCGAACGCCGCCTTCGCGACGCTGTTCCAGGCACTCGCGGAGGCGGGGTCGGCACCCGCCGGGCCGCTGTGGACGGCGCTGCGTCCGGTGCCGGGCGCCGCCGACGTCGTGGAGACCGTCCTGGCCGTCCCGCTGAGCGGCCCGGCTCCCGCGGGTCTCAGGGTCGACGGGCACGAGGTGGTGGCCGGGACGCTGCCGCGCCGCGTGGAGCGGTACGTGGACGTGCGGGCCGACACGGGCGAGGTCGACCTGCTCGACGACGCCCCCGGCGGCGCGCTGCCCCATCCGGATCTGCTGGGGCTCATGGACGCGTTCGACATGGAGGACGCCGGTGCCGCGCCGGAGATCCGCCAGATCCTCGCGGACCCGGAGGCCGGACACATCGAGCTGGCGGTGACAGTGCGGGAGGAGGCGGGAGCGGGGCAGGGGTGAGCCGGTGCGGGGGCGGCACGGCGTGTCTGGCCGGCCGACCCTGCCGGTCCCGCGCGGACCCCCGGGGGCTCAGGGGTGCCCGGGGTGGCCCGAATGTGATGGAGTGCACGGATCCTGTCCGCGACCTGGGAAGTGACCATGGAGCAGTTCGTCACCGCCGCCAACTCGATCATGTGGAGCCTGCCCATGGTCGTCGGGCTCCTCGCCCTGGGCCTGTACTTCACGATCCGCATGGCGGCTCCCCAGGTGCGGCTGCTCAAGGACATGGTGGGCCAGCTGGTCAGGGGAGGATCGTCGTCGGCGGGGATCAGCTCGTTCCAGTCGTTCGCCATGGCCCTGGGCGGGCGCATCGGGGTCGGCAACATCGCGGGCGTCGCGGCCGCGATCTACCTGGGCGGCCCGGGCGCGCTGTTCTGGATGTGGGTGACGGCGATCCTCGGCGCCCCCGTGGCGCTCGTGGAGAGCTCGCTGGCGCAGCTCTACAAGCACAAGGTCCGCGGCGAGTACCGCGGCGGGCCCGCGTACTACATCCTCGAGGGGCTCGGCCGGAACTGGCGGTGGCTGGCGGTCGCGTACGCCGCGGCCACCGTGTTCGCGACGGTCTTCACCGGCCCGCAGATCCAGGCCAACGCCGTCACCGCCGCCACGACCGAGGCATGGGGTTGGGATCCGCTGTGGGTGGGTCTCGGGATGGCCGTGCTGTTCTGCGTGATCGTGTTCGGCGGCATGCACCGCCTGGGCCGCACGGTGGGCCTCGTGGTCCCGTTCATGGCCGGCGCGTACATCCTGGTGGGGCTGCTCGTCGTCGGGCTCATGTGGCAGCAGGTCCCCGCGATGTTCGGGCTGATCTTCTCCAGCGCGCTGGGCCTGGACTCGGTCTACGGCGGCATCCTCGGTGCCGCCGTCGCGTGGGGCGTGCGCCGTGCCGTGTACTCCACCGAGATCGGCACCGGTTCGGGCGCCCAGGCCTCGGCGGCCGCCCACGTCTCCCACCCCGTGAAGCAGGGCCTGGCCCAGGCGTTCTCCGCCTACGTGGACACCCTGTTCGTCTGCACCATGACCGGCCTGATGATCCTCGCCACGAACAGCTTCAACGTGCTGGGCCCGGACGGGGAGAGTCTGCTCGCGGAGCACGTGCCCGGCGTCGAGGAGGGCCCGGCGTGGGTCCAGATCGCCATCGACGAGGCACTGCCCGCCTTCGGCCCGTCCTTCGTGGCGATTGCCGTCTTCCTCTTCTCCTTCACCACCCTGCTCTCCTTCGCGTTCTACGCGGAGACGAATGTCGCCTACCTCATCCCGAACAAGACGGCGCAGCGCGCGGTCATCGCGATCGCCCGGCTGATGCTGGCCGGCTCCATGGTGTTCGGGTCCGTGCAGAGCTCGGCCCTCGTGTGGGCGTTCGCCGACTTCGGCGTCGGCCTCTACACGTGGGTGAACATCGTGGCACTCATCCTGCTGAGCCCCGTGGCCATCCGGCTGTTCAAGGACTACGACCGCCAGCGCCGAGCGGGCCAGGACCCCGTGCTGGATCCGGCGGCGATCGGCGTCCGCAACGCCCGCCTGTGGGAGCAGATCCACGCGGCCTACGAGCGCACCGGGGACGTGGACGAGGCCATGGACCACGTCGCGGACACCGCCCCGGACACCCGGGCCATCACCGTGGTCCCGCGCCGGGAGGGCTGAGGACCGACGACGGCGGCCCGGGGCGCCGGACGTCCGCGACGACGTCGGGCCACGGGCCAGGGCCGTCCGCGCGGCCTGAATCCCGGCAGGCTCACCCCATGGACCACAAGGAGATCCTCCATCAGGGGCTGCGCCGGCAGCGCGACGCCCTCTTCGCGAAGCTGGACGGCCTGCCCGAGCGGGAGGTCCGCCTGCCCCGCACCCCCACCGGCACCAACCTGCTGGGCCTGCTCAAGCACGCGGCCACGTGCGAGCTCGAGTACTTCGGCGAGGTCTTCGGCCGCCCCGCCGGCATCCCCCTGCCCTGGGACGCGCCGGGGGTGGGCGAGGAGAACGGCGCGGACCTGTTCGCCGCCGAGGACGAGACCCTCGAGGACGTCCTCGACTACGCGCGGCGATGCTTCGCGCACGCGGACGCGACCATCGAGGCCCTCGTCCTCGACGCGCGGGGGCGGGTCCCCTGGTGGCCCGCGCACCTGGCCGAGGTGACTCTGGCGCAGATCCTCTCCCACGTGGCCCTCGACGCGGCCCGCCATGCCGGCCACGCCGACATCCTGCGCGAGGGGATCGACGGGCAGGCCGGCCTGCGCGGCCCCGGGGACAACCTGCCCGGCTGGGACGCCGAGCGGTGGGCCGCGCACGTGCGGCGGCTCGAGGGGATCGCCCGGGGTGCGGGCCCGGTGCGCTAGCGTCCGCGGTGATGACTCCCCGCTCGCTCGCCGGTCTGGCCCTCACCGTCGCCGCCCTGATGTCCGCCTTCGTGCTGATGGCGCCGACGGCGCCGGGGCTGTTCGTCGGCGTGCTCACGGTGGGGACCTTCGGGTTCGGCCCGTTCTACGGGGAGCCCTCGCGGCAGCTCGTGGACCGGCCGTGGAGGCGGGACACGCGCTGGCGCGATCTCGCCCGCCGGGTCCGCACCGACTGGCTCTCCCGGCAGCTGGGCGCCGTCGGCTGGAACGCGGCCATCAGCCGCCGCATCACCGGCCGGGCCGACCTGCGGCGCATCCGCACCGCCGCCGTGGGCTCCCTCGTCAGCCACGCCGCCTCCGCGGGTCTGCACGCGGTGGCGGGCGTGGCGCTGGCGGCCGTCGGGCATCCGGTCTGGGGCGTGGTCGCGGTGGCCCTGGGGCTCGTGGTGCACGCCTGGCCAGCCCTGCTGCAGGTCTCCGTGCTCGGGCGCATCGACGGACTCCAGACGCAGATCCGCGGGGACCAGCTGCTCTGGTGACCGGCCGGCACCGGGCGGCCCGGCCGAGCACTTTGTGGGCCGAATCCGACGGATGAGCCCCTGAATCGGGCACGGGAGCGTCGCATTCGGCCCGCAAAGCGGTGGGGAGGGGGCAGCGGGGAG
>NZ_JABFNH010000025.1:21636-22573 GCF_017168435.1 Micrococcus sp. KRD070
GCGGGGAGAGGGCGGCGAGGAGAGGGCGGCGGGGAGAGGGCGGCACCGCGCGCTCAGCCCTACGCTCGGACCCATGACCGAGCACACATCCGAGCACACCCCCGAGAACCCCCACGTCGTCCGCCGCGGCTCCGGCGTCCCGCTGATCGCGGTGCACGGCAACAGCGTGGACCACCGGCTGCTGCTGCCGCTCGACGACGCCCTCGCCGAGGCCGGGGAGGTCGAGCGGATCTACGTGGACCTGCCGGGCTTCGGCCGGACCTCGGCCCTCCAGGACGACGGCGGCCTCCCCGAGCTCGCCGCCTGGCTCGTGGACTGGATCCGCGCGGAGGTCGGCGAGCGGCCGTTCGCGGTGCTCGGCAACTCCCTCGGCGGCCTGCTCGCCCGGCACGTGGCGGCCGAGTTCGGCGCGCAGGTGTTGGGGCTGGGGCTGCTCGCGCCCGTCGTCGACCCGGACGAGGACCGGCGCACCCGCACCGACCTGGTGGTGCGCGAGCGCGACGACGCCTTCATGTCTACCCTCGACCCCGACGACGCCGCCCCGTTCCTCGAGATGTCCCCGCGGCTGACGCGGGACACGTGGGAGCGGTTCCGCGAGCACGCGCTGCCGGGCGTCCGCGCCGTGGACGAGGAGGCGCTGAAGCGCCTGTCCGCGCGCTACGTCCTGGACGCCGTGCCGGAGGAGGCCGCGCCGCCGTTCGAGGGGCCCGCCCTGATCCTCACCGGCCGGGAGGACCACCTCGTCGGCTACCGGGACCAGGCCGCGCTCCTGGAGCATTACCCGCGCGCCACCTACGCGGCGCTCGACGCCGCCGGCCACAACGTGCACCTGGACCAGCCGGAGGTCGCCGAGGCGCTCGTCCGCGCGTGGGCGGTGCAGGTGGGCCGCGCGGCGTCGGACTGAGGCGGGGTCAGGGGGAGGGACGGGCCTCCACCC
>NZ_JABFNH010000026.1:0-29721 GCF_017168435.1 Micrococcus sp. KRD070
ACCATCCTGAGACGGCCGGTCGGGGTCAGGGGTGCGTTAGCGTGAGTCATGAGCGGGTCTCTTCGGGCAGGTGGGTTGTTGAGGAACTTCCATCCTGCGGGAGAGGCCCACTCGTCTCATCTCAGCCCGTACCCCGTGGCAAGAACCTCATGACCCACAACATCTAGTGCCGGGGCCTGGACGGCCGCCGCCACCGCTTCGAGGCGGGAGATCCACCCCACCGCGGCGCTCCGGGCCCGCATGACAGGGATTTCCCGCCCCGAATGGGGTCCCGGTGCCGATGTCCCGCCCGGGGTCAGTCCAGCGCGAGCCGGTAGACGAGGAACGGGCCGGTCTCGTCGGCCGGGTCGAGGTCCGGCACCACGTCCGCGAGGAACCAGTCCCGCTCCGGGACGCGCACGAAGCCGGCGCGCTCGTACATCCGGTGGGCGCCGGTCATGGAGGGCATGGTGGTCAGCACGACGGCGTCCACGCCCTTCTCGGCGCGGGCCCGCGCCACGATCTCGGCCAGCAGGGCGCCGCCCACCCCGCGGCGGTGGAACCGCGGGTGCACGGCGAGCATGCGGAACTCGTACTCCCCGTCGCCGGAGGTCTCGGCCAGGGGCGAGCCGGGCGGGGTGAGCACCACTGACCCGGCCACCTCGCCGTCGACCTCGGCCACGAGCACCTCCGCGCGGCCGGCCCGGTCGGCCACGTCCATGAGGGTCTTCACGTAGGCGTCGTCGGGGGCGATGTGGCCGCCGTCGACATAGGACGCCAGGGTGAGCTCGGCGACCGCCTCGTGGTCCTCGGGGCGCAGCGGGCGGACGAGGGCGCTCATGCGTCACCTCCGGCGCGCTGGCGCAGCGTGTCCTTCAGGCGGGCGCGGGTCGCGTCCGTGGCCACGACGTAGTCGCGCCGACGCAGCCAGGCGGTGGGCACGGCCTGGTGGGGGTGGCCGTCGCGCGCCTCGTGCAGCCCCTCGAGGAACGTCGCGGCCGCCGGCTCCTGCCAGATGTTCACCCAGTAGGCGCGCTCCCGCTCCTGCGCCGTCAGCTCCTTGACCAGCCGCCGCGTGAACGGGCAGCCCGGGCGCCAGAACACGACGACGCCGCCGCCCTCGACGTGCGCCTGTGCGCCGGCGAACGGCCGCGAGCGGACCCGCACCGCCCACCGGTACGTGACCGCGTAGCCGGCCAGGACGAGCCCGGCCACGATCATGCCGACCTGCTGCAGGCGCGTCCCCGCGATCATGAACGTCAGGCCGCCGGCCACGAACAGGACCGGGTAGAACCACGGGTCTCCGACGATCCGCCTCATGCCGTCTCCCCCGTCACGGCGGCCAGGGCGGCCGCGTCCACGTCGCCGGCCACCATCCAGTCGGGATGTGCCGTGCCGTCCGCCGAGGCGGGCCGCGTCACCGCGACGCCGGCCTCCTCCGCCACCAGCGCGCCGGCGGCCCAGTCGTACTCCTGCGTGCCGAACTCGGCGTACGCGTCCAGGGTGCCGTCGGCGACCATGCACAGGTCCAGCGCCGCCGAGCCGATCCGTCGCACGTCCCCGAACGCGGGCAGCAGGGCCGCGAGCGCCCGCACCTGCAGGGCCCGGCGGGCGGGGTCGTAGCCGAAGCCGGTGGCGAGCAGTCGCCCCGAGCGTCCGGGCAGGGGACCGGTGAGCCGCACGGGGGCGGCATCGCGGTCGGGCAGGTCCACGCCCGCCGTCGTCGCGTCCGCGGTGCTGAAGGCGCCCCGGCCCGCGCTCGCGTACCAGGTGCGCCCCAGCGCGGGCGCCGCCACGACGCCGGCCAGCCAGCGTTCGGTGCCCTCGGCCACCCCCAGCAGGTCGGCGGTCTCGGCGTCCACCGGGCCGGTGACGGCCACCGAGGTGCAGAACTGCGGAAGCCCGCGCACGAAGTTCGTGGTGCCATCCAGCGGGTCGATGGACCAGCGGTACCCGGACGGCTCGGCCGGACGGGTGGCGCCGTACTCCTCGCCGGTGATCTCGTCCGAGGGGCGGTAGCCGGCGACGACCTCCCGGACGGCCTGCTCGGCGCGGCGGTCGTAGTCGGTGACCCAGTCGGAGCCGGAGGACTTCGTCTGCGCGCCGATCTCCTCGATGCCCAGCGGGACGGCCGGGTGGTGACCGGTCCAGCGCCGGGCCAGGACGTCCGCGCCGGCGCGCGCGGCGGCCTTGGCGACCACGAGCAGGCCCGGGACCGTGGTGCGCGCGCTCATGCCGAGGCCTCCCCCTCTGCGGCGTCGTCGGTGGCGTCGTCCGTGCCCGCCGGGCGCACGGCGTCCGGGCCACCGGCCAGCAGCGCCGTGAACCCGGCCTCGTCCAGCACGGGCACGCCGAGGGACTGCGCCTTGTCCAGCTTGGAGCCGGCGGCCTCGCCGGCCACCAGGAAGTCGGTCTTCTTGGACACGGACCCGGAGGCCCTGCCGCCGCGCACGAGGATCGCCTCCTTCGCGGAGTCGCGGGAGAAGCCCTCGAGCGAGCCGGTGACCACCACGGTCAGGCCCTCGAGCGTGCGCGGGGTGGACTCGTCCTGCTCGTCCTCCATGGCCACACCCGCCGCAGCCCAGCGGTCCACGATCTCCCGGTGCCAGTCCTCGGCGAACCACTCGATGAGCGCGTCCGCGATGATCGGACCGACGCCGTCGATCTCGGCCAGCCGGTCCCGGTCGCCGGCCTCGGCCGCCGCGCGCAGCGCCGCCATCGAACCGAACGCCGTGGCCAGCGAGCGGGCCGCCGTCGGGCCCACGTGCCGGATGGACAGCGCCACGAGGGTGCGCCACAGCGGCTGGGACTTGGCCTTCTCGAGCTCGTCGAACAGGCGGAGCGTGTTGGCCGTGGGCGCGGACGGCTTCTTCGCGGTGCCGGCGGTGAAGAAGTACGGCTTGAGCGTGAACACGCCCGAGGGCACCATGCGGCCGTCCACCTTCGTACGGCCCTCGCGCCACACGCGGACCTCGCCGAGGGAGCGCTGCAGGTCCGTCAGCCCGTCCTCGCCGCGGGGGCCCGTGATCTCCTCCGGCGTGCCGGAGGCGAGGTCGAAGATCTGCGCCTCCGCCGTGATGGGGCCGGGACCCTCGGGGCGCACCTGCCCCTCGTGCTCGGCCGGGTCCTCGCCGGGGCCCTGGACGAGCCAGCGGGCGGCCTCCTCGCCGAGCGCCTCCACGTCGAAGGCGCCGCGGCTGGCCAGGTGCTCGACGCGGCCGGCCAGCTGGGCCGGGCAGGAGCGGGCGTTGGGGCAGCGCAGGTCCACGTCCCCCTCCTTGGCCGGGGCCAGCGGCGTGCCGCACGAGGGGCAGTGCGCGGGCATGACGAACTCGCGCAGCTCCCGGCCCGCCTCGATCGCCTTCTCGCGCAGCGGCAGCACGGGGCCCACGACCTCGGGGATCACGTCCCCGGCCTTGCGCACCACCACGGTGTCCCCGATCAGCACGCCCTTGGCCTTGACCACGTCCTGGTTGTGCAGGGTGGCCAGGGAGACGGTGGACCCGGCCACGGTGACCGGCTCCATCACCGCGAACGGGGTCACCCGCCCGGTGCGGCCCACCGAGACCGCGATGTCCCGCAGCAGCGTGTGCACCTCCTCCGGCGGGTACTTGTACGCCGCGGCCCAGCGGGGCACGCGGGAGGTGTGGCCGAGGTAGCGCTGGTCCGCGAACGCGTCCGCCTTCAGCACGATGCCGTCGATCTCGTGGATCAGCTCGTGCCGGCGCCGGCCGTACTCCTCGATCACCGCGACGACGGCGGCCAACGCCTCCTCGTCCGCACCCTCCACCACGCGGGTGTAGGGGCTCACGGGCAGGCCCCAGCCCGCGAGCGCGTCGTACACCTCGTGCTGGGACTCCAGCCCGAACGCCTCGACCGAGCCGATGCCGTGCACGAACATGGCCAGCGGGCGCTGCGCGGTGACCGCCGGGTCCTTCTGACGCAGGGCGCCGGCGGCGGCGTTGCGCGGGTTCGCGAACGGCGTCTGGCCCTCCTCCGCACGGCGCGCGTTGAGCTCGGCGAAGGCGGCGGAGGACATGAACACCTCGCCGCGCACCTCGAACTCGGCGGGCCAGCCCTCGCCGGAGAGCTCGTGCGGGATGTCCCCGATGGTGCGCACGTTGGCGGTGACGTCCTCGCCCGTGACGCCGTCGCCGCGGGTGGCGGCCTGCACGAGCCGCCCGTCCCGGTAGCGCAGGGCGACGGCGAGCCCGTCGATCTTCACCTCCACGAGCCAGCGGGGCGCCACGCCCGGTCGCACCTGCGTCAGGGCCTGCGCCGCGCGGCGGAACCAGACCTCGAGCTCCTCGACGGAGAACAGGTCCTCGAGCGAGTACATGCGGGCCCCGTGCCGGACGGGGGCGAACGCCTCCGAGACCTCGCCGCCGACCTCCTGGGTGGGCGAGTCGTTGGCCACGAGCTCGGGGTGCAGGGCCTCGAGGTCCTCGAGGCGGCGGTACAGCGCGTCGTACTCGGCGTCCGAGATCTCCGGGGCGTCCCGCTGGTAGTAGGCGGTCCGGGCGGCGCGGACCCGCTCCACGAGGTCCTCGTACTCCTCCCGCAGGTCCGCGGCGGGGATGTCCTGCGGATCGGGCTGGGCGGCGGATTCCTTGGGGGTGCTCACCCGGCCCAGCGTAGTCGGCGTCCCGGACGGCGCACCCGGGTCAGGGGATGCGCACGAGCACCGCCGTGATGTTGTCCCGGCCGCCGCGCCACAGGGCGGCGCCGATGAGCTTCTCGAGGGCGTCCTCGAGGGTGTCGGCGTCGTCGATCAGCGCGCGGATCTCCTCGTCCAGCAGCTCGCCGGTCAGGCCGTCGCTGCACAGCAGGACGAGGTCCCCGGAGGCGAGGGGGACCTCGGCCACGTCCACCGTGAGCGCCTCGCGCGAGCCGAGCGCGCGGGTGATGACGTTGCGGCGCGGGTGGACGCGGGCTTCGGCGGGGGTGAGCTCCCCCGCGTCGACGAGCATCTGCACCGCCGAGTGGTCCACCGTGAGCTGCTGGAGCACCGGCGAGCCGACGGGCCGCAGGTACACCCGGGAGTCGCCGACGTTCGCCACGGCCCAGCGGCCGCGCTCCGTGTCCAGGCAGGCCAGGACGGTCAGGGTGGTGCCGGAGCGCCCCAGCCCGGCCTCGACGACGGCGGCGTCCGCCTCGTGGATCAGGTGGCCGAGCTCCTGGGGCGTGTGGGCCGTGCCCGGGGCGAGCACCTCGGGGGCGCGGCGGCGCAGGGTCTCGATCGCGGCGGCCGAGGCCACCTCGCCGGCCTCGTGCCCGCCCATGCCGTCGGCCACGGCGGCGAGCACCAGCGGCTCCCCGACGAGGGTCCACGCGTCCTCGTTCAGGTCGCGGACGGCGCCCACGTGGGTGGCGCCCGCGGCCTGGGGCCGCGGCGCGGACGGGGTCTCGGCGGGGGTCCACGGGGTCCTCGATCAGTCGGCGAGCAGGGTCTGGGCCGACCCGTCCAAGAGCAGGGAGGGGCGGACCTCTCCGAACCCGCGGACGATCCTGGGCGGCTGCGGGACGAGCACGAAGCGCTCGTCCCGGGACAGGGCCGCAGCGGTCATGGCGTCCACGAGCACGGTACCCGGATCGGCCAGGGACGTCAGCCGCGCGGCGAGGTTCACGGTGGGCCCGTAGATGTCCCCCATGCGGGAGAGCACCCGTCCCCATGTCAGGGCGACGCGCGCCGAGGGCAGCTCCTCGTCCGCGGCGATGGTCTCGGCCAGGGAGAGTGCGATCGCGGCGCCGGCCTCGGGGGTCTCGGCGTTGAACATGACCTCGTCGCCGATGGTCTTCACGAGCCAGCCGCCGCCGGCCGAGATGGTCTCCGCGGCGAGGGACTCGAAGCGCAGCACCATGCGGGCCAGCGTCCGGTCGTCCATGGTCCGGGAGAGCGTCGTGTAGGAGACCATGTCCGCGAAGCCGACGGCGCGGGCCAGCGGCAGCGGCGCATCCGACTCGGAGCCGTCGCGGCCCTGGGCGCTGGCCGCCAGCCCGGCCTCCACGCGCACGGTCAGGCGCTGGACGGCGCGGTTGAGCTGGCGCCGGTAGACGATCCGCATGGCCTTCTCGAGCGGTCCGACCATGTCCGGGAGCATGTCGACGACGGCCCGCCGCGCCTCCGGGTCCGTCAGGTCCTCGGAGGCGATCTTGTCCTCCACGAGCGCCTCGATCTGCCACACCACCATGCGGTCCGTCATCTGCCCGATCGAGCGGGCCAGCGAGATGGCGGTGTCCTCGTTCAGCGTCCCCGAGCGCACGAGCGTGAGCACGGACTCGAACGCCTCGATGTCCGCCTCGGTGAAGGCCTTGTGCCCCTCCGGCGACGTCGGATAGCCCAGCGCACGCCAGATCTTCCGGGCGGAGGCCATCGAGACGCCGAGGCGCTGCGCCACCTCCCGTGAGGTGTAGGCGCGTGGGCCCACCACCAGGCCGGCGTCGAGCGTGCGCATCGCGCTCGTCCAGCCGGCGGGCTGGGCGGAGCGCTCCTCGACGTCGCGGGCGGTCTCGTCCTCGGCCGGCGGGACGATCGGCAGCGGTGCGGTGTCCGGTGTCTCCGGACGGCTCATCGGAGGCCTCCTGTCGGGACGGGGGCGGGCCAGGTCGCGGTGCGGGCCTGGCGGGTGAGGTGGGCCAGGGCCTCCTCGAAGCGCGCGGCCTCGGGGACGTCGCGCAGCCGCCAGTGGACCTGGCGGGCGGGCTCCTGGAAGAGGATGTGCAGGTCTCCGGCACCCGAGCCGCGGCGGCGCCGCTGCACGTCCGCGATGGACACGAGCGGCATGGCGGCACCGGAGCCGCCGATGCCGGCGCCCTGGAGGATGCGGCGGTCGGTGAGCACGGTGCGCCGGAAGACCCAGCGCCACAGCGGGCGGACGGTGCCGGGGAGCAGGACGAGCGCCGCGACCACCCACGCGGCCGCCTCGAGCACGGCGCGGTTCGCGGCGACGAGCCCGGGCAGGTCGGGGCGTGCGAGCACGCCGACGGCCAGGCCGAGCAGGAACGCGACGGCCACGAGGACCGCGGCGGGGCGCAGCAGCGCGCGCGGGTGGGTGCGGGTGCGCACCATCACCTGCTCACCGGGCTCGAGCCGCACGGCGGTCACCTCCTGGCCGGGACGGGTGTGTCATGCGCCGCGATGGACGTCTCCGCGCAGGTGGGCCACGTCCCCCGCACTGACCTCGGTCTCGATTGTGCCATGATCCGGTGTGACGTGCCTCACGCGCAGGGTGCCGCCGGGGCCGAGGCCCACGGCCGTGCCCTCCAGCACGCCGCCGCCGGGCAGCTCGGCGCGCACCGCGCGGCCCAGCGTGGAGAGCCGGTCCGCCACGGCCGCCACGGCCGGGTGACGCCCGTCCACGGCCGCCGTCTGCCCCGCCACGCCCGCCGCGAAGCGGTCCACGGCCGCCACGACGGCGTCGCGCAGCTCGACCGCGAGGTCCCGGGGCGCGGGCACGGCGTCCGCGCCGATCCACTCCGCCAGGTCCGAGGCGGTGTCCACCGGGGCGGCCCCGCGGTGGTCCAGGTTCACGCCCATCCCGACGACGACGCCGGGCCCCTTGCCGTCCGAGGACAGCGCCACCGTGGCCAGCACGCCGCACAGCTTGCGCCCGTCCGTGGCGAGCACGTCGTTCGGCCACTTCACGTGCGTCGGGACGCCCCGGGCCGCGAGGCGCTCGGCGACCGTGGCGGAGGCGACGAGCGAGAGCCAGCTCAGGTGGGCCGGGGAGACCGGCACCCCGCCGGACTCGGGACGCAGGTACACGGACAGGGCGAGCGCCGCCCCCGGGGCGGCGCTCCACACGCGGGAGTGTCGACCCCGGCCGGCCCGCTGGTCCGCGGTGGCCACGGCCGCACCGTGCCGGTGCCCCTCGCGGTCCAGCCGCGCGAGGAGCTCATCCTGCGTGGAGCCGGCGGAGTCCAGCCAGGTCAGATCCGGTGTGGGGGCGTCGTCGGGGTGCATGCCCCTAGATATACACGGCGTCCCCGGGGGCGGGCTGGGCGGGCCGATCCGCCGCCGGGGCGCGCGGACGGGCGGCCCGGGCCGACGTCCTCGCCGTTTGTGGGCTTCCTCCAACCGTGGGCGTCCGCGGCGGCCCGTACACTGGCCGACTGAGCCTCCGCATCTGGCGGACCACCACAAGGAGGACGTGTGACCGATCCCGATCTGACCACCACGGCCGGCCGGCTGGCCGACCTGCATCGGCGGCTCGAGGCGACGGCCGCGCCCGGCGGCCCGGACGCCGTCGAGCGCCAGCACGCTCGCGGCAAGCACACCGCGCGCGAGCGGATCGACCTCCTCCTGGACGAGGGCTCCTTCGTGGAGCTGGACGCGCTGGCCGTGCACCGCACCACCGCGTTCGGCATGGACGCCAAGCACCCGGCCGGCGACGGCCTGGTGTCCGGCTTCGGCACCGTGGACGGGCGCCAGGTGGCCGTCTACTCCCAGGACTTCACCGTCTTCGGCGGCTCGCTGTCCGAGCGCAACGGCCAGAAGATCGTGAAGGTCCAGGAGTTCGCCGCGCGCAACGGCTGCCCCGTGATCGGCATCCTCGACGGCGGCGGCGCGCGCATCCAGGAGGGCGTGGCCTCCCTCGCCCAGTTCGCGGACATCTTCCGGAACAACGTCCTGGCCTCGGGCATGATCCCGCAGATCTCGCTGATCATGGGCCCCTCCGCCGGCGGCGCGGCCTATTCTCCGGCGCTGACGGACGTCGTGGTGATGGTGGACCAGACCTCGCACATGTTCATCACCGGCCCGGACGTGATCAAGACCGTCACGGGCGAGGACGTGGACATGGAGACCCTCGGCGGCGCCCGCTCGCACAACGCCACCTCCGGCACCGCCCACTACATGGCCTCCTCGGAGGAGGACGCGATCGCCTACGTGCAGGAGCTGCTCGAGCTGCTGCCCTCCAACAACCTCGCAGAGGCCCCGACCTTCGAGGCCGCGGACCCGGAGCCCACGGACGAGGACCTCGCCCTGGACGAGATCATCCCGGACTCCGCCAACCAGCCCTACGACATGCTCGAGGTCATCGCCTCGATCGTGGACGAGGGCCACCTGCTGCAGCTGCAGGAGCTGTACGCGCCCAACGTGATCACCGGACTGGCCCGCCTGGACGGCATGAGCGTGGGCGTCGTCGCGAACCAGCCGATGCAGTTCGCCGGCACCCTGGACATCGCCGCCTCGGAGAAGGCCGCGCGGTTCGTGCGCTTCTGCGACGCGTTCAACATCCCGATCATCACCCTCGTGGACGTGCCCGGGTTCCTGCCCGGCACGGACCAGGAGTTCAACGGCATCATCCGCCGCGGCGCCAAGCTGATCTACGCCTACGCCGAGGCCACCGTGCCGAAGCTGACCGTGATCACGCGCAAGGCCTTCGGCGGCGCGTACATCGTGATGGGCTCCAAGAAGCTCGGCGCGGACCTGAACCTGGCCTGGCCGAGCGCCCAGATCGGCGTGATGGGCGCCCAGGGCGCCGTGAACATCCTGTACCGGCGCGACCTGAAGGCGACGGCGGAGGCGGGCGGCGACGTCGACGCGCGCCGGGCCGAGATCGTGGCCGACTACGAGGCCGAGCTGCTCAACCCGTACCAGGCCGCCGAGCTGGGCTACGTGGACGCCGTGGTGCCCCCGCACGCCACCCGCGGCCAGCTCATCCGCGCCCTGCGCGCCACCCTGCACAAGCGCGAGGCCCGCCCCGCCAAGAAGCACGGGAACATGCCGCTGTGAGCGCCCTGCTGGGCCCGGGCGCCCCGGACGAGAACGACGAGTCGACGCAGGCCACGCCGGCGTCGGCCGACCCGCTGCAGCTCAGCGGCCCGGAGTTGGAGCCGGAGGAGATGGCGGCGCTGGCCGCCGTCCTCGAGGCGGCCGCCGCGGCCCGGGCCGAAGCCGCCCGGCTCGCCGCCGCGGCCGCCGACCCCCGCCCCCTGGACCGCACGCTCCGCCGTCGCGGCGACCTGGGCCTGTGGGCCCGGCCCGGCCGCGGCCAGTGGCGTCAGGGCGCGGGCCCGCAGTGAGCCGGGGGGCGGGCGCCAGCGCCTAGAGTGCCGGTATGACCCAGCACACCTCCGAGGCCGCCGCCGACGGCGCCCGCACCCCGTCCGCCATCGACGCGCTCGCCGAGCGCTACGTGACCGACCTCCTCGCCCTGCATCCGGACACCGCCACCGAGCTCGGCTTCCCCGGCCGGGAGACCGAGTACACGGACTTCTCCCCCGCCGGCGCCCGCGCCGACGACGAGCTCAACGCCCGCCTGCTCGAGGACTTGGCCGCGCTCGAGCCGCAGGACGAGACGGACCGCGTCACGAAGGCGGCCATGCAGGAGCGCATCGGCCTCGAGCGGGAGATCCACGCGACCGGCCGCACCGAGCTGAACAACATCGCCTCCCCCGCCCAGGGCATCCGCGCGGTCTTCGATCTCATGCCCACGGACACCGCGGAGCAGTGGGGCCACATCGCCGGCCGCCTCGAGAACCTGCCGGCCGCCCTGCGCGGCTACACCGAGTCCCTGCTCGCCTCCCGCGACGCCGGCCACGTGGCCGCGGTGCGCCAGGTGGACATCGTGGTGGAGCAGGCCCGTGCCCACGGCGCCGCGGGCGGGTTCTTCCCGGGCCTGGTCGAGCGGGCCGAGGCAGCCGACGTCGTGGACGACGCCCTGGCCGCCCGCATCCGCTCCGGCGCGGACACCGCAGCGCAGGCCTACCGCGACTTCGCGGGCACGCTCGAGGCCGAGCTGCGCCCGCACGCCCCGGAGGCGGACGGCGTCGGGATCGAGTACTACCGGCTGGCCTCCCGCGTCTTCCTCGGCGCCGAGATCGACCTCGAGGAGACCTACCGGTGGGGCCAGGAGGAGCTGGCCCGCATCATCGCCGCGCAGCAGGCGGACGCCGAACGCATCCGGCCGGGCGCCACGATCGAGGAGGCGCGCGCGATCCTGGACGCGGACCCGGAGCGCACCCTGAAGGGCACCGAGGCCCTGCGCACGTGGATGCAGCGGCTCTCCGACGACGCGGTCGAGGCCATGAAGGAGCACTTCGAGATCCCGGCCCCGATGGACCGGCTCGAGTGCATGATCGCCCCCACCCAGGAGGGCGGCATCTACTACACCGGCCCCTCGGACGACTTCTCCCGGCCCGGCCGCATGTGGTGGTCCGTGCCCCCGGGCGAGGACGAGTTCACCACGTGGGCGGAGACCACCACGGTCTACCACGAGGGCGTGCCGGGCCATCACCTGCAGATCGCCACCGCCATGATGAACCGGGCGAACCTCAACCTGTGGCGCCGCAGCTTCTGCTGGACGTCCGGCCACGGCGAGGGCTGGGCGCTGTATGCGGAGAAGCTCATGGAGGAGCTCGGCTTCCTCGACGACCCGGGCGACCACCTCGGCATGCTGGACATGCAGCGCATGCGCGCGGCCCGCGTGGTGTTCGACATCGGCTACCACTGCGGCTTCGACGCCCCCGAGTCCGAGGGCGGCGGCGCGTGGACCCCGGAGAAGGGCTACGCGTTCCTGTCCAAGCACCTGAGGATCTCCGAGGGCCAGCGCCGCTTCGAGTTCACGCGGTACCTCGGCTGGCCGGGGCAGGCGCCGGCGTACAAGGTGGGTCAGCGCATCTGGGAGCAGATCCGCGCCGAGCACGAGCAGACCGAGGGCGCCGACTTCGACCTCAAGGCCTTCCACACGCGGGCCCTGCGCCTGGGAGGCATGGGCCTGGACACCCTGCGGGAGGCGCTCGCGTGATCCCGCACGACGACGGCGCGGCCGGCCTCGGCACGGGCCTGCGGCTGGTGCTCGGCTCGGCCTCCCCCGGCCGAGCGGAGGTCCTGACCCGGGCGCGGGTGCCGTTCCGCGTCGTCGTCTCGGGGGTGGACGAGGCGGCCGTGGGCGCGGCGGCGGGCGACCCGTCGCCGGCGGAGCTGGCGGGCCTGCTGGCGGAGGCCAAGGGCCGCGACGTGGCCGCCCGGGTGGCGGCCGCCGGCGTCGACGCGCCCACGCTCGTGCTCGGCTGCGACTCCGTGTTCGAGTTCGACGGCCGCGCCCACGGCAAGCCCTATGAGCCCGAGGTCGCCGTCGAGCGCTGGCGCGCCCAGGCCGGCCGGCAGGGCGTGCTGCACTCGGGCCACTGGCTGGGCCTGGTGCTGCCGGAGTCCGGGGCCGCGTCGGGGATGGCGGAGGAGGCGGGCGTGGTGTCCGCCGTCGTGCGCTTCGGCGCCGTCACCGAGGCCGAGATCCAGGCCTACGTGGCCACGGGCGAGCCGCTGCACTGCGCGGGCGCGTTCACGGTGGACGGTGCGGGCGCGGCCCTCGTGGACAGCGTGGACGGGGACCCCAACGCGGTGATCGGCCTGTCCGTGGCGTGGCTGCGGCGGGCCACGGCGGCCCTGGGCCAGGACTTCACCCGGTTGTGGGAACCCTCCAACGCGCAGCGCTGATCCGGCGCGACAGGGCCGCGTGCCTCGGAGGGTTCCGCCACAACGAGTAGGGTGCTGGTCAGAGTCGGCGCCGTCCCGCGCCTTTCGCCCCACCGGGTGAGGGGCACGACCCCGGACGTGGCGCCCGCACCCCCAGCCGTGATCGTCCGAGGAGTCCATCGCCCATGAGCATCGCCGACGCACCGCAGGCCTCGGTCGTCCCGCCCGTCGACCCCGCGGCGGAGCGCCGGTTCTCCCGGGTGCTGATCGCCAACCGCGGCGAGATCGCCGTGCGCATCATCCGGGCCTGCCAGGACGAGGGGCTGACCTCCGTGGCCGTCTACGCCGAGCCGGACCGGGACGCCCTGCACGTGAGGCTCGCAGACGAGGCCGTGGCCCTCGGCGGGGAGACCGCCGCCGACTCCTATCTGGTGATCGGCAAGATCCTCGACGCCGCCGAGCGCGCGGGCGCGGACGCCGTGCACCCCGGCTACGGCTTCCTCTCCGAGAACGCGGACTTCGCGCGCGCCGTGACCGACGCCGGGCTCGTGTGGATCGGACCGCCCGCCGAGGCGATCGACCGGTTGGGCGACAAGGTCTCGGCCCGCCAGCTGGCCACCAAGGTCGGCGCCCCGCTGGCACCGGGCACCACCTCCCCCGTGACCGGCACGGAGGAGGTCGTCGCGTTCGCGGACGAGTTCGGCCTGCCGGTGGCCATCAAGGCGGCCTACGGCGGCGGCGGCCGCGGCATCAAGGTGGCCCGCACGCGCGAGGAGATCCCCGAGTTCTACGAGTCCGCGGTCCGTGAGGCCGTGGCCGCGTTCGGCCGGGGCGAGTGCTTCGTGGAGCGGTTCCTGGACAAGCCGCGCCACGTGGAGACGCAGTGCCTGGCGGACGTGCACGGCGACGTCGTCGTGATCTCCACCCGCGACTGCTCGCTGCAGCGCCGCAACCAGAAGCTCGTGGAGGAGGCCCCGGCGCCGTTCCTCACGGATGAGCAGAACGCCCGCCTCGTGGAGTCCTCCAAGGCGATCCTGCAGGAGGCCGGCTACGTCGGCGCGGGCACGTGCGAGTTCCTCGTGGGCCAGGACGGCACCATCTCCTTCCTCGAGGTGAACACGCGCCTGCAGGTGGAGCACCCGGTCTCCGAGGAGATCACCGGCATCGACCTCGTGCGCGAGCAGTTCCGCCTGGCCCGCGGTGAGGCCCTCGGCTACACGGACCCGCAGCCCCGCGGCCACTCGATCGAGTTCCGCCTCAACGGCGAGGACCCGGGCCGCAACTTCCTGCCCGCCCCCGGCCGGCTCACCACGTTCCGCATGCCCAGCGGCCCGGGCGTGCGCGTGGACTCCGGCGTGGTGGAGGGCGAGGCCGTCTCCGGGGCCTTCGACTCCATGGTCGCCAAGCTGATCGTCACCGGCGCGGACCGCCGCCAGGCCCTGCAGCGCGCCGCCCGCGCCCTGCGCGAGGCCGAGATCGTCGGCATGCCCTCGGTGCTGCCCTTCCATCGCGCCGTGGTGCGCGACCCCGCCTTCGCCCCCGAGATCGCCGGCTCGGAGGAGCCGTTCTCGGTGCACACCCGGTGGATCGAGACGGAGTTCGCGAACCGCATCGAGCCGAGCGCCCTCACCCCGGCCGAGCCGGCCCCCCGCGAGGCGCGCCACACCGTGACCGTGGAGGTCAACGGCAAGCGCGTGGACGTCACCCTGCCCACGTGGGGCGAGGCCCTGCACACGATCTCCGGCGCCGCCCAGCGGGCCGGTGCGGGACGACGCCGGCCCCGCGGCAAGCGCGGCGCACCGGTGGCCGCGGCCGTCAGCACGGACGCGCTGACCGCCCCGATGCAGGGCACCGTGGTGAAGGTCGCCGCCGAGAACGGCCAGACCGTGGCCGAGGGCGACCTGATCGTGGTCGTGGAGGCCATGAAGATGGAGCAGCCGCTCGCGGCCCACCGCGCGGGCGTGGTCAGCGGTCTCGAGGTCGAGCCGGGCCAGACGGTCACGGCCGGCACGGTGATCGCCACCATCGCCGACGCGGAGTGAGCCGCCGGCGACGACGGCGGGGAGCGCCGGCGTCGTGGGCTGGTTCCACATGGTGGACGACGGGGACATGACTCTCGCAGATCGGCGCGACGAGGCTTAACCTGACACGCATCTTCGTCTCACATCGTGGTCGTTCGCGACCCCCTGTGCCCGTCATACCAGGGAGACACCATGTCCCACTCCACCCCGCCCGTGAACCCGGGCGCCCCCACCGATCTCACGTCGGACGCGGTCGCCACCGCGGAGGAGGTGCCCCGCTCGCGGGTCATCATCGCCTCGCTCGTGGGCACCTCGATCGAGTTCTACGACTTCTACATCTACGCCACGGCCGCCGTCTCGGTGTTCCCGCTGATCTTCTTCGCGGGCGGCGACGACAACACGGCCCTGCTGGCCTCCATGGCCACCTTCGGCGCGGCGTTCGTCGCCCGGCCGCTGGGCGCCGTCGTCTTCGGCCACCTGGGCGATCGTGTGGGCCGCAAGACCACGCTCATCGGCTCGCTGCTGACCATGGGCATCGCGACGTTCCTCATCGGCCTGCTGCCCACGTACTTCCAGATCGGCCTGTGGGCGCCGGCCATGCTGACGCTGCTGCGCTTCTTCCAGGGCCTGGGGCTCGGCGGCGAGTGGTCCGGCGCCGCCCTGCTGGCCACGGAGTACGCCAAGGACGGCAAGCGCGCGCAGGCGGCCATGTGGCCGCAGCTCGGCGCGCCGATCGGCTTCCTGCTGGCCAACGGCCTGTTCCTCGCGCTGGTGCTCGGCTTCGACCACGACTCCACGAGCCCGGTGCTCGACGGCCCGTTCCTCACGTGGGTGTGGCGCGTGCCGTTCCTGCTCTCGATCGTGATGGTGGCCGTGGGCCTCTACGTCCGCGTCAAGCTCGAGGAGACCCCGGTCTTCCAGCGCGCCCTCGACCGCGACCAGCGCGTGAAGGCGCCGCTGGGCGAGGTGTTCCGCCGCAACTGGTGGGAGCTGATCCTGGGCACCTTCGTCATGTACGCCACCTACGTGCTCTTCTACCTGATGACCACGTGGATCCTCTCCTACGCGATCGGCAAGCCGGCCAACGGCTTCCTGGGCGTCCCCTACGCCGAGTTCCTCGTGCTGCAGCTGGTCGGCATCCTGTTCTTCGCGGCGTTCGTGCCGGTCTCCGGCCTGCTGGCGGACCGCTTCGGCCGCCGCCCCACCCTGATCGTGATCTCGGTGCTCATGGTGGTGTTCGGCCTCTCGTTCGGCCTGTGGCTCTCGCCGGAGAACATGGGCGTGGGCGCGGAGCTGAACGTGCCGCTGATGCTGGCGTTCCTGGCCACGGGCATGACGCTCATGGGCCTGACCTTCGGGCCGATGTCCGCGGTGCTGCCTGAGCTGTTCCCCACGAACACGCGCTACACCGGCTCCGGCATCGCCTACAACGTGTCCTCGATCCTCGGCGCGGCGCTGACCCCCTTCATCGCGGCCTGGCTCGTGCAGAAGTTCGACGTCTCCTACGTCGGCTACTACCTGGCCGCCGCCTCGGCGATCACCGTCATCGCGCTGGTGCTCTCCCCCGAGACCCGCCATACGGACCTCGACACCGTCACCTCGGCCCGGGAGCGCCGCGCCGCGCGCTGACCCCGCCCGGGCCCCCGCCCCCACTTTCGAACGTGACATCGGGGGAATGGACGCTTTCGGTCGTGAGATAGGGCCTATCTCACGACCGAAAGTCGTCTCTGGGTCAGATGCGCACGTGCAGGCGGCGCGCCGCCTCCGCGATCGACCCGGACATGGACGGGTACACGGTGAAGGTGTCCGCGAGGTCGTCCACGTGCAGCTTGTGCGTGACCGCGAGCGCGAGCGCGTAGATCAGCTCGGAGGCGCGCGGCGAGACCACCACGCCGCCGATCACGGTGCCGGAGCCCTGTCGCGCGAAGATCTTCACGAACCCCTCCTCCGCGCCGGACATCTTGGCGCGGGGGTTGGTGTGGAAGTCCAGGCGCAGCACGTCCGCCTGGTACTGGCCGGAGTCCACCTGCGCCTGCGTGACGCCCACGGTGGCGATCTCCGGCGAGGTGAAGATGTTCGAGGCCAGCAGGTGCGGACGCAGCGGCTTGAGGGCGTCGCCGAGCAGGTGGGCGACGGCGATGCGCCCCTGCATGGCCGCCACCGAGGCGAGGGCGAGCTTGCCCGTGCAGTCGCCCGCCGCGTAGATGCTCGGCACGGACGTGCGGGAGACGCCGTCCACGAGCACGTGGCCGGAGCCGGTCAGCTTCACGCCCACGTCGTCGAGGCCGAGGCCCGCCGTGTTCGGCACGCCGCCGACGGCCACCAGCGCGTGGGAGCCCTCGATCGACGGGGTGTCCTCGGCGCCCTCGCCGGAGAGGTGCACGCGCACGCCGGTCTCGGTCCGCTCGACGGACTCGGCCCGGGAGCGGGCGATCACCCTGAGGCCGTTGCCCTCGAAGACCTTCTCGAGCAGCTCGGCGGCGTCGGCGTCCTCGCCGGGGAGCACGCGGTCGCGCGAGGAGACGAGGGTGACCTTGGCGCCGAGGCGGTTGTAGGCCGAGGCGAACTCGGCGCCGGTGACGCCGGAGCCGACGACGATCAGGTGCTCGGGCAGCTCCTTGAGGTTGTAGACCTGCTTCCAGTTGAAGATCCGCTCGCCGTCCGGGACGGCGGTGGGCAGCTCGCGGGGGCTCGCGCCGACGGCCACGAGGATCGCGTCCGAGGTGATGATCTCGGGCTCGGCGCCGGCGTCGTCGAGGGCGCGGACGGACACCTCGTGGGGGCCGACGACGCGGCCCACGCCGTCGATCACCCGGACGCCGACCCGCTCGAGGCCCGCGCGGATGTCCGAGGACTGCTCGTGGGCCAGGTTCAGGATGCGGTGGCCGACCTGGCCCATGTCCGCGTGGACCTCGGCCCCGCCGAGGTCGACGCCCAGGTCCACGGAGGCGCCCACGCGGCGCATCGAGTCGGCGGCGGCGATCAGCGTCTTGGAGGGGACCACGTCCGTGAGGACGGCCGCGCCGCCCAACCCCTGGCGCTCGACCAGGGTCACGCGGGCGCCCAGCTTCGCGGCCACCATGGCGGCCTCGTAGCCGCCGGGGCCGCCGCCGATGATGGTCAGGGACGGGATGAAGGTGCTGTTTTCCTCGGTCACGGGCTCCATTGTGTCCGCCGCGGACGGGAAAGTCCTAGCCCGCGCTCACGGGACACCGCCTAGACTCCACGACGTGACCGACCAGACCAGCATCCCCTCCCCCGACTCCCCCTTGACCGGCGACCATCCGGGCTTCGCCGAGGCCCGCGCGGCCGCCGACACCATCGCCCGGGCGACGGGCGTGGCGGAGCACCGCGTCGCCGTCGTCCTCGGCTCCGGCTGGGGCGAGGCCGCCGGCCTGATCGGCGACGAGGTCGCCGCCGTGCCGCTGGCCGAGGTGCCCGGCTTCCACGCCCCGAAGGTGCCCGGCCACAACGCGGTGATCCGCTCGGTCCGACTGCCGGACGGCACGCACGCCCTTGTCTTCGGCTCGCGCACGCACTTCTACGAGTCCCGCGACGCCCAGGCCGTGGCGCACACCGTCCGCACCGCGGCCGCCGCCGGGGCGCGCACCGTGGTGCTGACCAACGGCTGCGGCGGCCTGGACCCGGAGATCGCCCCGGGCACCCCCGTCCTGATCGCGGACCACATCAACCTCACCGGCGCCACCCCGCTCGCCGGCCCCACGTTCGTGGACCTCACCGACCTCTACTCCCCGCGCCTGCGCGCGATCGCCCGCGAGGTGGACCCCTCCCTGCGCGAGGGCGTGTACGTCCAGTTCGCCGGCCCGCAGTACGAGACCCCCGCCGAGGTGCGGATGGCGCGCACCCTCGGCGGCGACCTCGTCGGCATGTCCACGGCACTGGACGCGATCGCGGCCCGTCACGCCGGGCTGGAGGTGTTCGGCATCTCGCTGGTGACCAACCTCGGCGCCGGCATCTCGCAGACGCCGCTGTCCCACGCCGAGGTCGTCGAGGCCGGCCAGGCCGCCGGCCCGCGCATCGCGCGTCTGCTCGCGGACATCGTGGGGCGGCTCTGATGCCCGCGCATCCCCCGCACGACGACGTCGCCGCGCTCCCGGAGGACGTCCTCGCCCGGGCTGAGCGGTGGGCGGCGGAGGACCCCGATCCCGCGCACCGGGACACCCTGCGCGCCGAGCTCGACGCGGCCGCCGGCGTCGGCCCGGAGGCCGCGGCCGCCCGGGCGGTGCTCGCCGCGCGCTTCGCCGGGCCGCTCGTCTTCGGCACCGCCGGCCTGCGCGCCGAGGAGGGCCCGGGCGAGTCCCGCATGAACCGGCTCGTGGTGCGCCGTACCGCGGCGGGTCTGGCCGCGCACCTGTGGGACGGCGTCGGACGGGACGCGGCCCCGCCGCTGGCCGTCGTCGGGTACGACGCGCGGCGCGGTTCGGCCGCCTTCGCCGCGGACACGGCCGCCGTCCTGACGGCCGCGGGCGTGCAGACCGTCCTGCTGCCGGACCCGCTGCCGACGCCGGTGCTCGCCTTCGCGGTGCGCCATCTCAGCGCGGACGCGGGCGTGATGGTCACGGCCAGCCACAACCCGCCCGCGGACAACGGCTACAAGGTCTACCTCGGCGGGCGGCTCACGGACGAGGCGGGTCGCGGGGCGCAGATCGTCTCCCCCGCGGACGCGGAGATCGCCGCCCGCATCGACCACGCGGCGTGGGCCGCGGACATCCCGCTCGCCGACGACGGCTGGACCGTGGCCGGGCCGGACCTGCTGGAGGCCTACCGCGCGGCGGCCCTCGGCGTGCTCGACGACGACCGGCACGGCCACCGCGACCTGCGCGTGGTCTACACGCCCCTGCACGGGGTGGGCGGCGCCGTGGTCCCGGGCCTGCTCGAGGACGCCGGCTTCGGCCCCGTCCACGTGGTGGCCGAGCAGGCCGCCCCGGACCCGGCCTTCCCCACGGTCGCGTTCCCCAACCCGGAGGAGCCGGGGGCGATGGACCTCGCCCTCGCCCTGGCCGCCGAGGTGGACGCGGACCTGGTGATCGCCAACGACCCCGACGCCGACCGCCTGGCCCTGGCCGCGCCCGTCACCGACGCGGACGGTGTCCGCACGTGGCGGATGCTCTCGGGCGACGCCGTCGGGACGCTGCTGGGCGCGCACGCGATGCCGGCCCTGCACGCGGCCGGCCGCAGCGCCGCGAACTCCGTGGTCTCCTCCCCGCAGCTGGCCGCCCTGGCGGAGGCGAACGGGGTGAGGCACCACGTCACGCTGACCGGCTTCAAGTGGATCTCCCGCGCCCCGGACCTCGGCTTCGGCTACGAGGAGGCCCTCGGCTACTGCGTGGACCCGGACATGGTGCGGGACAAGGACGGCATCACGGCCGCCCTCATGGCCGCGGAGCTGGCCGCCGCCCTCACAGCGCAGGGACGCGGCCTGATGGACGCCCTGGCCGACGTCGACGCGGTCACCGGCGCCATGCCCAGCGCCCAGGTCTCGGTCCGCGTGGCGGACCTGTCCCTGATCGCCCGCACCATGACGGCCCTGCGTCAGCAGGCGCCGGCCACGCTCGCGGGGGAACCGGTCACCGTGCGCCGGGACCTGGCCGCCGGCGGGGACGGGCTGCCGCCGACGGACGCACTGCTGTTCGCCACCGACTCCGGCACCCGCGTCCTCGTGCGCCCCTCCGGCACCGAGCCGAAGCTCAAGTGCTACCTCGGCACCCGGGACGCCGACCCGGCCGCGGCCGCCGAGCGGCTCGAGGCGCTGCGCGCCGAGGTGACGGCCCTCGTGGGCGGCTGAGCCTCGGTAGGCTGGCGGACATGACCGTCTCCCTCACCACCGCCGAGCTGGCGAAGTACATCGACGCGACCGCCCTGAAGGCCGACACCTCGGAGGCGGACGTGCGCCGCCTCGTGGCCGAGTCCCGCGAGGCCGGGGTCAAGAGCGTCTGCATCAACCCCGTGTGGGTGCCGCTGGTGGCCGCCGAGCTCGCGGGCTCGGACGTGCTGACCTGCACCGTGATCGGCTTCCCCCTCGGCGCCAACGCCTCGGAGGTCAAGGCCTTCGAGGCCCGGCAGGCGATCGACGCCGGCGCGGACGAGGTGGACATGGTCCTCGACGTCGCCGCGGCCCGCGCCGGGGACCGCGACCGGCTCGTCGCGGACGTCCGCGCCGTGGCCGAGGCCGCGCACGCGGACGGCCCCGCAGGCGACGGCGGGGCGCTGCTCAAGGTGATCGTGGAGACCGCCCTGCTGGACGACGACGCGATCGTCCTGGCCTGCGAGGCCGCGGTCGAGGCCGGGGCGGACTTCGTGAAGACCTCCACGGGCTTCTCCACCGCGGGCGCCACCGTCGAGCACGTCGCGCTGATGCGCCGCACCGTGGGCGAGCGCATCGGCGTGAAGGCCTCCGGCGGGGTGCGCACCCGCGCGGACGCCCTGGCGATGATCGAGGCCGGCGCCACCCGGATCGGGGCCAGCTCCGCGCTTGCTATCCTGGGATCCGACTGACTCGCATCACTTCGGCCGGGCGTCCGCCCCGGCCGGGACCGCACCGAAGGAGCATCACGTGATCCGCAACGGCAAGGCCATCGACCACTCCAACGTGGGCGGCGTCTGGGGTTCCCTGATCGCCTTCATCGTCGCCTTCGGCGCGTTCCTCGGCTGCCTCTACGCCATGGGCTTCTGGTCGCTCGAGTCGGTCTGGATCCCCGGCCTGATCGCGCTGGCCCTGGCCACTGTGGCCTTCATGATCCCCAAGGCGTTCCTGGGCCGCAGCGACACCGTGGACACCACCGCCATCCACACCCGTCCCGTCGTCGAGCACGCCGCCTCCGGCGCCCACGCCGTCGAGACCGGCGCCGCGCACCGCTGAGCCGTCCCGGAGCCGAGGATCGCTGACACAGGTCGTCCGGCCGCCGCGCGCCGAAGGGCGTCCACCCGCAACACGGGGGTGGACGCCCTTCGGCTTGTCTCCATCGCGGCGGTGGTGCTGGGTCACGCGTACCTGACGGACCTCACCTTCAGCCGGTACCTGGAGATCTGGCGGATGCCGCTGTTCTTCTTCCTCACCGGCTACTTCTGGACGCGCGGCCGCCCCTGGGCCACGGACGTGCGGGGCCGCTTCCGGAGCCTGATGGTGCCGTACCTGGTGTGGGCGGCGCTCATGTCCGTGGCCGCGTTCGCGTGGTTCGCCGACGACCCCGACCTCCTGAGGCGCCTGATGATCACCGGCTGGTACGGGGGCGCGGACCAGGAGCCCCCGTGGTGGGCGTTCTGGTTCATCTCCGTCCTGTTCTTCACCACGGTGCTGCGCCGATTCCTCGAGCGCTTCCCGTCCGCCGTCGCCTGGGCCGTGGGCCTGGCCGGGCTGGCGTGGGCCCACTTCGTGCCGGACTCCGCGATCGCCCGCACGCCACTGGGCGTCGGGCTGGCCCTGCCCTGCCTGCTGTTCGTCCTCAGCGGCGAGACGTTCCGCCGCCGCGTCCAGCCGCACGTGCGGCGCCATCGGACGCTCATCGGCGTCGGCCTGGTGCTGCTCGGGCTGGGCGCGGTCCGGCTGGGCCTGGAGCCGCCCAACATCAAGTTCGGCGGCTTCGGCACGCCGGTGCTCACCCCTGCCGTGGGCGTCCTGATGTCCGCGGGGATGGTGCTCGTGTTCGGTTCCACGGTGGAGGGGCTGCTGCGCTCCTTCGCCCGACGCACCGGGACGGGGCAGGCCCTGCGCCGCGTCATCACTGCCCTGGTCCGGACGGGCACGGTGGTGGTGCTGCTGCACGGCTGGGTGCTGATGTGGGTCACGCGCCACGGCGTGGAGGACAACGCCGTCAAGTTCGCCCTCGCGCTCGCCCTCAGCTGGCTGGCAGGCCTCGCCCTGCTCGCCACCCCCCTGTCCAAGCCGTTCACGGGGGCGCGCCGCCGCTGGCACCCGGTGCACCGCCTGCGACGCGTGGAGCCCCCGCACCCCGTCACGTCCGCGCTGCCGCGCGTCACGACCGCCTCGGAGAGGACACACCCATGAGCAGGGATCATCGCCCCCCGATCCGCAATCCGTTCCTGCCGCCGACGCCGGAGGAGCCCGAGGTGCCGACCCGCGACGGCGGCCACCCGGCGGGTGACGGCGGTGACGCCGGCGCCCCGGCGGCCGCCACGGCGCGGGAGGATCGCCTCGCCGAGTTCCGGCTCGGCCCGGCGTTCCTCCCCCACCCGGCCGACCCCGCCGCGCCGCGGCAGCATGCGACGCCGGCCGGCCGTGTCCCCGGCCCCCTGCCGAGCGCCCGCGTCCTCGTCGTGTGCACGGGCAACATCTGCCGCTCCGCCTACGTGGAGTACGCGCTGCAGGCGCAGCTCAACGCCCTGCTGGGCGACCGGGGCCGCGCGGAGGTCACGAGCGCGGGCACGGAACCGAACCAGGCGCTGACCGTCCCCGGCCCGCTGCTCGACCTCGCACCGAGCCGCCGAGTCCGCGCCGCGTTGACGCAGCATCGACCGCAGCAGCTGACCGGGCGTCCGCTGGCCGACCAGGACCTCGTCCTGACCGCGACGGACGACCACCTGGACGAGGTGCTGCGCGAGGACCCCGCGTCAGTGCGCCGGACCTTCACGATCCTCGGCATGGGCACCCTCCTGCGCGACCACGGCGAGGAGCTCGCCGCGGCGGTCCCTCCGGGCGCGGGCGTCACCGCGCTCGTCACGGCGCTGGCGGAGCTGCGCTCCCGCCTGATCGCCCACGGGGAGCGACCGGACGCGGATCTGCCGGACCCGTTCCGCGGCCCCGCCGAGGGCTACGCCGCCATGGCGCAGACCGCGCAGCCGATCGTCGAGCTGCTGGCGTGGGAGATCGCCCGGGCCCTCGACGGGGACCTCGTGGAGGAGGAGTCGACGGGCGCCTGACCGGCCGGCGGTCAGAGTTCGGGGACGGCGCCGCCTCCACTGCCACGCGCAGGGGTGCGCAGCCGGGGGGCGGACAGGCGCAGCCTAAGAATGCGTAGGCGCCGAGGATGGCGAGGACGAGCACGACGCCACCCCCATCTGCGGCGTCGACCAGAGCCACAGGACGGCGCACGCGAAGCCCGCCATGGAGGTGCAGGGCCCGTGAGGAAGACGCACACCGCGGCGGTGACGAGCAGGGCCACCTTCCACCGCCGCGTCCGCACCAGAGCGAGCGGCGACTGAGCCGACCGCGGGCGATGCAGTCAACAAGACCGATGAAGCCCGCGGTCCGCGCCCATTAGCGCAACCAGTCCAGGTCTGGGATGCCCTGCGGCAGGGGGACGATCGCCGGGAACGGCATGCTCGGTGAACATGAGAATGGAACTCTGCAGGTGGATCTAGACAGGTCGCGCAGCTCATCGCGAGTCCTGCCACGCGTTCATGGATGGCACGTCAACACGGAGCACCCGGGAGCGTGCGGGTCTCGCGCCGTCAGTCCACGAATCCACCTGAACCCCCTTTAACTTTGCACCGGGCATCCGGCACAGTCACCGCCGGGCCCTCCTTTGGGTCGGCTAAGCTCGCGGCCATGGGAGAACGAGCGACGGGACAGCGACCGAGCGCCCCGCCGTCCCTGGACCTCGAGGTCCGCGTCCGCCTCGCGCACGCCCGCATCGCGCATCTGCTGGACCGGGCCGGCATCCGGGGCCTGCACCTCAAGGGCTACGCCACCGAGCCCGGCGTCTACCCGGAGCACCGCCGCAGTTCGGACGTGGACCTGCTGGTCCATCTGGCCGATGCCGCCGCCGTCATCGAGCTCCTGCGCGCCCACGGCTGGGAACCGGTCGCTGACTTCTCGGAAGGGTCGATCTTCCAGCACGCGGCCACGCTCTGGCACGACCAGCTGGGGTATGTGGACGTGCATCGGCTCTTCCCCGGCCTCGGCGCGTCCCCCGAGGCGGCCTTCGACGCCCTGTGGAGCGAGCACGCCCACCTCGTGATCGCCGGCCGGCCCGTCCCGGTGCCGAGCCCGCGCCACCAGCGGCTCGTCGTGATCGTCCACGCGGCCCGCGACCCGTTCCGCGGTGGCCTCGACGTCCGGCACATCCGGGAGTCCCTCACCGCCGAGAGCTGGGCAGCCCTGCGCGAGGAGGCCCTCCGGCTGGACGCGGGCGCGGCCTGGCACGTCGCCACGGGCGAGGCCGCCGACGGCGTCAACGCCCGGCAGCTGACCCTCTTCCAGGCGTTGCAGGAGAGTCAGAGCGGTCTCGAGCTGCTCCGCACCCGGTGGCGGTCGGCCGCCACGGCGCGGGAGCGGGCGGTCCTCGTGGCCCGTACGATCCCGGTGAACCGCCCCCATCTGCAGATGCGCCTGGGCCGGCCTGTCACCCGTGCGGACCTGTGGCGCGAGCAGCGCGCTCGGCTCGGCGCACTCGCCGGCTGGGCCTGGACGAAGGCGGTGCGCCGTGACCGTTGAGACCACCGAGGGCTGGACGCTCGCCCCCGACATCGCGTGGGCCCGCATCGCCGGCGGCCAGGCCGCCGTCATGACGCTCGAGGCCGGTCAGCCGCTGCTGCTGAGCGCCTCGGGCGACGTGATCTGGGACGTCCTCGTGGGCGGCCGCACCCCGGAGGACGACCTGGTCGCGGATCCGCCGGTGCCGCTGTCGACGACGGACGTCACGGTCCAGGTGGCGGAGGCGTTCGGCCTCGCTCCCGCCGACGTCGCGGCCGACGTCCACGCCTTCCTCGAGATGCTCGAGGCGCACGGCATCCTCGTCCGCGTGAGGACGGCCTGACCCGCCTCAGCCCTCCGGCGCGAAGATCGCATCGACCACCTGCTGCGCCCACTCGAGCAGCGGGACGTCCACGAGGTCTTGACCCATGACCGGCTTGGTCTTGGGACGCGGGATGAGGACGCCGTTCAGGGCCGGCTTGACCTGGGCGCCCTTGTACATGCGGGTCAGGCGCATCTGACGGGACTCCGGCAGGTCCGCGGCGGGGCCGAACTTCACGTTCTGCCCCAGCAGCATCACCTCGGTGACGCCCGCGGCTCGGGCCCGGTTGCGGAACCGGGCGACGGCGACGAGAGCCTCCACCGGCTCCGGCAGCGGGCCGTAGCGGTCCTTGAGCTCCTCCACCACGGCGTCCACGGCGGCGTCGTCCGCGGCCTGGGCGAGGTTGCGGTACATCTCCAGGCGCAGCCGCTCCCCCGGCACGTAGTCGTGCGGCAGGTGGGCGTTGACCGGCAGCTCCACCTTCACCTCGGCGGGCGCGGTGTCCTCCTCGCCCTTGAAGTCGGCCACGGCCTCGCCCACCATCCGCAGATACAGGTCGAAGCCCACGCCGGCGATGTGGCCGGACTGCTCCCCACCCAGCAGGTTGCCGGCGCCGCGGATCTCGAGGTCCTTCATGGCCAGCTGCATGCCCGCGCCGAGCTCGTTGTGGGTGGCCACGGCCTTGAGGCGTTCGAGGGCCACCTCGCCCAGGGGCTTCTGCGGGTCGTACAGGAAGTACGCGTACGCCCGCTCGCGGCCACGGCCCACGCGGCCGCGCAGCTGGTGCAGCTGCGAGAGGCCGTAGCGGTGGGCGTCCTCCACGATCAGGGTGTTGGCGTTGGCGATGTCCAGGCCGGTCTCGATGATCGTGGTGGAGACGAGCACGTCGAACTTCCGCTCCCAGAAGTCCACCATGATCTGCTCGAGCCGGGCCTCGCTCATCTTGCCGTGGGCGACGGCGATCCGCGCCTCCGGCACCAGCTCGGCGATGCGCTTGGCCACCTTGTCGATGGTGGTGACGCGGTTGTGCACGTAGAACACCTGGCCCTCGCGCATCAGCTCGCGGCGGATGGCCGCGGTGACCTGCTGGTCCGAGTACGGGCCCACCGAGGTGAGCACGGGGTGGCGCTCCTCCGGGGCGGTGGCCAGGGTGGAGGTCTCACGGATGCCGGTGAGGGACATCTCGAGGGTGCGCGGGATGGGCGTGGCGGACATGGCGAGCACGTCCACGTTGGTGCGCATCTTCTTCAGCGCCTCCTTGTGCTCGACGCCGAAGCGCTGCTCCTCGTCCACGACCACCAGGCCCAGGTCCTTGAACTGCACCTGGTCGGAGAGCAGCCGGTGGGTGCCGATCACCACGTCCACCTCGCCGTGCGCGAGCCCCTCGACGACCTCCTTGGACTCCTTGGCGGTCTGGAACCGGGAGAGCGCGGCCACCTTGACGGGGAAGCCGGCGAACCGGTCGGAGAACGTCTGGTGGTGCTGGCGGGCGAGCAGCGTCGTCGGGACGAGCACGGCCACCTGCTTGCCGTCCTGCACCGCCTTGAACGCGGCGCGCACGGCCACCTCGGTCTTGCCGAAGCCGACGTCGCCGGATACGAGCCGGTCCATGGGGACGGCCGCCTCCATGTCCTTCTTGACGTCCTCGATGGTGGTCAGCTGGTCCGGCGTCTCGATGAACGGGAACGCCTCCTCCAGCTCGCCCTGCCACGGGGTGTCCGGGGCGAACGCGTGGCCGCGCGAGGCCATGCGGGCCGAGTACAGGCGGATGAGCTCGCCGGCGATCTCGCGGGTGGCGCGCTTGGCCTTGGACTTGGTCTGCGCCCAGTCCGAGCCGCCCATCTTGGACAGCGACGGCGTCTCCCCGCCCACGTAGGTGGAGATCAGGTCGAGCTGGTCGGTGGGCACGAACAGCCGGTCGCCGGGGGCACCGCGCTTCGAGGGCGCGTACTCGAGCACGAGGTACTCGCGGTAGGACTCCTCGGCGCCGGGGGCGGTGCGCGGGCCGCCGGTGACCTTGCGGCGCTGCAGCTCCACGAAGCGGGCGATGCCGTGCTGGGAGTGCACCACGTGGTCGCCGGGCTGCAGGGTCAGCGGGTCGACGGCGTTGCGCCGCTTCCGGGCCAGCCGCGCCCCGGGGGCGCGCGTGCCCGCGGTGCGGTGCCGGCCGAAGAGGTCGTGCTCCGTGATCAGGGCGATCTGCGCGTCCGGGATCGTGAAGCCGGAGCCGACGGGCGCTGTCGCGATGGAGACCCGCCCCGGGGCGAGGTCGGCGGGCAGGGGCCCGTCCACCACGGAGGCCGTGAGGCCGGCCTCCGCGTTGAGCTCGGCGAGACGGCGGGCGGAGCCGGGGCCGTCGGTGAGGACCACGGCATGCCACCCCTCCGCGAGCCGGACACGGGTGTGCGCGACCATGGCCTCGATGTCGCCCGAGAAGGTCTGCGCGACGCCGAGGGTGGCGCGCAGGGTGGCGGCGTCGGGCAGCAGCTCAGCGTCCGAGACCAGCGCGGTGACGGACCAGAACCCCTGGTCCTGCTCGAGCGCGGCCGCGCGGAGTTCGGCCACCGTGAGGAAGCCGCCCGCGGCGGACTGGTCCGCCCCGGCCACGTCCACCGGGGCGACCGCGCCCTGCGCGGCGCCGGCCCACGCGGCCTGGAGGAACTCCTCGTTGGTGGCCAGCAGGTCGTCGGCGCGGCCGCGCAGGCGCTCGGGCTCCACGAGGACGGTCAGCGACCCGGTGGGCAGCATGCGGGGCAGCGACGTCATGGCCTCGGCCAGCAGCGGGGAGAGGGACTCCATGCCCTCCACGGCCACGCCCTCGGCGATCCGGTCCAGCATGTCCGCGGCGGCGGGCATGGCCGGGATCAGCTCCTTCGCGCGTCGGCGCACGTGGTCCGTGATCAGCAGCTCCCGGCACGGGGGCGCGTACAGCTCGGAGGGGTGGCCCGAGCCGTCCTCCGTGGTGTCCTCGAGGGAGCGCTGGTCCGCCACGGAGAACCAGCGCATCTGCTCCACCTCGTCCCCGAAGAACTCGATGCGCACGGGGTAGTCCTCGGTGGGCGGGAACACGTCGATCAGCCCGCCGCGCACGGCGAACTCGCCGCGACGGCTGACCATGTCCACGCGCGAGTAGGCGGCGTCCGCGAGCGCGGCCACCACGCCGTCGAAGTCCCGTTCCTCCCCCGTCCGCAGGGTCACGGGGCTCAGCTCGCCGAGCCCGGCCACGAGAGGCTGCAGCACGGCGCGCACGGGAGCGACGACGATGCGCAGCGGGCCCTCCGCGTGCTCCTCGGGGTGGGCGAGGCGGCGCAGCACGGCCAGGCGCGCGCCCACGGTGTCCGAGCGCGGGGACAGGCGCTCGTGGGGCAGCGTCTCCCAGGACGGGAACAGCGCGGCGGCGCCGGCGGGGGCCCAGGCGGCCAGGTCGGTCACGAGGTCCTCGGCCTCGCGGGTGGTCGCGGTGACCACGAGGACGGCGGCGCGCTCGCCGTGGCCCTCGGCCAGCGCCTCGGCCAGGACGGTCAGCAGGGGCGCGCGGGCGCCGTCGGGCAGGCCGATCTCCAGCTCGACGCCCCGAGCCTCGAGCGGCCGGGCGGCGGAGGCGGCGGCCGCCTCGAGCGCGCGTTCGGCGCGCAGGCGCGGCAGCAGCGGGGCGAGGACGGGGGTGGTCTCGGGGGCGCTCATGCGCGGACCTCCGGGGTGGCGGTGGAGCCGTCCGTGGCGGCGGGCAGTTCGGTGGTCATGATCTCCCGGATCTCTTCGAGGAAGGCGAGGACGTCGTCGGCGCCGCCCACCGGGCCGCCGGCGGTGAGCCGGTCCGTGCCGAGCAGCACCGCGGTGGGGAACGAGTGCAGACCGAGGGCCTGCGACGCGGCGCCGGCCGGGTCGGCGAGCACGAGCGACGCGTCGACGGCGCCGCTGTGGATCGCCCCGTCGGCGCCGGGGGCATGCTGGGGCATCAGGACCCGCAGCCGGACCGGCCCGAGCGCGTCCGTGAACTCGTCCAGCCGCTCGATCACCCGCGCGCAGGAGCCGCACCCCGTGGACAGGCGCAGGGCCACCACGGCCCCGTCCGTGACCAGCCGGTGCAGACCGGTGTACTCGCCGTCCGCGACCACGACGGCGTCCGGGAACGGGTGGCGTTCGGGTTCGGCACCGTCGGCCGGGTCGACGGCGGCCTCAGCCTCGGGCGTCGCCGGGGCGGCGTCGGGCGCGGCCGGGACGGACTCGCGCCCGGCCAGGAACGCGGCGGTCGCGAGCAGCACGGACACGAGCAGAGCCCACGCCCACGCCCCGGCGCCGAAGGCGGTGAGCGGCTGCCAGGCCAGGCCCGCGCCGTGCACCGCCAGCGAGACGATCCCCTCGGCCAGGGCCAGGACGGCGAGGGCCAGGAAGACGACGTTGCGGACCACGGTGGTGCGGGAGATCGGGGCGGCCGAGGCCTCGCCGAAGCAGCCGCACGAGACGCCGTCGTCCTGGGCCCGGACCACGAGCGCGAGGAAGGCGGCGAAGAGGGCCACGGCCACCAGGCCGACGACGGGACGCAGCAGGGTGAAGGGTTGCAGGCTGTCTCTTATACAAATCT
>NZ_JABFNH010000026.1:29821-35257 GCF_017168435.1 Micrococcus sp. KRD070
CCCCCCGGGCGCTTTCGAACGTGAGGTGGGGCCTTTCTCCCGTTCGAAAGTCCCCATTCCCCCGATGTCACGTTCGAAAGTCCGGGAGGGCGGAGGGAGGGTTAGCGTGGTCGTGTGGTCTCCCCGCCTGCCCCCAGCGAGCTCGAGCTGGTCCACCGCGCCCTGCAGCACCTCCGCCCCGGCCTCGACCCCGCCCTCGCCCGCCGGCTCCGCACAGCCGACTGGGCCGCGGCGTCCGTGGAGGAGGGCGGGCAGTTCCACCGCGTGCTGGTGCTCGAGGACGTCGGCGTCCTCCGGATGACGCGGGCCCACGAGGTCGGCGCCGCCCCCGCCGCGCGGTGGGCGCCCGAGCGGGACCCCGCGGCGCACCTGCCCCGGCGCCTGGCCCTCCTCGACGGGCTCGCCTCGGCCCTGGCCGAGCGCGACGTGCCGTGGGCCGTCCCGGTCGCCCTCTCGGACCCCGTCCCCGCGGGCCCGGGCGCCGCGGTGCTGCAGCGCTTCCTCCCGGGCGGGCCGCACCCGCCGCACGAGGGCGATCCGGCCGTGCTGCGCGGCGTCCTCGACGACCTCGCCGCCGTGGACGTCACCGACCCGCGGATCGCCCCGCACCTCGGCCGCCCGTTCGCGTTCCGCGGCCCGTGGACGCCGGAGCGCGCCCGGCACGTCGCGGCGCTGCCGGGGGCGGTCGCCGCGCGCCTGGGCGCGTGGGAGGGGCACGACGTCGACGCGCGGCTGGGCGCCGAGGCGTGGCCGGACGCGGTGGCTGCCCTCGCGGACGCGGTGACGACGTGGACCGCCGCGCCGCCCGTGCCGCCGTCGCTCGTGCACGGCGACCTGGCCGGGCACAACATGCGCTGGCGCGCCGTGCCCGAGGACGAGGACCCGCGCGCCCCGCTGCGCTGGGCGCTGGCCGGGGTGCTGGACTGGGACTTCGCGTGCGCGTGGGACCCCGCCCTCAACGTGGCCTACCTGGCGCTCTGGCACGGCGAGGAGAAGGTGCCCGACCTGGCCCGGGACGCGGCCGAGGCGCGCCGGGCCCGCGTGTGGCTCGGGGCGATGGCCCTGGAGACGCTCGACGACGCGGCGGCCCGGGACGCGATCGTCGGCGGGCTGGCCGCGGGGTCCTGGCGGCGCCTGCTGCGCAAGACCCTGCCCCGCGTGGCGCGGGCCCTCACCGCCCTGGACGGCTGAGGGCCCGCGCGGTCGTCAGGACACGCCCAGGCGCTCCAGCACGATCTCGCGGACGCGGCCGGCGTCGGCCTGCCCGCGGGTGGCCTTCATGACCGGGCCGATCAGGGCGCCGACGGCGGCCATCTTGCCGCCCTTGATCTTCTCGGCCACGTCCGGGTTGGCGGCGATCGCGGCGTCGACGGCCTCGGTGAGCGCGCCGTCGTCGGACACCACGGCCAGGCCCTTCGCCGCGACGACCTCCTTCGGGGCGCCCTCGCCGTCGGCCACCAGACCGAGCACCTGCTTGGCGATCTTGTCGTTGATCGTCTTCGCGGCGATCAGCTCCTCGACCTCCACCACGTGCGCCGGGGTGATCCCCAGCTCGGCGACGGCGACCTCGCGGACGTTCGCCAGGCGGGCGATCTCGCCCATCCACCACTTGCGGGCGGCCGCCGCGGAGGCGCCGGCCTCCACGGTCGCGACGATCTCGTCCAGGACGCCGGCGTTGACAACGTCGCGGAACTCCTCGTCCGAGAAGCCCCACTCGGCCTTGAGCCGCTTGTTCCGCACGGCCGGCAGCTCGGGCATGGCCGCGCGCACGCGCTCGACCCACGCGGCGTCCACGTGCACGGGCACGAGGTCCGGCTCGGGGAAGTACCGGTAGTCGTCCGCGTCCGACTTCGGGCGGCCCGAGGTGGTGCTGCGGGTGTCCTCGTGCCAGTGGCGGGTCTCCTGCGTCACGGTGCCGCCCGCGGCGAGCACCGCGGCCTGGCGCTGGATCTCGTGGGTGACCGCGTGCTGCACGGCGCGCGTGGAGTTCACGTTCTTCGTCTCGGTGCGGGTGCCGAACTCGGTGGCGCCCTTGGGCATCAGCGAGACGTTCGCGTCGCAGCGGACGTTGCCGCGCTCCATCCGCGCGTCGGAGATGTCGATGGCCTGCACGATGTCCCGGATCGCGGTGACGTAGGCGCGGGCCAGCTCGGGCGCCCGCTCCCCCGCGCCGACGATCGGCCTGGTGACGATCTCGATCAGCGGCACGCCGGCGCGGTTGTAGTCCACCAGCGAGTTCGCCGCGCCCTGGATCCGGCCGGAGCCGCCCACGTGGGTGAGCTTGCCGGCGTCGTCCTCGAGGTGCGCGCGCTCGATCTCCACGCGGAAGACCTCGCCGTCCTCCAGCTCGACGTCCAGGTGGCCGTCGAAGACGATCGGCTCGTCGTACTGGGAGGTCTGGAAGTTCTTCGGCGTGTCCGGGTAGAAGTAGTTCTTCCGCGCGAACCGGCAGGTCTCGGCCACCTGCGCGTCCAGGGCCACGCCCAGGCGGATCGCGTACTCCACGACCTCGCGGTTGAGCACCGGCAGGGTGCCCGGCAGGCCGAGGTCGAGCGGGGTCACGTTGGTGTTCGGCTCATCGCCGAACGCGTTGGGCGCCGAGGAGAAGATCTTCGTGGCGGTGTTCAGCTCCACGTGCACCTCGAAGCCCAGCACCGGGTCGAAGCGCTCCATCGCCTCCGCGAAGTCCATGGTCTGTTCTGCGTGGCTCATGCCCGGCCTCCTGCCGTGGTCGCGGTGGTGGCGCGCTGCGCGCCCTTCTCCAGCTCGGGGGCCTCGGCCCACACCGGCCCGCCCCGGCGCTCGGCCACGAGGCGTTCGAGCGCGGCGCCGGCCTCGTACAGGCGGGCGTCCTCGCGCGCGGGCGCCATCAGCTGCAGGCCGTAGGGCAGCCCGTCGACGACGCCGCCCGGCACGGACATGCCCGGGACGCCGGCGAGGTTGGCCGGGATGGTGGCCAGGTCGTTGACGTACATGGTCATCGGGTCGTCCGTCTTGGCGCCCAGCTCGAACGCCGGGGTCGGCGCGGTGGGCGTGAGGAGGACGTCCACCCGCTCGAAGGCGCGGGCGAAGTCCTGCTGCACGAGCGTGCGGACCTTCTGCGCGGAGCCGTAGTAGGCGTCGTAGTAACCGGCGGAGAGCGCGTAGGTGCCCAGGATGATGCGGCGCTTGACCTCGGCGCCGAAGCCGGCGGCGCGGGTGGCGCCCATGACCTGCTCGATCGTGCCGCCGCCGTCGGGCACCACGCGGTGGCCGTAGCGGACGCCGTCGAAGCGGGCCAGGTTGGAGGAGGCCTCCGAAGGCATGATCAGGTAGTACGCGCCGAGGGCGGCGTCGAAGCTCGGGCAGGAGACCTCCACGATCTCCGCGCCGGCCTCCCGCAGGGCCGCGACGTGCTCGTCGAAACCGGCTCGGATGCCCGGGTGGAACGCCTCCGCCGGCAGGTCCGTCACGACGCCGACGCGCAGCCCCGCCAGATCGCGGCCGCGGGCAGCGGCGGTCAGGTCCGCCGGCGCGTCGGCCAGGGACGTGGAGTCCTGCGGGTCGGGGCCGCCGATGACCTGCTGCAGCGCCGCGGCGTCGGCCACGGTGCGGGCGGCGGGGCCGATCTGGTCCAGTGAGGAGGCCATCGCGATCAGGCCGTAGCGGGAGACGGCGCCGTAGGTGGGCTTCACGCCGACCGTGCCGGTGAACGCGGCGGGCTCACGGACGGAGCCGCCGGTGTCCGAGCCGAGGGCGAAGGGGGCCAGGAAGGCGGCGACGGCGGCCGCCGACCCGCCGCCCGAGCCGCCGGGCACGCGGTCCCCGTCCCACGGGTTGCGGGTGATGCCGAACGCGGAGTGCTCGGTGGAGCCGCCCATCGCGAACTCGTCGAGGTTGGTCTTGCCGAGGATCGGCAGGCGGGCCTCGCGGAGGCGGGCCACCACCGTGGCGTCGTACGGGCTGAGCCAGCCCTCGAGCATGCGGGAGGCGGCCGTGGTCGGCTGCCCGCGGGTGACGATGTTGTCCTTCACGGCCACGGGCACGCCGGCCAGCGGGTGCAGGGCGTCGGCCTCGGGGCCGCCGGCGGCGCGGATCGCGTCCACCTCGGCGGCGACGGCGAGGGCCTCGTCCGTGTTCACGTGGAGGTAGGCGCGCACGCCGCGGTCGCCGTCGGCGTCGGCGCGCACGTCGCCGTCATGGGCCGCGATGCGGTCCAGGTGGGCCTGGACGAGCTCCACGGAGGTGGTGGTGCCGGCGCGCAGGCGCTCGGCCATCTGCAGCGCGGTGAGCCGGACGAGCTCGTCGGCGCCGAGGGTCGCGTTCACGTCGAACGTCTCGGTCATGGGGGTGATCACTCTCCGTCCAGGATGGCGGGGACCTTGAACTGGCCGTCCTCGGAGTCCGGCGCCTGGTCGAGGGCCTCCTCCTGCGTGAGCATGCCGGCCGGCACGTCCTCGCGGAACACGTTCTCCAACGCGATGGGGTGGGACGTCGGCGTCACGTCGTCGCCCGCGGCGGCCTGGACCGCGGAGACGTGCTCCAGGATCTTCTCCAGGTCGCCGGACATCGTGTCCAGCTCCTCGTCGGTCATCCGGATGTGGGCCAGGCGAGCCAGATGCTCCACCTGATCCCGGGTGATCTCAGGCATGGATCTCCTCGTGTGACGGGTCGGGGCGGGGTGGACGACGCCGGCGCGGCGGCGGCCACATCGGGGTCGAGTCTAGTTGTAGGAGGGCATGACGTTGTTGACTCGGGTCGGTGCCAGTGAGGCCGGCGGGGCGTCTCCGCAGGAGGTATGAGGCCGATGGTAGTTGTAGTGGTTCACCCACACCGCCAGGGCCTCACGCCGAGCTTGCTCTGAGGTGTAGGGGCGGGCGTAGAGGACCTCATCGACCATCAGCCGGTTGTACCGCTCGACCTTCCCGTTATGGCGCGGGGTGTAGGGTCGGATCCGGTGATGCCGGCCCCCGAGCGAGACCACCTTCGCGGTGAAGTCCACTGCCCGATAGTTGTTCCCGTTGTCCGTGACCACCCGGTCCACGGTGATGCCGTGGGCGGCGAAGAACGCCCTCGCCCGGCAGAAGAACCCGATCGTGGTCACCGTCCGCTCATCCTCCAACGCTTCGGTGTACGCCAGGCGGGTGTACCCGTCGATCGCCGAGTGCAGGTAGGTGTACCCGACCCGTCGGCCAGGCCCGCGCTTGGCCGCTCGCGCGTTCTCGGAGTCCCGGCCGTGAGCACGCCAGCCGCCCCCCTCGGGGATGCGCCCGATCTTCTTCACGTCCAGATGCACCATGTGCCCCGGGCCGCGGGCGGTGATCTTCTGCGGTCGTTGGCGCAGGTCCTCACCCGTGGGCGCGAGGTCTCGCAACCGGGAGATGCCCAGCCGGTGCATCCACCTCCCCACGGTGCGCAGGCACAGCTGGTGGCCTTCGGAGGCGAGGTGGTGATGGA
>NZ_JABFNH010000027.1:0-401 GCF_017168435.1 Micrococcus sp. KRD070
GTGCATGATGCACACCCCTTTTTTAGAATATTCTGATATTAGTTATTAATGATAATTACTATAATCTAAAAAATTTATCTGTTCAATATATAAAATAGAAGATATTCATCTAAAAAATAGAACATTTATCAATAATATTGCTATAATAGTTACAAAACACTCATTTTTGGAGGTGCCTATATCGCTATGGAAATTAAACAATTAAGATATTTTATCGAGGTCGCTAAAAGAGAACATATCTCCGAAACAGCACTTGAACTAAACATTGCTCAATCAGCGATAAGCCGTCAAATTACATTATTAGAACAAGAACTTAATGTGTCTTTATTTAAAAAGCAAGGACGTAATATTACGCTCACATCTGAAGGGAAATTATTATTTAATGAAGCTCTGCGTATTAT
>NZ_JABFNH010000028.1:0-433 GCF_017168435.1 Micrococcus sp. KRD070
GCTGCTTTTGTTTTTCAATAGCAATCCTTTGACTTTTGTTATTATAATTATTTTGTGCTGTATCATACTCATTCTTAGCTTTACTTAAGGCTTGATCAGCTTTAATCTTTACATTTTCTAATGACACCTTTGCCTTCTCATAATCTGAATTTGCAGTATCATAATCAATTTTAACCTTATTAAAATCACTCTCTGTAATTGCTTGAGCATCATATAATGATTTATTTTTTTCATAAGTTTTCTTCTTATCATCTAAATTAATCTTTGCCAAATTTAAAACTTCTTCTGCATTTTTAACATCAGTATTTAAATTATTATTATATATTTTCAATTCATCATCATATGCTTTTTGGGCAGCTTCAAGAGTCACCTTATTATTAGCATCTGTTGCATCTGCAGTAGCTGTTGACTGTTCAATATCTTTTTCCAACCC
>NZ_JABFNH010000029.1:0-2345 GCF_017168435.1 Micrococcus sp. KRD070
GGGTAAAGGGTGGGCTGTTCACAGGTGTTCGGCGGCACCATGGGAGACTCCCCGTATGACGACGCGCCCGCGCTCCGCCACGCTCACCGCCCTTGCCTGGTTGGCCGCCCTGTCCCTCTCCGGGTGCGGGGGCGATGACGCGGGGCCACGCTCCGCCGCCCCTACCTCCGCGACTCCCACCCCTGCCCCCGCGGCCGTGGAACAGGCCGCCCGGGCTACGTGCATGGACCTCCTACGCGCTCAGGAGCGGAACAGCGCGGGCCGCCCAGGCCAGTTCGCATTGCTGGACGTCAAGTTCCAGGGGCCATTCCTAGAGGGATACGCGCCAGGCCACCCTCCCGTGACCGTCTACAACGCCACAGCGGACTACAGCACCCAGCCGACTGGAAGTAGAGACGCGCAGAGCATGGCCCCCCAGTCCTACACCCGCACGTGCACCTACACGCCCGCCCATGGAGACTCCCGGGCCAAGGCCGAGTGGGGGCCGAACCGTCACCGCTGACCCGCCGCAGACCCGGCAACGGCCAGCCCCCATACTCATCGCATGTGGCTACTGATTCTTAGCATCCTCCTCATCGTGGGCGGCCTCGTGCTCGGTGTGCTCGGCCTAAGAGCGGCCCCGCCGGTCTACTTCGAGGACAACGGGGATGGCACCGCGACATTTCACAACGAGATGGAGCCGGGCCAGGGCGCGGACATTCAGCGCAAGGCCCAGCGTCTGACAAGTTGGGGCCTCATCCTGAGTTCCTCGGGCGGTGTCCTAAGCGTCCTCCCGTCGCTGTTCGGAGTTTCCTAGGTCCACGGCTATCAGCCCCAGGACGACGGCGGCCCCGCCGCCCGGTGAGGGGCAACGGGGCCGCAGGTGGCCGGTAGGTCGGTCAGGCGGTGGTGTCGGGGTCCACGGTGGTGGACCCGGCGGCCTGGACGGCCAAGGCAGCGGCCACAGCACCGTTCAGGCCTCCGGCCCCCGGGATGCCCTGGGCCTCTGCCTCGGCATCGTCCAGGGTCACGGCGAGGCCGGCCAGCGTGGGGGCCTCGGCCAGGGCGGCGGCCATGTCCGTGTCCTCGGTGATCGCGGCGTAGCGGGCCAGGGTGGCGCGCTCCAGGCGGTCCCCCAGCGCGGGGGTGGCGGCCGGGTCCCCGCCGTTCACGGCCAGGTAGGTGGGTGCCCACTCACGGACCGCCTGGAGGGTTGGGACGTCGGCGGTGGCCACGATCTGGTCCAGGGTAGCCCCCGCGCCCAGGCGCATCTCCACGCGCCGCCAGACGTCGGCGGTGGAGCCGGTGGGGCCAGGGACCTTGGCCAAGGCCATGGCGTTCAGGCGGGCCGCCCGTTCGTAGTCGTCACGGATCGGGCGGAGGGCCTGGGCGTAGGCCGCACGGGCGGCGGCCTCGCGGTCCTGGCGCTGGCGGGTCAGGGCCTCCGGGGTGAGGTCCGGGTCCTGGTAGGTGCGGGCCGTCTGCACGGCCGCGTAGTAGGCGTGACGGACTGCGGTCAGGTTGGCGGTGATGGTCTGTGTGGTTGTCATGCCGGCGGGTCCTTTCGAGTAGGGGTGAGGAGCAGGGACGGGGCCGCGCGGGGGTGCCCGTTCACTGGGGCTCGGCGCAGTCACCGGGCGTCCTCGGCAGCGAGAGCGGCGTAGACGTGATCCAGGCGGCGAACCACGGCGGAGACGTTGCGGGTGGCGGCCAAGGCGTCCAGGTCCTCCATGTGCGGGTCCGCCTGGTCCAGGAGGGCGTGCGCGGCATCCAGGACGTCGGCCACGACAGCCAGAGCCTCCGGAGTGAGGGCAGCGGATACGGATGGGTCCATGGGCTCCACTGGCCAGCCGGCGAGGCGGGCCAGGTGCGCGAGAGATAGCCGCGGGCCAGACGGGGTGATCTTCCCGGCCGGAGTGAGGGCCTGGAGGACACTGGCGGCCATGCGGCCCGTGAGCGGGTCCATGACGGCCACGCGGCCGACGTCTTGCAAGCGGGGCGTCCGGGTGCCCGCCTCCAGGTACTTGAGCCAGCGGAGGGAGACCCCCATCCGGTCCGCGGCCTGGGCCTGGGTAAGACCCGCGCCGCGGCGGAGTGCGCGCATTTCACGCCCGAACGGTGCCGCGTCAAGGGCACTGGTCAGGGGCACAGAGGCGGGCTGGCGGCTCATGCGCGGTCCTCCCAGTCGGCCTCGGCGAGGTTCAGGCGGGCGGCCAGGACAGCGAAGAACGGGGCTGCGGTGCGGAGGGTCCCCGCAGGGATGCGGCGGTGGTGTCTGGTGGCGGTGGTGACCATGGTCAGTTCCTAGGTGCTGGGCCTCCAGGCGTAGAGGCGGATGGATCGGGGCCACGGGGTGCGTGGTAGGT
>NZ_JABFNH010000003.1:0-7422 GCF_017168435.1 Micrococcus sp. KRD070
CGCCCGGCCCGACCGGTGACGTCCCCCGGAAAGGACGCCATGACCCAGCCCCCCGTGACCCGCACCCGCGTCGGCATCGTCGGCGGCGGGCCCGCCGGCCTGATGCTCTCCCACCTGCTCGCGCGGCAGGGGATCGACAACGTCGTCCTCGAGTCCCGTGACCCCGAGACCATCGCGCACACCCACCGCGCGGGCATCCTCGAGCAGCCCAGCGTGGAGATGCTGACGGACATGGGCGTCGACGGCCGGGTGAGGACGGTGGGCGACGAGCACCGCGGCATCATCCTGCGCTTCGACGGCGAGTCGCATGCCCTGGACTTCCCGGAGCTCGTGGGTGCCACGGTCACCCTGTACGCGCAGAACGAGGTCTTCGTCGACCTCGCCGCGGCGCGGCGGCGCGACGGCGGCGACGTCCGCTTCGAGACCGAGGTGCTCGAGGTGCTCGACGTCGACTCGGACACCCCCGGCGTCCGGTTCCGCTCCGTGGCCGCTGGCGAGGAGGGGCCGGTCGAGGAACTGCGCTGCGACATCCTCGTGGGCGCGGACGGCTCGCGTTCCACCGTCCGCAAGGCCCTCCAGCGCGACACCGAGGGCGAGGACCACTTCCACGCGTACCCCTTCGCCTGGTTCGGCATCCTCGCCGAGGCGCCCAAGTCCTCGCCTGAGCTGATCTACGCCCGCTCCGAGCATGGCTTCGGCCTGATCTCGCAGCGCTCGGAGACCGTGCAGCGCATGTACTTCCAGTGCGACCCCTCGACCCGCGTGGAGGACTGGTCCGACGACCGGATCTGGGACCGGCTGCAGCGCATCGTGGCCGGCCCGGACGGCTTCACCCTCAAGACCGGCCCCATCATCGACAAGACGGTGCTCGGCTTCCGCTCCTATGTGCGCACACCGCTGAGTCACCGCAACGTCTTCCTCGCCGGCGACGCCGGACACACCGTCCCGCCCACCGGGGCGAAGGGCCTGAACCTCGCCTTCGCGGACGTGCGCGTCCTGGCCGAGGCGCTCGAGTCGTGGGCCGCCACGGGCTCGCGCGACCTGCTCGACGCCTACTCGGAGACGGCGCTGACCCGCGTGTGGAAGGACCAGAACTTCTCCTACTGGATGACCACCATGCTCCACGCCCGCCCGGACGCCTCGGAGTTCGAGGACATGCGCGTGCGCGGTGAGCTCCGCAACGTGGTCCAGTCCCGTTACGGACGGCAGTTCCTCGCCGAGCAGTACACCGGCTGGCCCTCCGCCTGAGCCCGACCGATCCCCGACCCCGCAGAGAAAGGAGCCGACGTGAGCATCGCCGCCCAGGCCAAGGACGACGACACGTTCGACAGCGCCCACGTGCTCGATCCAGCCGCCACCCGCGACTCGCAGGGGCAGATCAGTGAAGAGATCGCGGCCGTCCATGCCCAGGCCCAGGGCGAGACCCAGCCGCGGCTCGACTTCCCGCCCTATCGCTCGTCGGTGTTCCGCCACCCCACCAAGTCGCTCGTGCACGCCGACCCCGAGACCGTGGAGCTGTGGTCCCCGGCCTTCGGCCACCGCGACGTGCACCCGCTCGAGGCGGACCTGACCGTCGGCCAGAACGGCGAGCCGATCGGCGAGCGCATCAAGGTGCGCGGCCGCGTGCTCGACGACGACGGCCGCCCCGTGCGCCACCAGCTGGTGGAGATCTGGCAGGCCAACGCGGCCGGCCGCTACGTGCACAAGCGGGACCAGCACCCCGCGCCGCTGGACCCGAACTTCACGGGCATCGGCCGCACACTGACCGGCGCGGACGGGACCTACGAGTTCACCACCATCAAGCCGGCCCCGTACCCGTGGAAGAACCACCGCAACGCGTGGCGCCCGGCGCACATCCACTTCTCCCTGTTCGGCACGGACTTCACGCAGCGCATGATCACCCAGATGTACTTCCCGGGCGATCCGCTGTTCCCGCTGGACCCGATCTACCAGGGCATCACGGACCAGGCCGCCCGCGACCGGCTCGTGGCCACCTACGACCACTCGGTGACCAGCCACGAGTGGAACACCGGCTACTGGTGGGACATCGTGCTCACGGGCAGCCACCGCACCTGGATGGAAGACGAGGAGGGCGATCACTGATGCGGATCGACGAGACCACCGAGCGCACCGCCGACGGGAGGCTGGTCCCCACCCCGGGCCAGACCATCGGCCCGTTCTTCGGCTACGCGAACGGCTACGAGCAGGTCCACCTGCCGTGGCGCGACGGCCACCAGCTGGTCCCCGCGGGCCGCGCGGACGCGATGCGCCTGTTCGGCACCGTCTACGACGGCAACGGCGATCCGATCCCGGACGCCATGATCGAGATCTGGCAGGCCGACGCCGAGGGCGTCATCTCGCAGGAGGACGGCTCCCTCGTCCAGGACGGCTTCACCTTCACCGGCTGGGGCCGCTGCGCCGTGGACAACGCGGGCCGCTACACCTTCTCCACCGTGGAGCCCGGCGTGGTGAACGAGGACCGCGCCCGGTTCATCCACGTCGTCGTGTTCGCCCGCGGCCTGCTGAACAAGCTGCACACCCGCGTGTACCTGCCCGAGGACGCCGAGGCGATCGTGCAGGACGCGTTCCTGACCTCCCTCGACGAGGACCGCCGTCGCACCCTGATCGGCACCCGGAACGACGACGGCTCGCTCGAGTTCGACATCTGGATCCAGGGCCCCGGGGAGCACGCACCGAAGGAGACCGTGTTCCTGCAGTTCCCCGGCATCGAGTACCCCGAGCTCGACTGACGCCGGCCTCGGCCGCAGGCCCGGCCCCTCCCACACGCGGGACGGGTCGGGCCTGACGCCGCCTCCGGAGCCCGATCCCACCCCTCCGACCCCAGGAGCCCGCCATGACCTCAGCCGCCGCCGACCTCGCCGCCGTCGCCGACGTCGGCCTCCTGGATCCGGCCTGGGCCGGCAGTCGGGCGGAGGCCGCCACCGCGGACCGCACCTTCCTGGGGCACCTGCTCGACGTCGAGGCGGCATGGGTGCGCGTGCTCGCCCGGCACGGGCTCGCCACGGAGGCGGAGGCGGCGGCCGCCGCGGCGGCGGGCGACCCGGACGCCTACGACCTCGCCGCGCTCGCCCGCGCGGCCCAGGGCGGCGGCACCCCCCCCTGATCCCGGCGCTGAAGGCGCTGCGCGCGCAGCTGCCGGCCGGCTCCCGCGCCGTGCACCTGGGCGCCACGAGCCAGGACGTCGTGGACTCCGCGCTGATGGTCATGGTGGGCCGGGTGGGCGCGATCCTGGCCGAGGACCTCGCCGCCGCGCAGGACGCGCTTGCGGAGCTGGCCCGCGCCCACCGCTCGACGCCGATGGTCGCCCGATCCCTCGCCCAGCACTCCCTGCCCTCCACCTTCGGGCTGCGCGCCGCGAACTGGCTCGACGGCCTCGGCCAGGCCGCGGATTGGCTCGCCGCCGCCGTCGCGGACCTGCCCGTCCAGTGGGGCGGCGCCGCCGGCACCCTGGCCTCCCTGTCCGGGCACGTCGACCGCGCGCACCGCGCGGGGACCCTCGGCCCCGAGGTCACCGCGTTCACCCTGGTCGAGGACCTCGCCGCCGAGCTGGGCCTCGCCGCCCCCGCCGGGCCCTGGGACACGAACCGCATGGCCGTCACGGGCGTGGCCGCGGCCCTGGCCGACGTCGTGGCCGCGTGCGGGAAGATCGCCAACGACGTGCTGACATCGGCGCGGATCGAGAACGGCGAGCTCGGTGAGCCGCTTGCGGCCGGCCGCGGCGGCTCCTCCGCGATGCCGCACAAGCAGAACCCCGTGCTCTCCGTGCTGATCCGCTCCGCCGCGCTGTCCGCCCCCGGGCTCGCGGCGCGGGTGTACACGGCGGCCGGCGCCGCGGACGACGAGCGCCCGGACGGGGCCTGGCACGCCGAGTGGCCCGCGCTGCGCCGCCTGCTGCGGGTGGCCGGCGGGACCGCGGCCCTGACCCGCGAGCTCGTCTCCGGCCTGCGCGTCCACGAGGACCGCATGCGGCGCAACCTGGAGCTCACCGGCCCGCTGCTCGTCTCCGAGCGGATCATGGCCGAGCTGGCTCCGGAGCTGGACGAGGCCTCCGGCGAGCCGGGCTCCGGGAAGCGGCTGATCCAGGACGTCGTGGACCGCTCCCTGGCGTGCGAGGGGAACTTCCGCGCCCTGCTGCGCGCGGCGGTCCCGGAGTCCGTTCCGGACGCCCGCCTCGACGACCTCCTCGACCCCGCCGCCTACACGGGGGAGGCCGAGGCCCTCGTGGACCGCCTCCTCGCCGCCCGCCGGGGCACGACGACGCCGCCCCGCACCTGAGACCATCTCCGTCAGAACCGGCCGCGCCCCTCGGGATGCGGCGCCGCCGCAGAGGAAGGACCGCCCATGAGCACCCCCCGTGTCACCACCACCCTCCTGAAGCCAGATGTTTATAAGAGCAGCCTCCCGCCCTGCCCCGCACGACGACGCCCCCACCACGAGGAGAGACTGCGCATGAGCGCCGAGCAGCCCATCGGGCACGACATGGACCGCACCTCCCAGGAGGTGCTCGACGCGGGCAGGGCCGTGCGCCGCGAGGTCCTGGGCGACGCCCACGTGGACCGCGCCGAGGCGAGGAAGGACGCCACCACCGAGGACTTCCAGAACCTGATCACCCGCTACGCATGGGGGACGATCTGGACGCGGCCCGGTCTGGACCGGCGGATGCGCTCAGCCGTGACCATCTCCGCCATGGTGGCCGGCGGCTACTGGGACGAGTGCGCCATGCACCCGCGCGCCGCCCTGCGCAACGGCCTGACCCGGGAGGAGATCCAGGAGATCCTCCTGCAGACCGCGGTCTACGCCTCCGTGCCGGCGGCGAACATCGCGTTCAAGCTCGCCCAGGAGGACGCCGACCTCGCCGAGGGCAGGCCGCTCTGAGCGCAACGTTCACAGCGCGCACGAGGCCCCATGCCCGGGAAGGACATGGGGCCTCGTCTGCGCGCTGATCAGTCGAGCTCGACGACCACCGGCTGATCGAGGGAGAGGCCGCCCCCGGAGACCTTGACCTGGGTGATCTCGGTCCCTGCCGGAACGTCGAACCACAGGTAGCCGCTGGCCACGTTGCCCGGGTTGGTCGGCTCGATGTTCATGCCGTTCTCGGTGCCGTAGATCGATGCGTCCGTGCTGTAGCTGTACTCGGCCCCGTCTGCGCTGACGAGCTTCACGCTGTCGGCGAAGAACGTCCGCTCCTCCTTGGCGTTGTTCTTCGCGCTGATCTGCACGGGCACGAACTCGCCCTGGGCCTCCGTGGAGAAGCCGGACGGGCCGACGCTCGCGACGGGCGTATCGACCGACTCAACGGTCGTGGCCCAGTCGCCCACGGTGAACTCCTGGCCGAGGCCGACCTTGGCTGCCTCGTCGCTGGAGCTGGTCTCGCCCTGGGAGGCGGCCTCTCCGCCCCCCTCCGAGGTGCTGTTCGAACCGCCGCCCATCATGGAGGCGAGGACGGCGATCACGATCAGGGCGAGCAGGCCGATCAGGGCGTACTTGAGACACCCCCCTTTCTTCTTCGCGGGGGGCTGCACGACATTGCCGTTGGCGTCGTAATACACAGGATTGCTCTTGCGGGCCACGATGCTCCTTCGGGAGGGCGCAGTGATGTCACATGCCGTTGTGGCCAACGGCTGCCATGCACGGCGCGTGAATTGAGTAATGAATGATGGGAGTATCGCATGCCGTAGAGGAAGCTGGGAGTACTCCCCGGAGCATCGCGTTCCAGCTGGCCCAGGAGGTCTTCGCCCGGCACGATGCCGACCTTGCCGACGCCGGGTCCGGCGTCGTGCTGGGCATGTGGGACCCGGCCGGCCTCCTCTACGGCCTCGGACTCATGGCCGTGGCGGCCGTGACCCTTGTCCGCCGCGCCCCGTTCGGCGGGTCGATCATGGTGCGGGTGGCCCGCTGCACTTGTGACCCTTCTGGCGGCCGTTCCACCCCGGAGAAGGGTCAGAACCGCAGTCGATTCGCGGGGGCCGGTGCTACGGTCGGGCCGAGCCGCCCCACCCCCACTCTCGGAAGGACACCCATGCGTGAGCGCGTCGCCCTGATCGGAGCCGGCCCGTCCGGCATGGCCCTGCTGAGGAGCCTCGCCCTGGCCGAGGACGCGGGGGCGGCGGTCCCGGAGGTCGTGGCGTTCGAGCGCCAGGACGACTGGGGCGGCCAGTGGAACCTGGACTGGCGCACCGGCGCGGACCGCCACGGCGAGCCCGTGCACTCCGCCATGTACCGGGACCTGTGGATCAACGGGCCCAAGGAGTGCATGGAGTACCCGGACTACCCGTTCGATGCGCATTTCGGCCGCGCCGTGTCCTCGTACCTCCCGCGGGAGGCCATGCGGGACTACATCGTGGGCCGGGTGGCCGAGGTGGCCGGGCGCATCCGCCCGCAGATCCGGTTCGCCACGGCCGTCCGCTGGGTGCAGCCGCTCGACGACGGCGGGTTCGGGGTGACCTCGGAGGACCTGGTCACGCGCGAGGCCGTCACCGAGCGGTTCGACCGCGTCGTGGTGGCCACCGGGCACTTCCACACCCCGCACCTGCCGTCCTGGCCCGGCGTGGAGACCTTCCCCGGGCAGGTCCAGCACGCCCACGACTACCGAAGCCCGGAGCCGTACACGGGCCGTCGCGTGCTCGTGGTGGGCTCCTCCTACTCCGGGCAGGACCTGGCCCTGCAGCTGCACCGCGCCGGCGCCGCCCACGTGACCACCGCCTACCGTGCCCGCCCGCAGGACATCGCGTGGCCGGCCGGCATGGACGAGGCCCCCGAGGTGCAGGGGTTCGACGGTGCGGAGGTCACCTTCGCGGACGGCTCCACCGCCGAGTACGACGCCGTGCTGCTGTGCACCGGCTACCGCCACCACTACCCCTTCCTGCCGGGCGAGCTGGCGCTGGCCGGCCCGAACCTGCTGGCCCCGTTCGGGCTGTGGAAGGGCGTGGTCTGGCACGCCGACCCGCGCGTGCTCTACCTGGGTGCCACCCAGCAGCTGTTCACCCTGACGCTCCTGGACGCGCAGGCCTTCTTCGCCCGCGACGTGCTGCTCGGCCGCGTCCCGGTGCCCGGCGATGAGGAGCGTCGGGCCGACATGGACGCCTGGTTCGAGCGGATGACGCGGATCGACGGGCCGCCGGCCGCGCTGGCCTACCAGGGCGCGTACATCCAGGACCTGTCCTCCCACACGGACTGCCCGGAGGTGGACGTCGAGGCGGTGGCCCGCACCTTCCTCGAGATGCGCGACGCCCGGATCGAGGACGTCCGGACGTTCCGCGACCGGCGGCACCGCTCGACCGTGACCGGCACGCTGGCCGCGGCGCACCCGGTGCCGTGGATGGACCGCCCGGACGACTCCCTCGAGGAGTACCTCCGCCGCTTCCCGGCCTGACCCCCCACCCCTGTCTCTTATACACATCT
>NZ_JABFNH010000030.1:0-1157 GCF_017168435.1 Micrococcus sp. KRD070
TATAAGAGACAGTGCCATAACACCGCCAGCACACCACCACACCCCCACCACAAACAACACCACACAACCGATTGCGCCCACACCACAACCCGTGTATGGTTTGACTCAGCGGGAGGCACCCGGCCCCCTGCACCCCTAGCCTTGGAGGCTCTCATGCTCACGTTCAACGCCCGCCAGCTGCTCCGCGGTCTCGATGTCGCTTCCTACCCCGCCCGCCTCGCCGACGAGCCGGTCGGGGCTCGCCTGACCACGGTCCCTCTGGAGGTGACCGACCAGGGCCTGATCGCCTACAGCACGGACCGCTACCAGCTCGCCCGCACGCTGACCGAGTACGCCCTGGAGGCGCCCGCGCACGGCGCGGGCCTGCCGCCGGTGCGCCTGCACCGCTCGGGCCTGAAGGTTCTGCTCCCGGTGCTCCGCGCCGCGAAGAAGGACGGCACGGTGGAGCTGACGGCCGACGAGGACACCGTCACGTTCACCGTCCACGCGGCGAACGGGCAGGTGCAGACGGTGCCGCTGAAGAACTACGCGGACGCGGACGAGTATCCGAAGATCGCTTCCCTGTTCCGCCTGCACACCCAGCCGCGGGGCGCGCTCGAGGAGGGCACGTTCACGGTCAATCCGAAGTACGTCAAGGCGCTGGCCGACGTGACGGCGCGGTACACCAGCGACGGTGAGGTGCTCACGTTCGACCCGGACACCAACCACTCGGGCAAGCCCGTCGCGTGGGTCCACGGCCAGTGGGCACACGGCATTCTGATGCCGATCCGTCGGGAACAGCTCCCCACGATCGACGCCGAGTACGAGGGCGTGGGACGTCTGTTCCGCGCCGTGCCGCTGATGCAGTCCCCGGAGTCCGCCAGCGTGCGGGAGGGCTCCGCCGTGGAGCGGGCCAGCACCCGCGGAACCGCCGAGGCTCCCGCCACGGCCTGATTCCCTCTCCCTCTCGGCGGGGTCGTCGCACTGCGGCGGCCCCGCCGCTGACCACCCGGGCCGCGAGCGCCCACACCCCCCGGTGGCCCCGCCCGCACGATGCGGGCGGGGCCGTCCGCCCGCGGCGGCTGCCGCTGTCTCCGCGGCACCGCGAGCTCGCAGCGCGGCACCGGCAGCTGGCTGCCCCTCCACGACACGTCCCCCGCCGGTCGCCGGCCCAGACA
>NZ_JABFNH010000031.1:0-435 GCF_017168435.1 Micrococcus sp. KRD070
GTCGAAGAGGCGATGGATGCCGTGTTGCACACCGCTGCGGCGGGCGACCTGCGCAGCCAGGGCAGGGCAGCCGCGGTCACGCGTGCGATGCCGGTGACATTCACGGAGAGCACGCGTGCCCACTCCTCATCGTCATTCGCGCTGATATCGCCGATGGCACCGATGCCGGCGTTGTTCACGACGATGTCGATGCGACCGAACTTGTCTGCGACGCCGGCGACCGCGGCATCCACGCTCGCGCGATCCGAGACGTCGGCCGTGAACGCGGCGAAGCGCTCGTCGGCGCCGGACGTGTCGCGGTCGAGCACGGCGATCTGTGCACCGTCGGCGTGAAGGCGGGTGGCGATCGCCGCGCCGATGCCCGAGGCGCCACCGGTGACGATCGCGACGAGGCCGCCCAGAGCCGGTCCCTGAGCCTGTCGAAGGGTCATCGGG
>NZ_JABFNH010000032.1:0-397 GCF_017168435.1 Micrococcus sp. KRD070
TGATAGTACCGTGTTTTTTGATAAGAGAGCACAATTAATCGAATGTTTGGAGAAGAAAGGTTTTGAAATGCTTCAGGTTGATGATCCGTTGAAGTTGTTGATAAAATATGAAGGCTTTACAGGTCATGATATTCAAAATTGGTTTATGAATGCACATATCTATTTAGAATTAGCTGACGACTATCAAGCATTAGCGATATTGCCGTTATGGCATCATGATGATACGTATTTATTTGATTCACTTTTACGTAAAATTGAAGATATGATTTTACCGAAAAAATCAGTTTCTATAGTTAAACAAACACAACTTTTAACAACTGAAGGTAACTATAAACCAAAACGCTTTGAATATGTTACTTGGTGTGATTTGAAAAAGGCAAAAGGTAAAGTTCTGGCG
>NZ_JABFNH010000033.1:0-436 GCF_017168435.1 Micrococcus sp. KRD070
CCATTTAATTGTTTAATTAATGGCAAGTTAATTAAAATAATGAGACCAGTGAAGAGTGAAACGATACCGATTAAATAGCTAAAAATAATTTCGGTGTGTTTCCTAAGAAAAGACATTATGTTCACATCAAAATCATTATATATTAATCTAATGTTGTTGTCTTTAGATAAATGAATAAATAGTGCTATAGACTTAGAAAAGTTTAACGAAAGTAAAACCGGGTAAGATTTATATATAAATAATTAGACAGTTTGGGAGGAATTAATCATGTCAAATGAAAATCAAAATAAAAAAGCAGCAGAAAAAGCTAAAAAAGTTGAAGAAAAATTAAAAGATAAAAAAGAAGAAAAAACAGAAGATATTAATCAAACAAAACAAGATATCCAAGATACACTAAATTAATTTAGAGCCCCTTCAACTTTTAGTTGTTAGGGGC
>NZ_JABFNH010000034.1:0-399 GCF_017168435.1 Micrococcus sp. KRD070
GGGCGTACCATTTCAAAATGATAGTTCTGAGCTGCTAATTAATATGCCTTCGAAAAAGATGAGTTTAAATTTAGATGATGAGACTGAATTTTGGAAGTGGTATAAACAACAAACTGATTTTAATTTTGATGAGCCTACATATTTACCGAGATTTGTATTCGGACATTATATGAAATCTTATTTATCTATGTTCACGAAAAAATATCCAAATATATCAACTATTTATAATAAAGTTCAAGAGATTTATACAAATTCTAATATTGATGAAACGAATTTAACTTATTACATATGTACTACAAATTCAGAACAATCATGGCAAGCGTACGATTATGTATTTTTAACATGTGGTACATTTGCCTACCATGATCCATATAACTTAAAGGGTAAAAAAGGATATAT
>NZ_JABFNH010000035.1:0-392 GCF_017168435.1 Micrococcus sp. KRD070
ATATGCAATCAATTGTGCCTTTGAAATGTCACTTTCACTGACAAAATATAATTTAGGTACTTGTCCCCAAGTATCATCAGGATGCCCTACACATACTGCGTCACTGATACCTGGAAATTGCTTCGCTACCGTTTCAATTTGATATGGATAAATATTTTCACCGCCACTAATAATTAAATCTTTACGTCGGTCATAAATCATGACATAACCTTCATAATCTATTTCAGCAATGTCACCCGTATTAAAATAACCATTTTCAAACGTACCCGTTAAATCTGTTGGATACAAATATCCATTCATCACATTGGCGCCTTTAATCATTAATTCTCCATGACCTTCTTTATTAGGATTTTTAATTTTTACGTCAACATTGGCACTTGGCATCCCTACAG
>NZ_JABFNH010000036.1:0-779 GCF_017168435.1 Micrococcus sp. KRD070
CGAGGCCCAGCTGGCGCTGCTGCGCTCCCGCGTGCTCGTGGTCGGCGCCGGCCTCGGCACCGGCGTCCAGGCCCTGTGGAGCCTCGCCGCGCAGCAGCTCCCTGAGGACACCGTGGTGGTCGGCTACGACCTGCCCGGCCACGGCGCCTCCGAGCCCCACGCCGAGCCGTTCTCGATGGCGGAGCTGGCGGACGCCGTCGTCGCCGCCGTGCAGGCGCTGCAGGAGGACGGCACCGTTCCCGCGGACCTGCCCGTGCACTTCGCGGGCGTCTCCCTCAACGGGTGCGTGGCGCTACAGCTGGCCCTGGACCACGCGGACACCGTCTCCGGTGTGGCCGTGATCTGCTCCGCCGCGAAGATCGGCGAGGCGGGGTCCTGGCGCGAGCGCGCCGAGCTCGTGGAGCGTGCCGGCACCCCGACCCTCGTCGAGGGCTCGGCGCAGCGCTGGTTCGCCGACGGGTTCATCGCGGCCCACCCGGAGCGGACGACGGGCCTGCTGCACACCCTGCAGGAGGCGGACCGCCATTCCTACGCGCGCCTGTGCGAGGCGCTGGCCGACTTCGACGTGCGCGGGCGCCTCGGGGAGATCGCCGTCCCCGTCCTCACGATCCACGGCGTGGCGGACCAGGTCACCCCGCCCTCGGCGGGCGAGGAAATCGCCGCCGCGGTGCCGGGCACCGTGACCCACGTGTTCGACGAGACCGCCCATCAGGCCCCCCTCGAGCAGCCCGAGCGCACCGCCGCGGCCCTGGCCGCCTTCCCGGCGCGCTGAGCCGCCC
>NZ_JABFNH010000037.1:0-4707 GCF_017168435.1 Micrococcus sp. KRD070
CCGGCTCGTCGAAGGTCAGGCCGTCACGAACTGGAAGCAGGCCCTCGCCCAGCTCGCCGCGGCCTACCCCGACCGGATCAACCCCTACCTGTGACCACCCCGCTTACACAGACAAGTTGACACGCCCCCGGCCAACGGCTTCATCGGCCGCCTTGCCTTCGAGCACGCCAGCATCGCGCATCCGGCGCCATTCGCTGATCAGCGAGGAGTACAGGCCCTCCCGGCGAAGGTAGGCCCCACCCTGCTGCTCCTGGCAGGCCTGTTCGTAGGCGGCCAGATGCGCCAGCTTCTGCTCCGGGGTGAAGCTCCGGCGCCGAGCCGGGCCACCAGCACGAGGGTGAGCGTCACTCATCTGTCCATCATCGGCGATCGCGGACAACGGCGGGGCGAACGTGGAACTACTCATGGTGATCGATCCTGAATCTCGCCCTGCGTCAGGCGGACTTGCTGTGAACCACTGGACTCAACTCACCCTGACACGCAGGGGCCGGGGACCGTTGAAGCCGTCATGAACACTGGATACGACAACTACCGGCCCGAGGTGCACAAGAGTGAGGAGCAGTGGCGTGAGGAACTGACGCCGCAGGAGTTCCAGGTACTCCGGAAGGCGGGCACCGAGAGGCCGTACACGGGCCAGTACTACGACGCGCACACCACCGGTGTCTATCAGTGCCGGGCGTGTGGCCAAGAGCTGTTCACCAGCACTGATAAGTTCGACTCGCACTGCGGGTGGCCCTCGTTCTGGGCTCCCCTGGCCGAGGACAGGGTGCGTTACCTACGTGATCGGTCCTTGGGGATGGAGCGCATCGAAGTGCGCTGTTCCCGATGCGACTCCCACCTGGGGCACCTCTTCGAAGGTGAAGGTTTCCAGACCCCCACCGATCAGCGGTTCTGCATCAACTCGATCTCCATGAAACTGATTTCCTCCGACTGAGTGGCCGCCCACCGGCTGAACCCTCAGCGCGCCGGCTCCAGGGCTTCGCCGCCGCCGGCGCGCTGACCAACCGGCCCCCAGGTCACCGGGGCAGAGAACATGGGCCGGGACGGGGTACCGCACCAGCAGTTCCCGTCCCGGCTCGTTCCGGGTCACGGCAACGGTCGTTTCCGGGCTACCGGCGGCGGGCGTGCTGCAGCGACTCGGCAGCCGTGAGGATGGATGCCCCCAGAAGCACGGTGTCCTTGAGCAGGAACTGCCCCACCATGGACAACTTGGTTTTCCCGTGGTTCTCCTGCTGCACTCCCGGGGTCGTGGCCATGAAACTGAGCGTGGTGACGAACATCCCTACCGCCCCGAGGCTGCCCAGGGCCGAAGCGCGCGGGGCGAGGGGCTTGGCGGCGATGAGAGCTCCCATACCGATCTCGGCCACCCCGATCAGCTGCGCTGTCTTCTTCTCCCCCAGCTTCTTGAGCACCCCGGAGAACAAGGGGCTGGAGGTGACCAGGGGCCTGATGTTCTCCATCTCGTAGTCCTGGAATTTCAGGGAACCGATCCAGACGAGGTTCGTCACCAGGGAATAGCGCAGTACCGAATTCCCCATCTGCTCGATCCCCGTGGTGGAAGTGTTCTTCGTCATCATTTTCTTGTCTCCTCGTTTTTTCTTGTAGATATCACTCGGACTTGAAAAGGAACCCACGGTTCCATGCTCATGCAGCACCTGGTTCTGCACCGGCAACCCGCGGTTTCCCACCGACGCAGCGTGGTACGCACACCCCGTCTTCCGCGTTGTCTGTGCCGCAACCCTTTCCCCGGGCCACCTGCGGAACTCGCGCGCACAGGCGCGTCGGGACGACCTCGTCGGCTTCGTGCGCCACCTCACGTGCTTCCGGACGCATCATGGTCCGGAATCGTCGTCGCCAGGTGTCAACAGGGCTCATCCCTTCCGAGCTATCGGCCTGCGAGTCGAACCGTGCCCATGAACAACTTCGCAGGCCATGTCGGCGGCCAGCTCGACCAGCGCAGGATCCCGTGTCATCTTGGCGGACGTTTTCGCCCCGTCGTACAGCACCATCACCTTGTCCACCGCGGTCGAGGACCCGTCCTCCCCGAGCAAATGGGCGATATGTGAGGCCAGTGCTTCCCGGTAATGAGCGATCACCTGGCCCACCCCGAGATCATCCGGGCGTTCGATGGCGGCGTTCATGAACGGGCATCCGTGGAACGTGCCGGCCAGAACATCGACAGAGATTCCATCGAAGAAGACTCTCAAGCGCTCAGTCGCGCTGGCCCGGGGGTCGTCCCTGGTTTCGGAAGCGGCTTTCCAGGTGGCCTCCTCCTGCTGGAGGTAAGCCACTACCAGAGCCTGTTTGTTGCCGAAGTGGTGATACATGCTGCCCTTGGCCACGCCGACCTCAGCGATCACCAGATCGATGCCGGTGGCATTGATGCCGCGTGTGTAGAACAGCCGGCGGGCGGTCGCCATGATCCGCTCACGAGCTCCCGTGGACCTCGCAGGCGACCGGTTCGGCGCAGTGGCCTGGGCTTCGGGGATGACTGCCATCATGCGCACCATGCTAGACGGATCCGTCTACAATCGTGGCTGGCGCCGCGCCGGAGGCCCGTAAGACAACCGATCCCCCGGGTCTCTGACGGGGCTTGGAGGAGGAAACCTGAACGCTGAAATTCTCGCTATCAACGGTGCGTCCGGTGGTGTCTACGGTGTGCCGGCAACCGTGGTGACGAAGGGAATGATGGCATGATGCAGACCTATCAGTACGACGTGGAGATCCTGCACCTGCTCGTGTCCCCGGGCCATGCCTACTTCGGCCGCGCCCGGGACGGCGCGGCGGACGTGCCCACCACGGATGCCGACCGGGTCGAGCTGGTGGCCGGCAAGGGCGTGGTGGGCGACCGGTTCTTCGGCAAGGCCGCGCACATGGACGCCGCCCTCACCCTGCTCGCCGTCGAAGCACTCGAGGCCATGGCGGCAGATCTGGGCACACCTCCCTTCGACCCGCTCCTGACCCGGCGCAACGTGGTCCTCCGGGGCGCCGAGCTGGCGCCCCTGCTCGGCGGGGAATTCGCGTTGGAGTCCCAAGGTGCTTTCGTGCGGCTGCGGGGTGGGCGGCCGGCCCACCCCTGCGCCTGGATGGACCGGGTGCTCGCCCCGGGCGCGCACGCCGCCATGCGCGGCCGGGGCGGCCTGCGCTGCCAAGTGCTCTCGGACGGGTTCCTGCACCGCGGGCCGGCCGTACTGCACAGCCCTGTCCCGCTCGAGGCCGAACGAGCCGGGGATTCCGTCCGGCGGCGACGGGACTGCTGAAGGTTCGGTTGACACTTCGGGTGTGGTGGTTCAGGCCGCTTTCGTCGGCCAGTAGATGGTCTCAAACTCGACCGGTGTCGTCTTTCCAAGGGCGCGCTGCCGGCGTCGGCGGTGGTAGGTCCGTTCGATCCAGGTGACGATCGCCAGCCGCAGCTCAGCGCGGCTGCTCCACCGGCGGCTGTTCAGGACGTTCTTCTGCAGGAGGGCGAAGAAGGACTCCATCGCGGCGTTGTCCGCGCTGGAGGCCACCCGTCCCATCGACCCGACCAGTCCGGCCCGGTGCAAGGCGGTGACGTAGGGCCGAGCACGGAACTGGCTGCCCCTATCGGCGTGCACCACGCAGCCGGTGACCTCGCCCGGGCCGCGGCGGGCGACGGCCATCTCGAGGGCGTCAACCGCGAGGGCGGCCGGCATCCGGTCGTCGATCGAGTAGCCGACGATCCGGCGCGACCACACGTCCTTGACCGCGCACAGGTACAGCTTCCCCTCGGCGGTGGCGTGCTCGGTGATGTCGGTCAGCCACAACCGGTTCGGGCCTGTCGCGGTGAAGTCCCGCTCGACGAGGTCGTCGTGCACGGGCGGGCCCGGCTTCTTCCACCGGCCACGAGTGCGGGCGTGGGCGGAGACGATCTGTGCTTGGGAGCAGATCTTCCATACCCGCCGCTCCGAGATCTCGTGCCCGGCCGCGGCGAGCTCGTCGGCGATGAACCGGTACCCGAACCCAGGGTCGTCACGGTGGACCTCGAACGCGGCGTTCATCGCGTAGGCGTCGACCAGGTCCCGCTCGCTGACCGGGTCGGCGCACCAGGCATAGAACGCCTGGGTCGAGAACTTCAGCACCCGGCAGGTCACCGTCACGGGGATCCCGTCGACGGCAAGGTCACGGACCAGCGGGTAGGTCATTTTGGGCTCTGACCCAGCCTCAAGTTCGCCTGCGACAGGTACGCCGCGGCGCGGCGCAGGACCTCGTTCTCCTGCTCCAGCAAGCGGATCTTCTTCCGCGCCTCGCGCAGCTCCTCGTTCTCGGCCTTGGTCACGCCGGGACGGTGGCCGTCCTCGACATCGGCCTGATGGAGCCAGTTGCGTAGGCAGGACTCGGAGATCCCGAAGTCCTTGGCGAGCTGAGCGATCGGGGCCTCGCCACGACGGGCGACCGCGACCACGTCGTCACGGAACTCCTTGGGGTGTGCTGCAGGCATGTCGACATCCTTCCAGCGGGGACCTCATGTCCCCACAGATCAGGTGTCAACCGAACCTTCAGCAGTCCCGAGGACTGGGGACGTGCTGTCTCGTGTCCGCTCGTGCGTCCTGGCGCGGATCTGTAAGCGGCCATGAAAAGCTGCCCATAGGTGGCCAGGGAATGACCCGCTGACGGCCATGAGGACTGCCCAGTGATGGCCACGGGAACTGCCCGGTGCTGGCCATCTGGTTTGCCCGCGTTGCTCGT
>NZ_JABFNH010000038.1:0-19150 GCF_017168435.1 Micrococcus sp. KRD070
TCGTAGCCCAGATGGCTGGTCAGCTCGGCCTGCAGGCCCCGCTCGAGCGCGGCCTTGACCAGCGCGGGCACGAACCCGCCGTCACCGGTGAGCTCGACGCCGCCCGCGTCGATCTGCGCGAATAGGGCATCAAGCTGCCCTGAGGCTTTCAGCTGCTCGACCAGGTCCTGGCCCGAGGGCTCGCCTGGGTTCTTCTCGTCGGTCATGGTCATGATTCTTACCGTTCCTCTCGGTACGGCTTACACAGACCATCTGACACGCCCTTGGCCGGCCGAGTGCGGAGCAGGCCGAAATCGCCCGGTTGCGCCGCCAGCTGGCCGCCTCCCAGCAGAAGCTGGCCACCACCGAGACCGCCCTGGACATCATGGGAAAAGCACACGCGCTCTTGGAGCAGATTTCCGAGAGCGCGGACACCGAGCAGCCGCGCAAGAAGCGCTGATGGGCGCCTACACCGAGCTCACCGCCGCAGGCGTGACCACCCGGGACGCAGCGGGACTGACCGGGGTGTCGCGGGCCACCGCCACCCGCCGGCGGGCCCGGACAGCACCGGGACCTCGGACCGCGGTGGAGCCGGCCAACCGGCTCAGTCGCGTTGAGCGGGAACGGGTGCTGGAGGTGCTCAACAGTGACGAATTCGTCGACCAGCCCCCGGCCCAGGTCTACGCCACGCTGCTGGAGCGCGGGGTGTACCTGTGCTCGATCGCCACCATGTACCGCATCCTCGCAGCCGCCGCGCAGGTGAAGGAACGCCGGCGCCAGGCCCGTCACCCGGCCCGAGCGATCCCTGAGCTGATTGAATCGCCCCGGGTCTGGTGGAGGCTCTGATCCAACGGAAGGATGCAGAGCATGCCAGCACCACGGAAATACCCCGACGAGCTCCGCGAACGCGCCACGCGGATGACCCTCGAAGCCCGTCAAGACCCCGCCACGAAGTCCGGAGCGTTCCGCCGCGTCGGAGAACAACTCGGAATCAACCCCGAGACGCTGCGCAACTGGGTCCGCCAAGCCGAGATCGATGAAGGTCACCGCCCTGGGGTCACGACCAGCGAGGCAGCCCGGATGGCCGAGCTGGAGAAGGAGAACCGGGAGCTGCGGCGGGCGAACGCGATCCTGCGCTCGGCCTCGGCTTTCTTCGCGGCGGAGCTCGACCGCCCACACCGGTGATCGTGGACTACATCGACGAGCACAAGCACGAGTTCGGTGTCGAGCCGATCTGCACCACACTGACCGCAGCGGGCACGCAGATCGCACCGAGCACGTACTACGCCGCCAAGACACGCCGGCCCTCGGCCCGCAGTCTGCGCGATAAGCGGCTGGTCGCTCAGATCCGGCGGGTGCATGAGGCCAACTACGGGGTCTACGGGGCCCGGAAGATCCACGCGCAACTGCGCCGTGAGGGCATCCAGGTTGCCCGGTGCACGATCGAGCGGCTCATGCGTGCCGCAGGACTGCGCGGGATCAGCCGCGCGAAGGGTCCACGCACGACAGTGACGGGCCGGGGCCCGGATGAGCGTGAGGACCTGGTGCAGCGCGACTTCACCGCGGCCGCCCCGAATCAGCTGTGGGTCGCTGACATCACTTACTGCCGCACTTTCGCCGGGTGGGTGTACGCCGCGTTCATCATCGACGTGTTCTCCCGACGGGTCCTGGGGTGGCAGCTGTCGAAGTCGTTGCGCACGGACCTGGCGCTGGACGCGTTGGAGATGGCGTTCTGGACGCGTCAGCGTGCTGGTCAGGACGTGGCCGGGCTGCGGCATCACAGCGATAAAGGAGTCCAGTACGTCGCTGTGCGCTACACCCAGCGGCTGGCCCAGGCCGGCGCAGTCGCCTCTGTCAACGTCGGCCGAATATTGACCCCTTATCGTCGTTGAATTTTGACCCCCTCGAATTGATGTGTTGTTACTTGCCCGCGGGTTGTGCGGGGGTCTTGAGGAGCTCGCGGCGTGCCCTGGTGCGGTAGGAGTCCCCGCCGAGGGTGAGGACTTCCGCGTGGTGAACGAGTCGGTCGATCATCGCGGCCGCGACGATGTCGTCGGAGAAGATCTCACCCCATCTGCCGAAGGGCATGTTGCTGGTGAGCACGATCGAGCCTTGCTCGTAGCGGGACGCGATGAGTTGGAAGAACAGGTTCGCGGCGTCCGCGTCGAATGGCAGGTAGCCGACCTCGTCGATGATCAGCATCCGGTAGCGGCGGAGTCGTTTCAGCTCATGCTCGAGCCGGCCGGCTGCGTGCGCGGCCTGGAGTCGGCCAGCCCAGCCGGTCGCGGTATCGAACAACACCGGGTATCCAGCGTGCGCGGCTTTGATGCCGAGGCCGATCGCGAGGTGTGTTTTGCCGACACCGGGTGGGCCGAGCAGGATCACGTTCTCCGCTTTCGGGATGAACGTTGTCGTCGCGAGGTGAGCGAGGACATCGCGACGCAGCGAGGGCTGATGGTCGGCGTTGAAGTCGTCCAGGGTCTTCACCGCGGGGAAGTGAGCGCCCGCGATTCGCAGTGTCGTTCCGTTCGCTTCCCGGTCCGCGACCTGGCGTTACAGGACCGCGGTGAGGTATTCCTCGTGGGACCAGCCCTCGGTGCGGGCTTGATCGCCGAGGGTCTCCCAGACCCGGCCGATCGTGGGGGTCTTCAACGCCCGGGTCAGGTATCCCATCGTCGCCGCGATCTCCGTTTCGGGCATCAGAGGACCTCACCGGTTCGAGGATCGACAGGGAAATCGACGCCGAACAACTCGTCGTAGTCGGGCAGTTCCCGAAACACCACGCTGGCCGCTGGCTGCCCGCGATGGTGCAGTCGTTCTCGGTCGCGTTTCGCGGCGCTGAACGTGGAGCGCAGCCCCCTCGCGATCTCGACGTGGACAGGGTCGATGACGGTCGCGTGTTTCGCCCAACAGCGTTCGTGGTCAGCGACGGTGCGGCCATCGCAGATCACGATCACTCGTGTCAGCGTGGCCGTCACATCCACCAGCCGCCCAATCACGCGAGGGTCAACGGAGTAGTCGTTGGCATCGATGCGGACGTAGTAGTCCCGCGCCAATCGGACCCGGTTTCGCAGCCCCGTCACCGGCGGCAGCGGCGGCAACACGGTCATCGCCTGCAGATCCCGCTCCACCACGTCGATAGGTCGCCCGCCCAGCGAGCGGATCGTGCGGGAGTTCGCCCGCGGGAGCCACTCCGCGAGTTGGCTGTTGAAACTGTCCGGTGACGCGAACGACCGCCCGGGCAGGAACGATGTCTCCATGTACTGGTTGTTGCGTTCGGTCATGCCCTTGAACTCCGGATCCCGCGGAGGGGCGAGCACGATCCTCGTCGCCAACGTTCCCGCGAACGCGGCCGCGGCCTGCGTGACAGTCCCCTTCCCCCCGATCGCGGCCTCACGATCCCAGACGAGCGTCTTCGAGACCCGCCCGACACGAGAGATCAGCTGCCACATCCCCGCGACCAGATCGCCCGCCTGCCGGGACGGGAGCATCACCGCGGACAGGAACCGGGAGAACGTCAACGTCATCACGAGCACCGGCAGCATCAACGCTTGCCCATGCCCGACAGGGATCCGCGGCTCCGGGAACCACAGATCCATCTGCGCGCTCTCGCCAGGAAGATGAATCAGACGATCCGCGGGATCGACCCCGGCATACTCCGGACGAATCGTCCGGATCCGATCCTTCAGAATCGTGATCGAGTGTTCCCACCCGATCCGCTCCGCGATCACCGTCGCCGGCATCCTCGCATCCACCACCAAGAGCTTGCGGATCTCGGGCTCCGCAGCGTCAACGAGTGACCCTTTCCCTGCCCGCTGATACGACGGCGGCGTCTCTGACGCCAACGCCGACCGCACCGTATTTCGCGCCACACCGAGCCGACGCACGATCTCCTTGATCGACACGCCCTCCGCCCGATGCAACCGCCTGATCTCTGCCCACTGTTCCAAATTGATCACCCTCCAAAGGATGCCCGGAAGGGGTCAAAATTCCCCGACGCTCAGGGGTCAGTATTCACGCGTCGTCGACAGCACCCGCTCGGAAAGCCACCCGTCGCTCCGCTTCTGTCGGCCGTCGCCGCGGAGGCTGCGGGCACGTTCGTCCTCGTGTTCGGAGTCATCGGAGCGGCGACCTTCTCCGCATCCTTTTCGAAGTCGGATGTCGCGGTGAACATCGGATTCCTCGGCGTCGCCTTCGCGCTCGGGCTCAGCGTGCTCGTCGGCGCCATCGCCTGGGGCCCCGTGTCGGGCGGCCACTTCAACCCTGCCGTCACGCTCGGATTGGCGACCGCCGGATTCTTCTCGTGGCGCCGCGTCCCGGCCTACATCGCGTCGCAGTTCGTGGGTGGGCTACTCGCGTCCACCGCACTTGTTCTCGTTGCGGCGGGCACCAGCACGGAATTCCTGTCAGACGCTCGAAAGAGCGGATTCGCGTCCACCGGCTGGGGACCGCTCTCACCAAGCGGGGCCTCCTGGGAGGCGGCGTTCCTCATCGAGGCGGTCACCACGGCCGTGCTCATGGCGGTCGTCCTCGCCGTCTCCACTCGTCGCACGGACGCGACGCTCGCGCCGCTGGCCATCGGGTTCACGCTGACGGTGGCGGCGCTCGTCGCGATCCCGATCTCGAACGGCTCTTTCAACCCGGCCCGCTCGATAGCGACCGCCGTCTACGGGGGCCCTGTCGCGCTCGAGCAGTTGTGGCTCTCGCTCGTCGCGCCAACCCTCGGCGCGGCGCTGGTCGGCCTCGTCGTGACAGCGGTCCGCCACCTCGCGCCGCGAGCGAGGAGAAGCTCCTACATCTGAGTGCGGTGCGTGTTCCATCCCGGAGATCCGGGACGGCGTGACGCTTATGCGGCCGCGTCGACGACCTTCGTCGCGCGGTATGTACTCACGGCGCGGAGGACGGCAGGTGTTGCATGCTGGACGACCCTCAAAGCGCCGGTCGCGATCTGGAGCCGGCGCTGCACGGCCGCGTCGGCAGCCATCTTCAGGCCGATCTCTATGCCACGTTCGATCCCAACGGCAACGCCGCGGTTGAAGCCGAGACCGTAAACAGGACTTCCCATGAGTGCTCCCCAGATTGAGTGGTGCTGTCGAGCGTAGTGAGATCCGGGAGCGCCAGACCGTGAGGTGGCTGGGACTTCAGGCGGAATCGTCAGGCTGTCGGCGCATCCTCGTTCACCGACGGAGGCACCGGCCCACGAGCGGCACGTACGCCAGCCCTGTACGCGCGCATCTCCCGTCGCGCGAATCGCTGATGGACGAACCATTCCCGAATGGTTCGTCCCAGACGGCGGCGGCGGACGTCGTCGACAAACATCAGCCATCCCACCCGAACCGACCGTGCCCGCTGCGTGACCTTGTTGTCGGACGGGTCCGAGACGAGCAACCATCGTTGCACCTGCACGTCCGGGCTGGAGCGCGGCTCCGCGAGCTCGTCAACATGGTCTTCCAAAACCCCGACGATGACGTTGCGGCGTTGCTCCGGGTATGCCCATTCCCTCGTGACGCGTTGCGCGCGAGCGAGGGTGAATTCGTACTCCGTGCGCGCAATCGGTTCCATGCCCGGTCGGCAGTGCGGGTAGCAACTGCTCCGCGGTGTGACCCAGCTTCCGGAGGAACGCCTCGACCTCGCCCCGCTGACGTTGCGCGCGAGGAGACGTCACGCGGTCACTCCACAATCGCACCGCGTCACCGTACTGACGGGCGAAGTCCGACCGCGCCAGCCCGTCTTCGCGGCCGGCGAGCGACAACGCCGACACGGCGATGGCGAACTCGTCTCCGACAGACCGGTCGAGCTGGAAGTCACGATTGGAGCGAGCCTCGCGGCTGGCGTCGCGTGCGATGACCAATCCGACCAGAGCAAGGATCACCGACAGCAGAGACGCGATGACCTGGATCCAGGTCGCGAAGGCGTTGTCCACAGACGAACAGTATCGTCAGGACGCCGCATTCTTCCTTCCAAGAATGCAGAAGAGGTGCACCCGGATCCCGGGTGCACCTCTTCTACTGCGCCGCTTCTTACTTCTGGATGAAGGCGAGGAGGTCAGGGTTGATGACCTCGGCGTGCGTGGTCAGCATGCCGTGCGGGTAGCCGGCGTACAGCTTCAGCTCAGAGTTCTGGAGGAGCTCGTGCTGCAGGAGCGCGGCGGCCTTGTAGGGAACGACCTGGTCGTCGTCGCCCTGCATGACGAGAACGGGGACCGTGATGGCCTTGAGGTCTTCGGTCTGGTCGGTCTCGGAGAAGGCCTTGATGCCCTCGTAGTGAGCGAGCGCGCTGCCCGTCATGCCCTGACGCCACCAGTTCGCGACGACCGGCTCGGACACCTCGACACCGTCGCGGTTGAAGCCGTAGAACGGACCCGACGCCACGGCCTGGAAGAACTCGGCACGGTTGGCGGCGAGAGCGGAACGGAAACCGTCGAGGACCTCGATGGGCGTGCCCTCGGGGTTGCTGTCGGACTTCAGCATGATGGGAGGAACCGAGGAGACGAGCACGGCCTTGGCGACACGACCCTGGGGCTGACCGTACTTGGCGACGTAGCGAGCGACCTGGCCGCCGCCGGTGGAGTGGCCGATGTGGATGGCGTTCTGCAGGTCGAGGTGCTCGACGACGGCGTTCACGTCGCTGGCGTAGTGGTCCATGTCGTGGCCGGTGCTGATCTGCGACGAACGTCCGTGGCCGCGGCGGTCGCTGGCGACGACGCGGTAGCCCTTCGAGAGGAAGTAGAGCATCTGTGCGTCCCAGTCGTCGGACGACAGCGGCCAGCCGTGGTGGAACACGATGGGCTGGGCGTTCTTGTCGCCCCAGTCCTTGAAGTAGATCTCTGCGCCGTCTTCGGTGGTGATGTATCCCATGATGAGTCCTTTGTCATGTCGTCGAACGAGCAAGCCCGCGCGACTGGTGGGTAGTTTGCGCCTCGACGATGTGGCGACTGCATTCACGGTAACTTTCGGGCGCCCGCGATGTCAACGTCGGCCGAATATTGACCCCTTATCGTCGTTGAATTTTGACCCCCTCGAATTGATGTGTTGTTACTTGCCCGCGGGTTGTGCGGGGGTCTTGAGGAGCTCGCGGCGTGCCCTGGTGCGGTAGGAGTCCCCGCCGAGGGTGAGGACTTCCGCGTGGTGAACGAGTCGGTCGATCATCGCGGCCGCGACGATGTCGTCGGAGAAGATCTCACCCCATCTGCCGAAGGGCATGTTGCTGGTGAGCACGATCGAGCCTTGCTCGTAGCGGGACGCGATGAGTTGGAAGAACAGGTTCGCGGCGTCCGCGTCGAATGGCAGGTAGCCGACCTCGTCGATGATCAGCATCCGGTAGCGGCGGAGTCGTTTCAGCTCATGCTCGAGCCGGCCGGCTGCGTGCGCGGCCTGGAGTCGGCCAGCCCAGCCGGTCGCGGTATCGAACAACACCGGGTATCCAGCGTGCGCGGCTTTGATGCCGAGGCCGATCGCGAGGTGTGTTTTGCCGACACCGGGTGGGCCGAGCAGGATCACGTTCTCCGCTTTCGGGATGAACGTTGTCGTCGCGAGGTGAGCGAGGACATCGCGACGCAGCGAGGGCTGATGGTCGGCGTTGAAGTCGTCCAGGGTCTTCACCGCGGGGAAGTGAGCGCCCGCGATTCGCAGTGTCGTTCCGTTCGCTTCCCGGTCCGCGACCTGGCGTTGCAGGACCGCGGTGAGGTATTCCTCGTGGGACCAGCCCTCGGTGCGGGCTTGATCGCCGAGGGTCTCCCAGACCCGGCCGATCGTGGGGGTCTTCAACGCCCGGGTCAGGTATCCCATCGTCGCCGCGATCTCCGTTTCGGGCATCAGAGGACCTCACCGGTTCGAGGATCGACAGGGAAATCGACGCCGAACAACTCGTCGTAGTCGGGCAGTTCCCGAAACACCACGCTGGCCGCTGGCTGCCCGCGATGGTGCAGTCGTTCTCGGTCGCGTTTCGCGGCGCTGAACGTGGAGCGCAGCCCCCTCGCGATCTCGACGTGGACAGGGTCGATGACGGTCGCGTGTTTCGCCCAACAGCGTTCGTGGTCAGCGACGGTGCGGCCATCGCAGATCACGATCACTCGTGTCAGCGTGGCCGTCACATCCACCAGCCGCCCAATCACGCGAGGGTCACCGGAGTAGTCGTTGGCATTGATGCGGACGTAGTAGTCCCGCGCCAATCGGACCCGGTTTCGCAGCCCCGTCACCGGCGGCAGCGGCGGCAACACGGTCATCGCCTGCAGATCCCGCTCCACCACGTCGATAGGTCGCCCGCCCAGCGAGCGGATCGTGCGGGAGTTCGCCCGCGGGAGCCACTCCGCGAGTTGGCTGTTGAAACTGTCCGGTGACGCGAACGACCGCCCGGGCAGGAACGATGTCTCCATGTACTGGTTGTTGCGTTCGGTCATGCCCTTGAACTCCGGATCCCGCGGAGGGGCGAGCACGATCCTCGTCGCCAACGTTCCCGCGAACGCGGCCGCGGCCTGCGTGACAGTCCCCTTCCCCCCGATCGCGGCCTCACGATCCCAGACGAGCGTCTTCGAGACCCGCCCGACACGAGAGATCAGCTGCCACATCCCCGCGACCAGATCGCCCGCCTGCCGGGACGGGAGCATCACCGCGGACAGGAACCGGGAGAACGTCAACGTCATCACGAGCACCGGCAGCATCAACGCTTGCCCATGCCCGACAGGGATCCGCGGCTCCGGGAACCACAGATCCATCTGCGCGCTCTCGCCAGGAAGATGAATCAGACGATCCGCGGGATCGACCCCGGCATACTCCGGACGAATCGTCCGGATCCGATCCTTCAGAATCGTGATCGAGTGTTCCCACCCGATCCGCTCCGCGATCACCGTCGCCGGCATCCTCGCATCCACCACCAAGAGCTTGCGGATCTCGGGCTCCGCAGCGTCAACGAGTGACCCTTTCCCTGCCCGCTGATACGACGGCGGCGTCTCTGACGCCAACGCCGACCGCACCGTATTTCGCGCCACACCGAGCCGACGCACGATCTCCTTGATCGACACGCCCTCCGCCCGATGCAACCGCCTGATCTCTGCCCACTGTTCCAAATTGATCACCCTCCAAAGGATGCCCGGAAGGGGTCAAAATTCCCCGACGCTCAGGGGTCAGTATTCACGCGTCGTCGACAGCCTCGGTCGGCTCGACGGGGGATTCTTACGATAATGCCCTCGCGGAGGCATTCAACTCGCTGTTCAAGGCCGAGCTGATCCGGAACAAGGGCCCGTTCACGTCCATCGAAGACCTGGAGATCGCGGTCGCAGAGTACGTCGACTGGTTCAACCATCGCCGCGTGCACGGGGAGATCGGGATGGTTCCTCCGGTCGAGTTCGAGGACGTCTACCATCATGAGAACCCCGTGTCGGCGCCCGCCGGGACGGCACTTGCGAGCCTCTAACAAACCCGGGGCGATTCAGCTCGACCCGGTTGCAGGGGTTACGGGCCTCCGGGTTCAGCACCTTGTGCGGCAACCCCCGTGTCCCCGGACGGGTGCCCCAGTGCGAACACGACCTCGGTACCGCGACCCGGGTGCCAGCCGGCGCCGGGACCCTGAATCAGCAACAGGCAGTGCTCGAAGCTCTCCGCGGAGAGGTCGTCCTCTGCCACGGCGAACCCGTCCCCGGCGCCGAATATCTGCGCCGGATGCGGTCCATCGCGGTGCTCCTGATCCACATCGCGGCCATCAGCCCCGCCTCAGGCCTCCCCGGATGGGCCCTGCAGGTGCGGGTCGAGGCGCGCGCACGCACTAAGGAGCGCGGCCCGCGGTGGGGTGTGAGCGCCCCGGACTGCCCCGAGCTGCGTGCGGAGGTATTCCTCATCGCCCACCAGATCCTCGCCGGCTCAGTGGGAGTGGGTAGAGGGGCTCTGAACGCCTGGCTCGACCTCGTGCCACCCAGCAACGAAGGCAGCCGTGCATGGGCGAAAGACCACACCACCACCCCCGATGCCATCAGCTACCTCATCGGCTGAGACGCAGGAGACGAGGAGAGATGTCGAAGTCATCGAAGCGCAAGAGGCGTGCGGGCAAGGAAGACCGCGGCGAGCGCCGGGCGTTAGCCAGTGGCCGGCCAAGCGGGGCGCCCGCAGGAGGCCGGGAACAGCCCCCTGACCGGATGAGCCTGTCGAACTTGTTGGGTTCTCGGCCTGGATGGGCTCTGTCGGAAGTGTTCCTGGAGTTCGTCGGCGAAGAACTCTGGTGCTATGAGCCGAGCCGCCCGACGGCCGGCATCCTCGCCCCGGATTCCACTGGCACGACCGTCAGCTGGAATACCTACGACTCTCGGGGCGGCCTCCTTGTAGAACCGCCGAGCTGGGACGGCGGGCTATCCCGCCATGAACGTCTCTACGAAACCCTCCGAGCGCTCGAACTCGATCTGCCTGCGATCGAGGGGTGGAGAGCGGATGTGACCGGCCCACCCCCTGGCGCCCAGTACGGGGCCCCATATTGAGCAAGGGGATGCGAGGGGCTCCCCGCGTCCTGGCTGCCTCGTCGCTGACGCTGCACGTACCGCTCAGAAGGGCTCACTCGTCGGCGTGCTGCGTCATGAAGTGGTACTGCCACTGTGGGAGAGCCCAGCGGCCCTCGTCGCTCAGAACTGCGGCAGAGCCCTTCTCGTCCGTCAGCAGGCATCGGATCGCAGGGAAGTAGACCTCGTCAGGTGTCTCCAGACGCACGCGCACTACGGCCACACTGAAGGCGTGGTGGTCGACTTCTAGGAGCTCATAGCTTTGGAGCTCATGACCGTCGTATTCACGGCGCAGATCGACGGGGCGGACCTGTGCGGACCGTAGAACCACCTGGTCTGACATCCCCTTGTAGTTCTGGCGCCGCCACGCCTGGAGAAACTCCGACACCAGCTGGACGGCAGGATGCGACGGGAATGCCGGGTCCTGGGCGCCCAGGCTCTGGGGGATGAACGCCTCCATCTCCCTGCGGTCCCGCGCAGTGCGTCCCACCTGACGGAGAACTTCCATGAGCGTGGGCGCAGCCGGCTTCGCCAACTCCTTCGCCTCGGCATCCTTGGAGGCAGCCCAGTCGGCGACGGCGAAGAGGCGGTTCCAAGCCTTCGTGGCGACTACGGCGTTGTTGTAGTTCGTCAAGGCTCCATGCACGATGCCATGCCGGTAGAGCTCGGTGACCGGCTCGTTGTTCCGCTTCTTGAACCCCTTCTTGAAGGAGTGGTGCGCCGCGGACAGGCCCTGGTGGTGTCCCACCACACTGTTCCACGCTTGTAGGTCCTCGCCATCGAGAGCGTGGAGGCCCTGCGGGTGCTGCGGATTGAGGTCATTGACGAAGCCGTCCATGACACTCAGGAGGACATGCACAACGGCGTAATAGCGGCCGGCCTGCTGGTCTGCCCACGCGAGCTCCAGTAGGTGCATGCGAGGGCGAAGAGGTGCGTGCCGGTTGAGCCTGAGCATCATCCACCGAAGGTGGTCTTCCTCGTTGTACCAGGTGACCAGGGCGGTTTCCGCGGCCTGGGGATCACCTGCATGGGCATCCATCAGTGACCTCATCGCGTCCACATTGAGGCTGTCATGGAAGATCCAGTGCTCCGGCCCGAACAGCGTGTAGAAGTCATCGACCGTCTGGGTGAGGGCCTCGAGGCCACGCTGGACCTCGCGCATCTGCTCTCGAGTACCACTGGGGACCAGCGGGCCGAGGCGCGCGAAGGCGCGCAGCTGGTTCTTCATCTTGGTGATCGACGGCAAGTCTGCAGCAGATCCGTATGCCATGGTTCCCTTTCTGGGCCGGGTGAATGCCGAGCGTGGGGCGGTGGACCGAGCTGGCTCGGGCCGTTCCGGCTCTCTGGACGCTCTTAACAGCCTCGTGTAGACATCGTCACACGAGCGGTTCGAGTGGGAACGGAGCGGGGACCATGACGATGGCAACGGCGGTGCATGAGAAGACGGGTCGCGTTGTTGCAGCTCAGGACATCTGGGCAAGAGGCGACCAGGAGTGGCAGGCAGCCCTCGGTGAGCTGTTCATATGCGGGGAGGCTGACTGCGGGATGCCTGTCTCGCTGGTCAGCCAGTCGATCAACGGGCGCTCGCCTCACTTCCGAGTTCGGGGCGAGCACACGGAACAGTGTCCGAAGCGAGGAGAGGCTGGCTCTCGAGGGGGCAGCGAGGTCGACGCCGTCCAGCCGCGGCGGGATAACCCCGGGGGCGCGTTGAAGATCAGCCCCGAGACGCCGCCTGCGAGCGGAAGCGGCGGCAGAGGTGGTGAAGCGACGCCGGGGACGACTGCGTATGCCGGGGAGGGTGCCGACCCCTCGGGCAAGTCGGGGGTCGAAGAACTCGATCAGTCCACCCATGGCATCGGCGCGATGCTGACCGATCTCTTGCGCGATCCGACTCACGCGGCCCCGGACCGGTGGCTGGAGTTGCCCGAGCGCGAGCGGGTCCGCTGGGGAGACGTCGTGTGGGCCAGTACAGATCTGGACCCGGACGATCAGGCGCGCATGGGCAAGCACATGATCGTGTGGGGCCCTGTTCAGTCGGTGGTGCGGGGCAAGGAGGTCTTCCTTAACTTCTTCGATAGACGCGGTGCCGTCATCCTCGACGAGGAATGCCAGGCTGCCGTGCAGCAGCGGGTTGAGCAGCTCGGGATCGACTGGGCGGAGGGCTGGGTCGACGGATGGGGTGTGATCGTCTACGGGGTCACCCGTCCGTTGAAGAACGGTACGCGCGTGAGCATCCGACCCAAGGACCCGCGATGGGTGGCAGTACGGCGGATCCCGGGTTCTAGTCGCCCCTGAACAGTGGCATACGGACTGTACAGGTGAGCCGCACGCCGTCGGACACTACATTGCACACGTGAGGTCGCAGAGGAGGACTTGTGCAGTCCTCCTCGCGTGTCCTGTGCAATCTTCCCTGCATCTCGACAGGTGCGTCGGCGAGGCGGGGGGAGGGACATCGGCGGCGCGGGCGGGCCTTATGGGCAGTGAACGAGAGTCGTCGGCCCCGTCCTCGGGGCCAGAGGGTGAGGCCGCAGATGAGCGTGGACATGGAGCCGCAGATGGGTGTGGGCACGGCGCAGGCCGGCGCACACCAGGAGGTCGACGAGGGGCTCAGGGTGCTGGCCCCTCAGCCGCAGCCGGCGAAGTTCCTCGGGATCGGATCAGGACTGGTCGCCGCCGGCGCGCTGGCCGCCGGCATGTTCGCCGCCACCGACCCGGCCCTGGCCTACACGGTCGCCGGCGGTGGCGCCGGCGTCTCGACGGCATCCCTGGTGGTGGCCGAGCGGGCGCGGCAGCGGGCCGAGATCGCCGACCACTTCACCGAGCAGATCTGCCCGGTGATGCTGATCCGCCCGCGGCCGTCCCGGGCCGCGGTGAAGCTCTCCCGCTGGCGTGGGGGGTTCATCGGCCTGCCCCAGCAAGTGCAGCTGACCTACCACGCGAGGGTGGTGCCAGACCCGGAGTGGCTGAAGTCCCTGGCCGAGGTCGCCTCGGTCAGCCTCGGGGCCAAGTACAAGGTGGAGGCCCACCTGCCGCGCAAGCGCCGCGTGGTGCTCGGTGCCGTGGAGGCCGAGCAGGTGGAGAAGACCGACCCCACCGTGGAACGCGCATCCCGGGTGGTGCGGGACCTGCTGGGCGAGTCCGCCCGCGTGAAGGTCGAGCTCAACAACGACGGCGACGCGACCCGCATCGAGGTCGCCCACGAGCAGGGCAGCAACATGGCCATGGCCTCCAAGCGGCTGCGCGTGGAGCGGGTCCTGGCCACCCGCGTGCCCGGAGACTGGGTCCCGGAGTGGAACCTGGTCGAGGACACCGTCGTGTTCTCCGCCCGCGAGCCGATGCCCTCCCTGGTCCTGCCCCCGCCGGAGCATTCCCCGCTGGTGCGCACCCACGCCGACTACCGAGATTTCCAGGTCCCCCTGGGTGTGGACGAGGACGGCGAGCAGCTCTCCTGGCACCCCCGCAAGCAACCCCACATGGTGGTGGTCGGCACCACCGGCTCGGGCAAGACCGTCGTGGAGCAGAACGTCGTCCAGCGCCTGACCCAGGCCGGCTGGAAGGTCTGGGTGATCGACGGCAAGCGGATCGAGTTCATCGGCCTGCGGGACTGGCCGAACGTGGAGCGGCTGGCCTCGCGCATCGAGCACCAGGTGAAGCTGATCGAGGACGCCCACGACCTGATGAACGAGCGCTACGCGCTGATCGAGGCCGGCAAGGCGACCTCCGCCGACTTCGAGCCCGTGGCCCTGATCGTCGACGAGGCCACCACGCTACTCGAGGCCGCCGACGACTGGTGGGCCGAGGTCAAGCCCAAGGGCGGATCCTCCAAGTCCGCGGTGCTCAAGCGCCTGGGCAACATCGGACGCCTGGGCCGCTCGGCGAAGATCCACATGCTCATCGGCCTCCAGCGCGCGGACACCCGCTTCATCTCCGGTGAGTTCCGCGACAACCTCGGCATGCGCGTGGCCATGTCCCGCCTCAGCCCCGATGGCGCCAAGATGATGTGGGACTCCTACGTGGTCGGCACCACCATCCCCCGGCACATCAAGGGCCGCGGCATGGCCCTGAATTCCGCCGGCGTGCCCGTCATGATCCAGACCATCTACGCCCCCAACCCCGACCCGGGATCCGACGACTACGACCCCCAGCGCGTCGCCGCGGTGCGCCCCCGCGAAGTCGTGCACAAGAAGATGCTGGTGGAGATCCTCGAGCCGGTCACGGTGGACCTGGACGGCAACGAGGACCGCACCAGCTACGCCGACTACATGGACGCCCGCGTCTACGAGGCCCCCGACCAGCCCCAGGTGCAGCCGGCCACCGCGCCCGCCGCCAGCGCGGCCGTCCCGGCCGGCGCGCTCGCGGCCTTGCAGTCCCTGAACACTGCTCCCGCCACTGCCGCGGTCGAGGAACGCCCGACCGGGCGCCCCTCTCCGGCTGTGCTGGCCGACCCCAGCCGCCCCGTGATCGCCGAGCGCAAGCACGTGCCCTACGTCCCCGACGACGAGCAGGACCTCTTCGAGGGCTACGGCGAGCCCGTCGAGTCCCCGGCCGAGGAGTTGCAGGCCGGCGACCTGATCCAGATCGACCCCGACGCCGAGACCTGGGCGGTGCTCGCCGAGGACCCCCAGGAGGACGAGACCGGGATCTACCTGGAGTACATCGAGCGCGACACCGGGGAGGCCGGCGGCATCTCCGTGGCCGCCACCGAGATGCTGCCCACCCGCCACGTCGAACACGAGGAGAACTGAGATGAGCGCGAACACCAACGGCACCAGCGACGGCACCGACATCATCTGGATCACCCTGGCCGGCATGTTCTTCCTGGGCACCGGCGCCTTCACCGCCTGGGCCGCCAGCGCCATGAACTCCGTGCGCCAGAGCCTGCTGGAGATCGGCCTGCTCGTCCCCGCAGACCAGGCCGCCTTCGAGCTCGCAGACACCGGCGTCGGCGTCAGCCTCCCCCTGGTCCTGGGGGCCGGCGCCGTGCTCGTGGCCATCGTCATGATCGCCGCCTATCGGTCCGCCAGACGCCGGGCCCGCGGCCTGGACGACTGACCTGACGGACTCGTCAGCAGCTAGGGACATGTCGCGGAGAGCCCGGCCTTGTGGTCAGTGAAGGCGCCCGTGCAGGGCGGATGGATCGGACCAGGAGGTTGGCATGTGCAGGGCTCAGGGCGAGGCGGGGTGTCCCCACGGACGTCGATGCCCCCCGAACGCAACGGCACGGGATGCCGCGCTGAAGCGTCGACGGGAGAACCGGGCGATCGGACAGCAGATCGCCCGATGGGCCAAGGCCGAGGGCAAGGCTGACGAGCTGGCCGAGCTGAAGAAGCAGCGCAAGCCCATCAACGAGATCAAGGAGTGGGCCGGTCAGGCCGGCGCCCCGGAAAGCGTCTTCGCCCGCGCCGCGGGCCCGGCCAAGAAGGGATGGGAGGCGGCCAAGACCGAGCTGCGCAACGACCCCAAGGCCCCAGCCCGCCGAGGACCGGCCCGCGGGGGAGCGCCGGCCGCCGCAGCCGCCGGCGGAGCAGGAGGCGGCGGCGGAGGTGGGGGCGCTGGCGGCGCCGGAGTGGCCGGTGGCGGCGGAGCCGTCGGCGGCGCAGGCGCAGGCGCCGGCCGCGACCACCGCACCCCGACCCCGGCTCCCGGCTCAGCCTCGACGGGCGCTCGCGGACCTGAGTGGTCGGAATGGGAGAACCAGTGCGGCGAGGAAGAAGCCGCCCGTGTGGCGTTGCTGGTGGAGCGGCAGGGGCGCACCGCCGAAGAGCGGCAGCTGATGCGGATGGACTCGGCGCGTGAGGGTGCGCCGGTCGCGGGCAAGGGCGTCAACGACATCAAGCGTCTGGTGTGGGACGACGGCGCGTGCGGCTACTTCAAGCCCTACGACGAGCTGGACATGGACACCGCCGAGCACTATGGCCACGACGGCCGGCACCAGCCCACCCATGAGGCCGCGGCCTCGCAGTTCGCCCAGGCGCTGGGCCCGAAGTACGCGGCTCTGGTGCCTCCGGTGGCCCTGGTCAAGTACGACGGCCAGTGGGGCTCCATCTCCTATGGAGTCCCCGGGGGGCCGATGATGGCGAAGATGAACGTGATGCACATGGCAGAGCACCACTCCGACCAGGCCAGCGATCTGGCCTTCTTCGACTGCCTGATCGGGCAGGTCGACCGCCACCGCGGCAACGTCCTGATGGACCGCCGCGGCCTCTCGGCGATCGACAACGGATTCGCCTTCACCGACGGCGTCGGCGGCGTGAACGCCTCGATGTTCGTCGCCGCGCGCTCCCAGCACCCGCAGGCCCGCGCGACCACTCGGGAGGAGAAGGCCATCCTGGCCCGCTTCCTGGACTCCGAAGACGGCCTGGGCCTGCGCGGCACGATCGAGGAAGGCCGCTTCCACGAGGTGCGCCGGCGGGCACGCCTGATGCAGAGCAAGGGCCGGATCCTGAGCCTGTCGAATCTCTACGAGCGCTGATAAACTGATGCAGGATCAACATAAGGAGATCTGATGTTCACCATCACCATCCACCACCTGGACGGCCCCTCCGGCCTCCAGCGGCACGTCGGATACGTGCACGTTGACGGGGAGGACGTCCAGATCCATGACCCCGAGGGGCACCTCGACCTCGAGCTGCCCACCCCCACCGTCGACGACCTCGGCCGCGGTGAGCGCCGGCGCGCCACCTACGCCCAGGACCCCGTCGTGTGGGCCTACAACCTGCCCGCCCTGCTCCGCGGGCCCTACGTGCTCGCCCAGCGTCATGACCAGACGCCGGACTGGGTCGAGCAGCTGCTGGAGCAGCCGCAGGCGCCGGCCGCCAGCTCCCCCGGTGACGCCGAGCTCATCGCGCAGCTCATCGCGGGCAGCTCCGCAGCCAAGGAGGCCGCGGCCGAGCCGGCATGACCGGCCGCGGCGCTCGCGTGCGGATGAGCTCGCGGCCGCAGCTTGGGCCCGCGGATCGGACGGGGACGTGTCGCGGAGATGCAGCATGAGCTGCTGTTGAACCGACCGCGAAAGACGCTTGTGCGGTAGGCGGGGGACGTGTATGGTTAGACACGTAGCGGGCCCCATCAGGGGGCCTGCACCCCTCACCGAAGGAACGCCCCATGGGACGCATCGCCCACCGCATCTACAACGTCTACGGCCCGGACAGCGCCGACATCGACTGCCTCTGCCCCCTCTGCGGCAAGGCCGACTACGTCTCCATCACCCAGGACGAGGCGGACGCCCTGGACGCCGGCCAGCCCGTCCACGAGGTCCTGCCCCACCGCACCAAGGTGGAGCGGGAGCGGATCATCTCCCAGATCTGCCCCGACTGCCAGGCAAACCTCTGCTGACCTCCCCGCCACGGCGGCCCCCCTCACTGGAGGGGGGCCGCCGTCGTCTCATGCGCCAACGCTCCAGCCCCGGGCCGGCAAGACACCTGCGGAGCCGGGGGGACGCGCACACGGGGGCAGCACCGCCAGGGCCACCCATGGTCGCAGCGTCGGCGGCCCCGTCCACTCGACGGCGACGCCGGCGTGCGGACGTCCCGGCCCGGCCAGCCCGGAGCGAACGCGTCCGCGAGCGCGGGTCGGCCGGGGACGTGGCGTGGAGATGTGCTGCCGGCGGCCGCGGCTGCTTCAGCTCGGGGCGCCGGCGGCCGCGGGTCCGGGGCACGTCCCCGGCGTGGTCGTTGGGTCGACAGCGATTTCCGCGGGAGGTGGGCTCTCTGGCGGCTGAGTCGGGACAAGATGGGCGGAGGGTGCCGGCGGCGTGGATCGGCGCCAGGCCGAGTCCCGGGGGTTCCCGGTAGGAGGGTAGATGGCAGGCGATGAGCAGGCGTCGGCGGAGCGGGCCTCGCAACTCAAAGCTCGCGGGAGGTGGCTGGCCGCGTGGGGGGCCATCGTGGGGGCGATCTGGTCCGCTGTAACGACGCTGGGCGTGCTGGCCTCGGAGGACGACAGCCTGGGATTTTCAGCTCCGCCGCCCCCTGGAGGGGAGCCTGCGATGTCGCCTGAGCTGCGCGCGCTGTTCGTCCTGGCGTGGGTGTTCTTCGTGGCCGTGCTCCGTGCCCTGGTGTCGACGCGGCAGGCTGGCAGGGCGCGGTCCATCTGGGCGTTTGCGGCGTTCGGCGTGGCCTGCGTGCCGCTGGCGGCCGGGTTTGTCTGGCGCAGCCCGGTGGTCGACTCGATCGAGGCGTGGGGGTTGCTCTTGTCCTCTGTGGCCATCTTCGGTGGCCTCTTCTGGCAGGACGAGCTGACGCTCCGTGCTGAGCGCCTGGAGGATCAAGTTGCGGAGGAAGCCGAGCGGAAGAGGAGTCAGCGCGAGGCGGACCTGCGTTGGTACGAGCAGGAGTTGAGCCGCGTGGAGGGCAAGCTCGAGGAGCTCACGAGCAGGGAGGCGGAGCGCCGCGGCATGTGGTGCTTCTGGCGGCGATGACTGCCGTGTCATCCACGCATGGGGGAGACCGGCGTGCCGTGGATGTCCGCCGGCAGAGCTGCGGCCGAGGGTAGGCGGCACGGCGCTGGCCTGCGTATTACGCCCAGGGGTCCGCGAGCGCGGGCCGAGCGGGGACGTGTCGCGGAGGGACGCTGCCGGCTGCGCGAGCTCGAGCTGCCGGCCGCCGCGGCTGCTGGAGCTGGGCGTCCGGGGCATGTCCCCGGCACGCCGCGGGGTCTGGAAGCGATGCGTGGGGGCTGGTGGCACGGGGT
>NZ_JABFNH010000039.1:0-2646 GCF_017168435.1 Micrococcus sp. KRD070
TGTCAAGGGCCATTGAGTTCTGCCCATAGGCGGCCAGTGTTTCTTCCCGCTGGTGGCCATCAGAACTGCCCACTGGTGGCCAGCTGGTTTGCCCGTTTGGGTGGTGGTGCTGGCCACCGTGATGGGATCAGTTCAGTGGCATGACTCCCTTCCCGGCCATTGCCTGGGTCATCCGTACGGAGTCTCCGGTGGTCTGGCACACGTGGGCGTGGTGCAGGAGCCGGTCCACGGTGGCGGTGGCCAGGGTCTTGGGCATCAGCTCGTCGAAGCCGGCCGGGTGCAGGTTCGAGCTGATCGCTACGGAGCGTTTCTCGTAGGCGGCGTCCACGATGCGGTAGAGGCCCTCGGCGGCATCGTCGGCGACCGGCAGCAGGCCGATGTCGTCGATGACGATCAGGTCGGCGCGCAGGATTCGGGCGACGGCTTTGGTGATGGTGTCATCGGGCCGGTGGGCCCGGATCATCGCCCCGAGGTCCTCCAGGGTGAACCAGGCCACCCGCTTGCCCTCCTCCACGGCCTGCTGGCCCAGGGCCTCGAGGAAGAAGGTCTTGCCGGTGCCGGAGGGCCCGCAGACCACGAGGTTCTCTCTGCGCGAGAGCCATTCCAGGGTGCGCAGGGACTGCTGGGTCGGGGCCGGGATCGAGGAGGCGCCCGGATCCCAGGTCGTGAAGGTCTTGCCGGTGGGGAACCCGGCGGCCTTGCGCCGGGCGGCGAGCATGGATCGGGCCCGACCGGTGGTCTCCTCGACCAGCAGGGCCTTGAGGACCTCGGCCGGCTCCCAGCGTTGGGCCCGGGCGGTGGCCAGTACCTCGGCGGCGATACCGCGGGCGTGGGGCATCTTCAGCTGCCGCAACAGCGCCTCCAAATCGGCCGGCAGCGCCGGTGCGGCGGTGTTCGGGGTGTGGATGCTCACCGGGCTGCCCCCTCGGTGTTGGAGGTACCGAGGCCGGCCCAGCCGGCGGTGCCCTGGGTCAGGGACCGTTCCTCGGTGGCGGTGTGCATCCCGGTGCGGTGGCCGGCGGCGGTGAGCAGGGAGGCCAGGTCGCCGTGGGCGAAGCGCTGGTGCACCGCGGCCACCCCGAGGGCGCGGTCGACCTGGTCGGTGCCGGCGAGCTTGGCCAGGGTGACGGCCTCGGCCATCTTCTGACCGATCCGGCTGGTGCCGGCCGCGGCGGCCTCCAGCAGCCAGGTCCTCGCTCCGGCCCCGATGGCCAGGAACTCGGCCTCCGCCGCCGAACGGGGCACCGGGGTGTAGTCCCCGGGCACCTTGTCCGTCTCGTGGCCGGGGAAGTGCGCGTCGTCGATGGCCGGGGACCCGGGCCGGGCCACCCGGTGCCGGGCGACCTCCACCGGCCCCTGCGCACCGGCGTGCATGATCACCACCATCGAGTCCGGTCCGGTGCCGTGATGGCGCACGAACACCTCGGCCCCGAGCAGGTGCGCGGGCACCGAGTACTGGGCGTTTTCGAAGGAGACCATCGGCGTGTTCTCCGGCACCTTCCGTCCCACCCCGTAGGCCACGGTGTGCGCCGTGGCGGGGATCCGATGCAACGCGCTGGTCTCCTCGGCGAGCATGTGGTCCGGGCGGCGCCGGGTCACCCGGTGCTCCCGGGAGTTCACCATGGCCATGAACCCCGCGCAGGCGGCCTCGAGCTCAGCGAACGAGGCGTACTGGTCCCGCAGGTTGGTGTCCTTCGGGACCAGGTCGGCCTTGGCCAGCTTCACCGCGTTCTCCACCCCGCCCTTGGCGGCCGGATCCGCTGGCTGGCAGGTCAGCACCTCCACGCCGTAATGCCGAGCGAACGCCACGGTGGCCTGGTTACGCACCGGCACCCCGGCCACATGAGAGACCGTCACTGTCTTCTCGTTATCCGTCAGCACATAGGTCGGCGCGCCCCCGATCAGCCGGAAGCACCGGTCCAGGGCGGCGAACACACTCGGAGCCGTCCTATCACGCAGGGCGATGACGATCCGGTAGCGGGACCAGGCCAGCCAGGCCACGAACAGCACCGTCTTGGCCCCGTCGATCGCCGGCCCATCGCCGAAGTCGTACTGCAGCCATGCGCCCGGCTCGGTGATCCAGGGCCGGTGCACCCGGCGCTTCCCGGCCCGCCAGGCGGCCTTCACCTCGGCCACCGCCCGCCGGGTGGAGCGCTCAGAGCCGGTGTAGCCCATTGCGGTGAGCTTGGCGTGCACGACATCGGCGCGGATCCTGCCCGTGGAGGCCTCGACCCATTCCTCGATCTTGGGCAGCCAGACATCGGTGACCTTCGGGCGGCTGGCTCCGGATCCAGGGGTCTGGCCGGCGTCGCGGGCCCGCACCAGCCGGGCCACGGTGTGATGGGAGCAACCGGCCAGCTCGGCGGCGCCCCGCAATGACTTGGTCAGGTCATAGGCACTGAGTATTTTCATGGTTTCTGCGGCATCCTTCATTCAGGGCCTCTTCCTCGCTGGATTCGATTCGACACCGATATCCAACCCGGGGAGGAGGCCCCCGCCGGCTCACGACGCGGCGGGCAACGAGCAACGCGGGCAAACCAGATGGCCAGCACCGGGCAGTTCCCGTGGCCATCACTGGGCAGTCCTCATGGCCGTCAGCGGGTCATTCCCTGGCCACCTATGGGCAGCTTTTCATGGCCGCTTACA
>NZ_JABFNH010000004.1:0-15530 GCF_017168435.1 Micrococcus sp. KRD070
CCGGCTCGTCGAAGGCCAGGCCGTCACGAACTGGAAGCAGGCCCTCGCCCAGCTCGCCGCGGCCTACCCCGACCGGATCAACCCCTACCTGTGACCACCCCGCTTACACAGACAAGTTGACACGCCCGGAACTTCCATCCTGCGGGAGAGGCCCACTCGTCTCATCTCAGCCCGGTACCCATGTCAAGAACCTCATGACCCACAACATCTAGTCCAAGGGCCTTGACGTCTCTCCAGACGTTGTCGCTCCGCTTGCTTGCAGCCCATCTGGACCGTGTCGTCCAAGGACGCAGGATCGCTTCCACATAAGTGCAGTCTGATGTCGAAGTCCCATATGGAGCGTCTATTCGCTTGGTGTAGTCCTTGTCGGCCTTGGAGTTGGGGCTGGAATCGACTGACAGTTCCCACACGGACAAGCCGTCCGGAACCCAAGCCGTCGCTTTCGCCGTCCGGACTGAACCGTCCCAATCGCCAGCCGCCACCCCGTCACCCGCGGGCATCCCAAGTTCGACCAGGCCTGGCGTGGTTTCCAGGATGAGGCGTCGCACTAGACGTGGGAACTCGGACTGCGAGGAGCGTGTGTCAGCCCAGCTCCGCAGCTGGTTTCGGTCGACGTATCCCACTTTGTTCTTCATGGCTACGATCTCCGATCGAGTACAACCTGGTCCTCACACTCAGTGGGCAGCCCAGGTCCGACCTAGGCGAATATTGCGCCAGGAAGACTCCCACTAATCAATCGAGTGCTCCGGCTTAAATAAATCGGCAAATACTCTCCTATAGGAGAATTTTACACGTTGAACCGGAACTCCACCACGTCCCCGTCCTTCATCACGTACTCCTTGCCCTCCATGCGCACCTTGCCCGCGGCCTTCGCCTCGGCCATGGAGCCGGCGGCCACGAGGTCGTCGAAGGAGACGATCTCGGCCTTGATGAAGCCGCGCTGGAAGTCGGTGTGGATCACGCCGGCGGCCTCGGGCGCCGTCGCGCCGACGGGGATGGTCCACGCGCGCGTCTCCTTCGGCCCCGCCGTCAGATACGTCTGCAGGCCGAGCGTTGAGAAGCCGACGCGAGCCAGCTGGTCCAGCCCGGACTCGTCCTGGCCGTTCATCTCCAGCATCTCGCGGGCCTCGTCCTCGGAGAGCTCCACGAGGTCGGACTCCAGCTTGGCGTCCAGGAACACGGCCTGAGCGGGAGCCACCAGGTCGCGCAGCTCCTGCTGCCTGGCCTCGTCCCCCAGCACGCCGTCGTCCGAGTTGAACACGTAGATGAACGGCTTGGCGGTGAGCAGGCTCAGCTCCCGCAGCCGGTCCATGTCCAGCTTGTCCTTGTCCTTCGCCGCGAAGATCGTCTCGCCCCGCTCCAGCACCGCGAGCGCGGCCTGGAGCGCCTCGAGGTCGGCGGGCTCCTTCTTCTTGCCCTTGACCTCCTTCTCGACGCGCGGGATCGCCTTCTCCACGGTCTGCATGTCCGCGATGATCAGCTCTGTGTTGATGGTCTCCATGTCCGAGGCCGGGTCCACCTTGCCGTCCACGTGGACGACGTCGCCGTCGTCGAACGCGCGCACCACCTGGGCGATCGCGTGGGCCTCACGGATGTTCGCCAGGAACTGGTTGCCCAGCCCCTCCCCCTCGGAGGCGCCCTTCACGATGCCGGCGATGTCCACGAAGGACACCGTGGCCGGCAGGATGCGCTCGGAGCCGAAGATCTCGGCCAACTGGGGCAGCCGCTCGTCCGGCAGGTTCACCACGCCCACGTTCGGCTCGATCGTCGCGAACGGGTAGTTCGCCGCGAGCACGGTCTGGCGCGTCAGCGCGTTGAACAGGGTCGACTTGCCCACGTTGGGCAGTCCCACGAATCCGATAGTCAAAGCCACAGTCCGGCAGTCTACCGGCGGACCCACCGCGGCGGAGGCGTCCCGCACCGGCCCCGTTCCGTGGGCAGAACCGGCAGCCCCGCCCGCTCCGTGGGCAGAAAGCGCGCTCTCCCCTGTTCCGGGGGCAGAACCGGCAGGGTTTTCGCTTCCGGGGGCAGAAACCTTCGCTCTCCTGCCCACGGAACCCAGAGGCCCAGCGGCCACGGGGCCCGGCAGCCCCAGCCCCCGCCCCCACGGACCCAGAGACCCGCACCACCCAGCACGCATCCCCGCCCAGATGACCGATCCGTAGTGTGGACGGGCCGCCCAGACCCCGACGAGAGGAAGCACACCTGTGTCTGCCGACCAGAGGACGACAGCCGAGACCGCAGGGCCACCGGGTCCACCCCACGCCAAGGTCCGCGGCACCGTGCGCCTGCGCTCCAACGACTACTGGGACAAGCCGGCCGTGGACCCGCGCTACTTCACCGACCCGGAGGGCCATGACGTGGCCGTCGCGGTGGCCGGCATCTGACTGGCCCGGGAGATCGTCTCCCAGCCGGCGATGGCAGAGTGGGCCGGCCGGGAGCTCGCCCCGGGCGTGGAGGCGCAGACCGATGAGGAGATCGCCGACTACGTGCGCCGCACCCACAACACCGTGTACCACCCGGTGGGCTCGGTGCGCATGGGCGCCGACGACGACGCCATGAGCCCCCTGGACGCCCGCCTGCGCGTCAAGGGCGTGACGGGTCTGCGCGTGGCCGACGCCTCCGTGATGCCCGAGCACGTGACCGTGAACCCCCAACATCACGTGCTTCATGATCGGCGAGAAGGCGGCACAGCTGATCCTGGCCGACCGCGCCTGACCACCACGCGGAAGCGGCGGGCCCCCGGTGGGGGCCCGCCGCATCTGCGTTCGGGGGAACGGGCCGCGCGCCGGTCACGCCGGCCACGGCTCCGTCAGAGGGCGATCACTCGCCGGAGGCCTCGGCGGCGGAGCCCTCCACGGCCTCACCCTCTACGGCCTCGCCCTCCACCTGGGCGGCGGAGCCGGTGTGCTTGACCTGGATCTTGCGCGGCTTGGCCTGCTCGGCCACCGGGATGGTCAGCAGCAGCACGCCGTCGCTGTAGTCGGCCTCGATCTTGTCCAGGGCCAGGCCCTGGCCGAGGTTGAGCTGGCGGGCGAAGGTGCCGGCCGGACGCTCCTTGGTGAGCCAGCGACGGTCCTCCCCGGCGGGGGCCTCCTTGCGCTCGGCGCGGACGGTGAGCGTGCGCTCCTCGACGTCCACGTCGATCGAGCTCGGGTCCACGCCCGGCAGCTCCACCTCGGCGACGAACACGTCGCCCTCGCGGTAGAGGTTCATGGGCATGGAGGCGGCGCCGGAGGTGCGGGCGAAGCCGGTCATCAGGCGCTCCATCTCGCGGAACGGATCAATGGGACGAGCCATGGTCGATCACTCCTCATGCAGGGCGGGCCGCTCCGGTTGAGCGGCGACTGTCCTGTGCAACGCCGTCCCCCCACGGGGTATTCCACGGAGTTGAGTCAGTCCCGCTCAACCCTGTCCAGGACGGTCCGGAACGCGGCCTCCGCCGTGTCGCCGTACGGCACGAACAGCACCTCGTCCACGGTGCCGCCCACCTCGTCCGCCATCGCGTGGCAGGTCTCGACGGCGATCCGCGCCGCGTCCTCCATGGGCCAGCCGTAGATCCCCGCGGAGATCGCCGGGAACGCGACCGTCCGGGCGCCGAGCCCGGCCGCCACCTTCAGGGACTCGCGGTAGCACGAGGCAAGGGTGTCGGACTTGTCGATCGTCTTGGCCCACACCGGGCCCACCGTGTGGATGACCCAGCGCGCGGGCAGGCGCCCCGCCGTCGTCGCCACGGCCTGCCCGGCGGGCAGCCCCTCCGGCAGGTCGGTCTCGCGCAGGCGGCGGCACTCGGCCAGGATCTCGGGGCCGCCACGCCGATGGATGGCGCCGTCCACTCCTCCGCCGCCGAGCAGGGTGGAGTTGGCGGCGTTGACGACGGCGTCCGCGTGCGTGGCCGTGATGTCCCCGGGGGCGATGGTCAGCTGCATGTGCTCACGCTAGGCGCGGGTGGGCGCCGTCGGACAGGGCCGGTAGCCTCGGCCCCATGAGCACCCCGACGCCCACCGGACCGACCCCCACGCCTCCCGGCGGCGAGCTGCTGCCGCTGATCAGCCTCGCGGTGGAGCACGTGTTCGACACGCTCGGCCGGCAGTCCGTGTTCGCCCCGACGATCCTCGCCGTCGCCGCCGACGGCCAGCGCGGCATGTGGGAGCACCCGGACCTCGAGCCCGAGCAGGCGGCCGCCACGGTCGCGAAGATCAGCCCGCGCCCCACGCGGGCGGTGGCCGTGTTCGACGGCGAGATCGAGACGGCGGACGGGCCCCGCCCGGCCGTCGCGGTGGAGGCCTTCGACGCCGCCGCCCTGGCCTCGACCCGCATGGTCTTCCCCTATCTGCCCGGTGTGGCCGCGGCGGGCATCGCCGCCCGCGTCGACGGCGACCCGCAGGTCGTGGCCAACGGCCCCAACCCGCTCTTCGGCTGAGCCGCCCACCACGACGACGGCGCGCCGCGGCCTACCGTGTCCGTGCGGCCTGCGAGGGTGGGGTCATGGAGATCCTCAGCCTGCTGCTCGCCCTCATCCTCGGACTTGTGCTGGGTGCCCTGGTGGGCGCGTGGCTCATGTGGCGCCGGGCGGCCGGCGGCGGTGAGGAGGCCCGCCGGGCCCAGGCCGAGCTGGCCGCGCTGCGCACCGAGCACCAGGGGACGCGAGAGGAGCTCGCGGCCGCCCGGGCGGAGCAGCGCGCGCTCACGGCCGCGCGCGCCGAGGACGCCGAACGCCAACGCGCGGAGTCCCAGGTGATGTCCACGCTCGCCCCGCTGGGCCAGCGGCTGGCGGCGCTCCAGGAGCAGGTGAGCGTGCTGGAGCGGGACCGGGCGTCCCAGTTCGGCCGGCTCGGGGAGCAGCTCCGCGCCGCCGCGGCCACGGACCGGGACCTGCTGAACCAGACCACGTCGCTCATGGCCACCCTCAAGTCCACCTCCGCGCGGGGCCACTGGGGCGAGGCGCAGCTGCGGCGGGTCGTCGAGGCGGCGGGCATGCTCCACCACGTGGACTTCACGGAGCAGGCCACGCTGTCCGGCAAGGACGGCGAGCGCCTCCGCCCGGACCTCGTGGTGTCCCTGCCCGGCGGCAAGGCCATGGCCGTGGACGCCAAGGCCCCCATCGGGGACGCGCTGGCCGCCGAGGCCCTCGCGGACGAGCCCGGTGAGGAGGCGTACGAGCGGCGCCAGGCACTCGCCGCCCAGCACGCCGCGGCCGTGCGCCGCCACGTGGACCAGCTCTCCGCGAAGTCCTACTGGGCCGGCCTCGAGCACTCCCCCGAGCTGGTCCTGTGCTTCCTGCCCGCCGAGTCGCTCCTGGCCGCGGCCCTGGACGCGGATCCCGGGCTGCTGGACCACGCGTTCTCCCGGAACGTCGCGCTCGTCGCCCCCGTCTCCCTCCTGACCGCCCTGAAGTCCGTGGCCTACGCGTGGCGGCAGGACACCCTGGCCGAGAACGCCCACACCGTGGTGGCCAGCGCGAAGGACCTCTACGAGCGTCTCGGCACGCTCGGCACCCACCTGGACCGCATGGGCGGCTCCCTCAAGACCGCCGTGGACCGCTACAACCAGCTCGTCGGCAACGTCGAGTCGCGCGTGCTCCCCGCCGCCCGGCGCCTCCGCGACGTCGACCCGGGCCTGGCCCCCACGCCGGACATCCGCACGCTCGAGTCCGCGCCCCGGCCCCTGGCCGCCCCGGAACTGGTCGCGGGCGTGGAGGAGGACGAGCTGCGCCGTCGTCGGCAGGAGTCGGCGCGGGAGGCGTGGGCGGGTGGGCCGTCGCGGCCCCCGACGTCGTCTTTCCGTGCCCCGGGCCACTTGCTACCGTGAAACTCACAGAGAATTGCCAGGCCGCGCCGAGGGCCTGACCTGATGAGGAGGCCCCATGCAGTCCCGTCCGCTCCCCCCGCCGAGCAACGTCAACGAGCACGTCTCCCGCTTCGACCCCCGAGCGGCCGCCCAGGAGTTCGAACACGACCTCTCCCCGGGCATGCGTGACGAGCCGCTGCCCGGCGGCGAGAACGTCAAGCGCATCATCGGCCTCGTGGCCGGCCCCCTGCTCGCCGTCGCCCTGTTCCTGCTGATGCCGGGCGACCTCGGCGTCTGGCCCCGCCTCGTCGCCGCCACCGCCGTGCTCATGGCCGTGTGGTGGATGACCGAGGCCCTGCCCATCCCCGCCACCGCCCTGCTGCCGCTCGTCGTCTTCCCGCTCGGCGTGCCCGCCGAGGAGTCCGACGGCGGCATCACCTTCGACGCCGTCGGCGCGAGCTACGGCAACAACATCATCTTCCTGTTCATGGGCGGCTTCATGCTCGCCCTGGCCATGCAGCGGTGGAACCTGCACCGGCGCATCGCGCTCGGCGTCCTGAAGTTCATGGGCGCCAGGACCGTGAACCTCGTCCTGGGCTTCATGATCGCCACCGGGTTCATCTCCATGTGGGTGTCCAACACCGCCACCGCCGTGATGATGCTCCCCATCGGCGTGTCCATCCTCGTGCTCGTCCAGCGCTACGGCACGGACGGCGCCCTGACCGCGGACGAGGCAGTAGACCAGGCCGACCGCCCCGCAGCGCCCGCATCCGCGCCCGGCGAGGCCCCCACGCAGGCCGAGATCCGCTCCCTCACGAAGACGAACTTCGGCACCGCGCTCATGCTCGGCATCGCCTACGCCGCGTCCATCGGCTCGCTCGGCACCATCATCGGCACCCCGCCCAACACCCTGCTCGCGGGCCACATGGCCGCCGAGCACGGCGTGGAGATCGGCTTCGGCCAGTGGATGCTGGTCGGCGTGCCGATCGCCGTCGTGCTGCTCTTCGCGTGCTGGTTCCTGCTCACCCGCGTGCTGTTCCGCCCGGAGATCGACGTGGTCCCCGGCGGCCGCGACCTGATCGCCACCGAGCTGGCCCGCCTCGGCCGCATGAGCGCCCCCGAGGCCAAGGTCCTCGCCGTCTTCATCCTCGCCGCGCTGGCCTGGATCACCGTGCCGCTGATCTCCGAGTACGTCCTGGACCTGACGTCCCCGCTGCTCTCGGACGCGGCCATCGCCATGGTCGTCGGACTCATCCTGTTCCTCCTGCCGGCCGGCGGCGGGGCCGGGCGCGGCGTGCGCCTGCTCGACTGGGAGGCCGCGAAGGAGCTGCCGTGGGGCGTGCTCCTGCTATTCGGCGGCGGCCTGGCCCTGTCCGGTCAGTTCTCCAAGTCGGGCCTGTCCACGTGGCTCGGTGAGCAGGTCAAGGGCCTCGGCGACATCCCCGTGTGGGTGCTCGTGGTGATCGCCGCCGTCGGCATCCTGCTGCTGACCGAGATGACCTCGAACACGGCCACCGCGGCCACGTTCCTGCCCGTCGCCTCCGGCGTGGCCCTGGGCACCGGCGTCGCCCCGCTCATGCTGGCCGCGCCCGTCGCCCTCGCCGCGACCTGCGCGTTCATGCTGCCCGTGGCCACCCCGCCGAACGCCATCGCGTACGGCTCCGGCTACGTGACCATCGGCCAGATGGTGAAGGGCGGCGTGTGGCTGAACATCATCGCCGTCGTGCTGATCTCCATCGCGTCGATGACCCTGCTCGTCTGGGTCTTCGGGCTCTGAGTCCCTGACCACCCGCCGGCCCGGAACGCCGAGGCCCGGGCACGCCGAGGCCCGCAGACGCGCCGCTACGCCGGCGTCGTGACGGCGAGTCTGCGGGCCTCAGCGAGGGGAGACGAGGGGCGCGGTCAGGCCTCGGCGTCGCGACGGCGTCCGCCGAGCGAGCGGGACTCGTCGCCCACCCGCTTGAGTTCGGCGCGCAGCTCCTTGGGCAGGGAGAAGATGATGTCCTCCTCGGCAGTCACCACCTCGTCCACCTGCCCGTAGCCGTACTCGGCCAGCAGCGCGAGCACCTCCTGGACCAGCACCTCGGGCACGGACGCGCCCGAGGACAGGCCCACGGTGGCCACGCCCTCGAACCAGGACTCGTCCACCTGGTTGGCGAAGTCCACGCGCTCGGCGCGGGAGGCCCCGTACTCCGCGGCGACCTCCTTGAGGCGCACCGAGTTCGAGGAGTTCGCCGAGCCCACGATGATCACCAGGTCGCACTCCGGCGAGATCGACTTGATGGCCGCCTGCCGGTTGGAGGTGGCGTAGCAGATGTCGTCCGAGGGCGGGTCCTGCAGGTTCGGGAACCGCTCGCGCAGCACGGAGACGATCTCGAGGGTCTCGTCCACGGAGAGCGTGGTCTGGGAGAGCCAGATCAGGTTGTCCGGGTCCTCCACCTGGACGGTGCGGGCCTCGGCGACGTCGTTGATCACCGTGGTGTGCTCGGGCGCCTCGCCGAACGTGCCCTCGACCTCCTCGTGGCCCTCGTGGCCGATCAATAGGATCTGCTTGTCCTGCTTGGCGAAGCGCACGGCCTCGCGGTGCACCTTGGTCACGAGCGGGCACGTGGCGTCGATGGTGCGCAGGTTGCGCTGGGCGGCCTCCTCGACGACGGCCGGGGACACGCCGTGCGCGGAGAACACGGTCAGGGCGCCCTCGGGCACCTCGTCCAGCTCGTCGACGAACACCACGCCGCGCTCGGTCAGGGTGTCCACGACGTGCCGGTTGTGGACGATCTCCTTGCGAACGTACACGGGGGCGCCGTGGTGCTCGAGGGCCTTCTCGACGGCGACGACGGCGCGGTCCACGCCGGCGCAGTAGCCACGGGGGGCGGCCAGCAGCACGCGCTTCTCGCCGGACACGGGCGCGGCCGCCTCGACCTCCTCACGGGGACGACGGACGCGCGGGACCTGCGGCATCCCGAGGCCGACGGCGGACGGACGGGCGGAGACGGAGGGAGCGGACATGCCCTCCATGCTATCGGCCGGGACGCCGACCGGGCCCGGGCTTCGCCGCGGGCTCAGCGCGACGTGACGTCGGCCGCGGTGTGGGAGCGGCCCACCACGGGGGAACCGTCCGCCCGGGCCGCGCGGACCCGCCCACGCCGAGCGACCCACAGCTCCGCCAGGGCCAGCAGCAGGCCCGCGGCCAGCACGATCCAGCCCAGGGTGGTCAGGGTCTGGGGGTAGGGGGCGACGGCGGCCGCGAACGCCGGGCGCGCGGCGTCCTCCATCTGCTGGACGAACGCGGCCACCCCGGGGGAGGCCCCCTCGGGCGCCGTGAGGTGGACCGCGTCCGGACCCAGGCGGGCGCCGCCGATCAGCCCGCCGGCCAGGGCGACCGCACCCGCCACGGCCAGGGCGAGGCCCCGCCGTCGTCGGGGGGCGAGCAGCAGGGCGCCCACGAGCGCCAGCACGGAGGCGGCGGCGGCCCAGCGCCAGTGCGTGGAGGCGTCCACCCAGCGGTGCACGGTGGCCCGGTCCGTGCCGGCCAGGGCGTCGATGCGCGCGTCCATGCGCAGCGCGGTGCTGTCCCGCAGCTCCGCGGCGCGGTCGTACAGGGGCGCCAGCAGGGTGTCCGCGGCCCAGTCGCCGACGTCCGCGCCCATGATCGTCTCCAGCAGCGCCTGCCCGGGCAGGTCGAACCGGTCCTCGCGCAGGTCACGTTCGATGTCGCCCAGGGCGGCGGTGATCCCGGACTGCGCGACGGGACCGAACGGGATGGTCACGTCCGCGCCCGAGCCGGGCTCGTCCGCGCCCTCCGGGTCCTCGAGCTGGGCGAGCCAGGCGCGCCGGGCCTCGTCGGCGGTGTCGGACCAGCCCTGCACCACCTGCGGGTCGTCCGCCACGCGCTGGGCCAGCGGGCGCAGCAGGTCCTCGGCCGTCTGGGCCAGCGGGCCCGGCACCTGCTCGGGGACGGCGTCGTGCACGACGTCGTCGATCACCCCCGGCACGGCGGCGCGGACCTCGGGGTCCACGGCGACCTGCTCCGTCACCCCGCGCAGCAGCTCCGGGCGGTGCGTCGCCTCGTCGACGAGGGCGCCGGCCGTCGCGAGCACCGCCAGCAGGCCCGCCAGGGCTGCGACGAGGAGGCTGAGGGTGGTGCGCATGGGGTCCTTTCCATTCCGTTCCGACCCCGTCGAGCGTACCGATCCTGGCCGGAGGTTCCCCGGTCTGAGCACCCGACCGGGTCGGCGGCGGCCCCGGGGGGACACCGGGGCACCGTCTTGCGCGTCCGGCGAGGGCGGTACGGTGGGCCCGTGCCCGGGCGGACCGGGCGCGGACAGGAGGGACCCGGATGGACCAGCCCGTGACCGAGGGCGCCTCGGCGACGTCGGACGTGCCCGTCTCGGCACCCGCCCGCGCGGGCGAGACCTCCGCTGAGCGGCCGTGGCCCCTGCGCCGGCTCTCCGAGAACCTCAAGGCCCACATCGAGCGTGCCCCCGCCACGTGGATCGAGGGCCAGCTCATCGAGTTCAAGAACAACCGCGGCAACGTCTACATGACCATGCGGGACCTCGAGGAGGAGGTCTCCCTGCCGCTCACCGCCTGGCGGAACGTCGCCATGACCCTGGACGGGACCGTCCAGCAGGGCTCCCGCGTGGTGGCGCGCGTGAAGCCGAACTTCTGGCTCAAGGCCGGGCGCCTGTCCATGAACGTGCAGGAGATGCGCCCGGTCGGCCTCGGCGATCTGCTGGCCCGCGTGGAGCTGCTGCGCCGGGCCCTCGCCGAGGAGGGGCTGACCTCCCCCGCGCGCAAACGGCCCCTGCCCCTGCTCCCCCACCGGATCGGGCTCATCACCGGCCGCGACTCGGACGCGAAGCAGGACGTGCTGCGCAACACCCTGCTGCGCTGGCCCGCCGCCGAGTTCGAGATCCGCGAGGTCGCCGTGCAGGGCGCCGAGGCCCCTCGACAGGTGGCCGCCGCGCTCGCCGAGCTCGACGCCGACCCGGCCGTGGACGTCATCGTCATCGCCCGCGGCGGCGGCGCGCTCGAGGAGGTCGTGCTCCCCTTCTCGGACGAGGCACTGGTGCGCGCCGTGGCGGCGGCGCGCACGCCCGTCGTCTCGGCGATCGGCCACGAGGCGGACCGCCCGGTCCTCGACGACGTCGCCGACCTGCGCGCCTCCACGCCCACGGACGCGGCCAAACGGATCGTCCCGGACGCGGCCCAGGAGGCCGCCGGGCTCGCCGACGCGCGCCTGCGGCTGGCCTCGGCCGTCGAGCGCCGCGTGCACGCCGAGGCCGAGGGGCTCGCGGCCCTGCGCTCCCGGCCCGTGCTGGCCCGCCCGCACGTGATGGTGGACACGCGGCAGGAGGAGACGGACCGGTGGCGCGAGCGCGGCCGGTCCGCCCTGGGCCACCGGCTCGTCCGCGAGGAGGACGCCCTCACGCAGCTGCGCGCCCGCGTCCGCGCCCTGTCCCCGCAGCGCACTCTCGACCGCGGCTACGCCGTGGTCCAGCACGCCGGGCAGGTCGTGCGCGACGCGGACCAGGTCGCCCCGGACGACCGGCTCGACATCCTCGTGGCGGCCGGGCGGATCGCCGCGGACGTCGTCGCGACGCATCGGACCACCCCGACCCCATCCCACGAGAGGACACGACAGGCATGAGTGAACAGGGCATGGAGCAGACGCAGGACGCGGGCCGCCCCAGCGGTGTGGAGGGCTTCACCTCCGCGGACGTCTCGGACGTGGCCCGCATGAGCTACGAGCAGGCGCGCGCCGAGCTGGTGGAGACCGTGGGGAGGCTGGAGGCCGGTGGCGCCGGCCTCGAGGAGTCCCTGGCCCTGTGGGAGCGCGGGGAGGCGCTGGCCGACCGCTGCCAGGCCTGGCTCGACGGCGCCCGCGCCCGCCTCGACCAGGTGCGCGGCGAGGCCGCCCCCGACGCCGACTGATCCCGCCCCCCACTTTCGTTCGGGAAACGGCGGCCTCCGCGGCGCTTTCGTTCGAGAAACGGCGGCCTCCGCGGCGCTTTCGTTCGAGAAACGGCGGGGGCGGGGGCCAACGGCCCCCGCCCCACGCGGCTTGCTCCCGACGTCGGTCAGGCGGTCTGATCCTCGTGCTTGCCCTCGCCCAGCTCCTCCACGAGCTTGGCGTTGAAGGCGTCGAGGTCGTCCGGGGTGCGCGAGGTGGTCAGCCCGCTGTCCACGACGACCTCCTCGTCCACCCACTGGGCGCCCGCGTTCTTCAGGTCAGACTCCAGGGACGCGTAGCTGGTCAGACGGCGGCCGTCCACGACGCCGGCCTCGATCAGGGTCCACGGGGCGTGGCAGATGGCCGCCACCGGCTTGTGCTGCTCGAAGAAGGCACGCACGAATGCCTGGGCGTCCGTGTCGATGCGCAGGGCGTCCGCGTTCAGGGTGCCGCCCGGCATCACGAGGCCGTGGAAGTCCTCGGCCTTGGCGTCCTTCACCGTGGTGTTCACCTCGAAGGACTCGCCGTGCTCCCAGTCGGACTTCATCGCGGTGATGGTGCCGGACTTCGGGGAGACGAGCACGGGGGTCGCACCCGCGGCGATCACGGCCTCCCACGGGGAGGTCAGCTCGACCTGCTCGACACCGTCGGTCGCGAGGAACGCGACGGTCTTGCCGGACAGCGGGGCGTTCTGGACAGCGTTCTCAGTCATGAGTGCACCTTTCGGATCGGGTCCGGCGCGCCTCTGCGGCGCCCGGTGTTCCTCCATCCACTCACCGCGGCCCCGGGCTTGGCAAGGTCCGACCACCACTGCCCCGCCCACCGCGACGACGGCGGCGCTCAGCCCGCCAGCAGGCGACGGCGGGCCGCCGCGACGTCGAAGTCGGCCTCCGGCCAGTCCAGCCCCATCCCCTGCAGGGTCTCGATGATCAGCTGCTGCACCGCCAGCCGCGCGAACCACTTGCGGTCCGCCGGCACGATGAACCACGGCGCGTCCTCGGTGTCCGTCCGCTCGATCGCGATCCGGTACGCGTCCGTGTACTGGTCCCAGTACGCGCGGTCGTCGAGGTCGCCCTCGCTGAACTTCCAGTGCTTCGTGGGGTCGTCCAGGCGGGCCAGCAGGCGCTCGGCCTGCTCCTCCGGCGAGATCCGCAGCATCACCTTGACGATCCGCGTCCCCGCGGCGCGCACGGCCGCCTCGAACTCGCGGATCGCCCCGTAGCGCTCCTCCACCTCGGCCAGCGGGGAGAGCCCGCGCACGCGGTGCACGAGCACGTCCTCGTAGTGCGAGCGGTCGAACACGGAGACCAGGCCGGGCCGCGGCAGATGCGGTCGGATGCGCCACAGGAAGTCGTGGGCGCGCTCCTCCGGGGTCGGCACCTTGAACGCGTGCAGGTGGACGCCCTGCGGGTCCATCGCCCCGATCACGTGGCGCATGATCCCGCCCTTGCCGGCGGTGTCCATGCCCTGCAGGATCACCAGCAGGGACGGCACCTCTCCCACGGGCGCGTCGCGCACCGACTGGGCGAACAGCAGCTCCTGCAGGTCGGCGAGCGCCCGGCCGCGCGCGGCCAGGTCCTTCTTGCCCTTCGCCTTGTCCCCGCCGTAGCCGGGCGTCGCGGCGGCGTCGACGTCGGCCGGGCCCCGGACCTCGTCCCCGCGGCGGGCGGCGAACAGCTCCCGCGCGGGGGCGTCGAAGACGCCGTCGTCGTCGGTGGCGCGGGCGGGCCGGCCCGCCGCGGTGGCCGGGGTGTCAGCCATGGCGCTCCCTCCAGTCCTCGAGGAAGTCCTCGAGGCGGTCCAGGGCCACGCTCAGGTCCTTCACGCTGGGCAGCGTGACGAGCCGGAAGTGGTCGCTGTGCGGGTAGTTGAACGCCCCGCCGTGCGAGACGAGGATCTTCTTCGCCCGCAGCAGCTCGATGACGAACGCCTCGTCGTCGTCGATCGCGTAGACCTCCGGGTCCAGCCGCGGGAACAGGTAGAGGGCGCCGTGAGCCGGCTGCACGGACACGCCGGGGATGGCGTTCAGGCGGTCCTGGGCGAGGTTGCGCTGCTCGAGCAGTCGACCGCCGGGCAGGACGAGGTCGTTGATGGACTGGTAGCCGCCCAGTGCCACCTGGATGGCGTGCTGCGCCGGCACGTTGGCGCACATCCGCATGTTGGCCAGCAGGGTCAGGCCCTCGAGGAAGTCGGCGGCCCGGTGCTTCGGCCCGGACACGGCCACCCAGCCGGAGCGGTAGCCCGCCACCCGGTACGCCTTGGACAGGCCGGAGAACGTCAGGGTGAGCACGTCGTCGGACAGGCCGGCGGCGTTGATGTGGCGGGCGCCGTCGTAGGTGATCTTCTCGTAGATCTCATCCGCCATGAGGACGAGGTTGTGGCGGCGGGCCACGTCCACGATGCCCTGCAGCACGGCGCGGGAGTAGACCGCGCCGGTGGGGTTGTTCGGGTTGATCAGGACGATGCCCTTGGTGCGCTCCGTGATGAGGGACTCGATGTGCTCGAGATCGGGCTCCCAGCCCTCCTCCTCGACGCAGCGGTAGTGCACCGCCCGGCCCCCGGCCAGGGTGGTGGCGCCGGTCCACAGCGGGTAGTCGGGCGAGGGGACGAGGATCTCGTCGCCGTCGTCGACCAGGGCCTGCAGGACCATCGTGATCATCTCGGACACGCCGTTGCCGATGAACACGTCGTCCACGCCGATGTCCCGGATGCCCCGGGACTCGTAGTACTGCGAGACGGCGGTGCGCGCCGAGTAGATGCCCTTGGAGTCCGAGTAGCCCTGCGCGTGCGGCAGGTGCTGGTGCATCGCCGCCAGGACGGCGTCCGGCGCCTCGAAGCCGAACGGGGCCGGGTTGCCGATGTTCAGCTTCATGATCCGGTGGCCCGCGGCCTCCATCCGCTGCGCCTCCTCCAGGATGGGGCCGCGCACGTCGTAGCGGACGTTCAGCAGCTTGGCGGACTGGCGGATCTGGCGGGGATGCGGGCTCGGCATGCCCCCCATCATGGCACCCCCCGGGCGGTGTGCGTCACAGTCGAGCTCGTGCGACGCGGGCCGGCACCCCGCCCCCGTGCGAGCTCAGAACCAGGAGCCGCGGGGCACGAACCAGTCCTCGGGCGCGTCCTCCAGGCCATGGTCCACCAGCCAGTACTGCGCGGCCTCGGCGACCGGAAGCGGGTCGGCGCCCGTGGTGAGCCGTTCGAGCTCCCGCAGGCCGTCGCCGTCGAGGGCGGACATCACCTCGGCGATGCGCCGTTCGGCGTCGTCGTCCAGCGTCGCGGCGGAGCCGACGGCGGTCAGCCGCCCCTCCGGGAGCACGCGGCCGTCGTCCTCGAGCGGGACGAGCGTGTTCGCGTCGATCTCCGGATCCGTGCCGGTCAGCAGCGCGACCTGGGCCTCGTCCGCGACGACGGCGGCGGTCGGGTCCTCGGTGTCGGCCAGCCAGGTCTCGGGACGGCAGCCGGCGAGCCGGTCCAGGCGGGTGCGCAGGGCCGTGGCCGCGTCCGGGCCCGCCGCGGCGGTCAGGGGCGGGGGTGCGACGGCGGTGAGCGACTCGCACCGGCCGTTGAGGTCCGTGATCGACTCGAGCTCGAGCCGGGCCGCGGTGGGCTGGGTGACGACCGCGGTCAGGCGCAGCACACCCGCCGACGAGGACAGCACCGCCGGGGCCTCGGCCTGCGGTGTCCCCGCCGCGGCCGTCTCCTCGGCGAGCAGCGTCTCCAGGACGCGCCCGGCCGCCGGGGCGTCGGCCGCGGGGTCGCCGACGGGCAGCGCGGTGGGGCTCGG